>NZ_SZWU01000039.1:139394-141092 GCF_005280935.1 Citrobacter sp. wls757 | reverse complement strand
CTTCCACTAATTTTCTGACCGTGCCGGATGACGACGCTACGCGTCTTATCCGGCCTACGGTACCTCAGGCAACTCAAGGAGTCTTGTCGTGTTAATCATTGAAACCCTGCCGCTGCTGCGCCAGCATATTCGTCGTCTGCGTCAGGAAGGCAAACGCGTCGCACTGGTTCCCACCATGGGCAACCTGCACGACGGCCATATGAAACTGGTCGATGAAGCAAAAGCGCGGGCTGATGTGGTGTTCGTCAGCATTTTCGTTAACCCGATGCAGTTTGACCGACCAGACGATCTGGTGCGCTATCCGCGCACCCTGCAGGAAGATTGCGAAAAGCTGAACAAGCGTAAAGTCGATTATGTCTTTGCTCCGGCCGTTGAAGAGATCTACCCGCAGGGTCTGGAAGGCCAGACTTTCGTTGATGTTCCCGGCCTCTCTACCATGCTGGAAGGCGCCAGCCGCCCGGGCCACTTCCGTGGTGTTTCCACTATCGTCAGCAAGTTGTTTAACCTGATCCAACCCGATATCGCCTGCTTTGGTGAAAAAGATTTCCAACAGTTGGCGCTGATCCGCAAAATGGTAGCGGACATGGGTTATGACATTGAGATCGTTGGCGTACCGATTATTCGCGCCAAAGACGGTCTGGCCCTCAGCTCACGTAACGGTTATCTAACGGCAGAACAGCGTAAAATTGCGCCAGGCCTGCACAACGTGATGAACGGTATCGCTGAAAAGCTGATTGCGGGTAATCGTGAGCTGCAAGAAATTATTACCATTGCCGAACAAGAACTGAATGAAAAAGGCTTCCGCGCCGACGATATTCAGATTCGTGATGCCGACACGCTGCTGGAGTTGACTGAAACCAGTACACGCGCGGTGATTCTGGCCGCAGCATGGCTGGGTCAGGCTCGTCTGATCGATAATCAAAGCGTTACATTAGCCCAGTAGACAGGGGTTAAAAATCGGGCAATACTGCCTGAAGATTTCTCAAAGCAGGCCAGTCGCGCCTGCTTAGCCAAGGTAAACGACAGGGTATAGAAGTTATGATTCGCACCATGCTGCAAGGCAAGCTCCACCGCGTAAAAGTCACGCAGGCGGACCTGCATTACGAAGGCTCCTGCGCCATCGACCAGGATTTCCTTGATGCCTCAGGTATTCTGGAAAACGAAGCTATTGATATCTGGAACGTGACCAATGGTAAACGTTTCTCAACCTATGCCATTGCGGCTGAACGCGGCTCCAGAATCATCTCGGTGAACGGTGCAGCGGCGCACTGTGCTGAAGTTGGCGACATTGTGATTATCGCCAGCTTCGTCACTATGTCTGACGAAGAAGCCCGTACATGGCGTCCGAAAGTGGCCTATTTCGAAGGCGACAACGAAATGAAACGTACTGCAAAAGCCATTCCGGTACAGGTCGCCTAGATCTCACCACTAATACAACTCATCAAGATAAACATATTTTTGATGAGTTGTATTTAAAACCTATAAATAATATTATTTATTATCTATCTTATTTATTAAGTAATACACTTTAATTATACTTAAAAAAACTTAAAGCATTTCTAATAATCCCCCAATTCCCTTTCGTCATCGCCCCCTATAAAATACGCTCCGAAATTCAATATTTCAAAAAATAAGATATATGAAATTATATCTTATGTTTATATTTAAAAACTAAATATGGATATTAGAAATGTCTTT
>NZ_SZWU01000039.1:132381-139349 GCF_005280935.1 Citrobacter sp. wls757 | reverse complement strand
ATGGCAGCCGCTGTTGCAATGATTTTGAGCGCAGGCTCTGCAATGGCATCGAATTCAGATACGGGTACAATTACTTTCCACGGCCTGGTTTCTAACAACACCTGTAAAATCTCTCTTGATAATAAAATCGATCAAGACGGTAATGATTTTGACGTTACTCTGGATACCGTTTTTGTTAAAAACTTCGCTACCGCGCTGGGTAATGACAGTACTCTGGGCGAAAAACAATTCGCTCTGAACCTGAGCGAATGTGATAACGCAACGGTAAAAGATGCCTCCGCTCAGTTTGATTCCTGGGGTGGTTCCAGTTCTACGTCTGGTGGCCTGTTAGTACCGCCGGCTAACCTACAGGGTGCGGCAGAAAACGTTAACCTGGTGCTGTCTAACAACGGCAACGGCGCTACCGATCTGATCAAAGTTGACCAGACTAACAACACGCAGAAAGCCACTATTTCCGCTGATGGTACCGGTGACCTGTTCTACCGCGTAGCCTACACCCAGGGCCAGAAGTGGAATGAAGACAGCAGCCCGGTAACGGCAGGGACCGTACAGGCGCAGGTTGCCTTCACCGTTGTTTATAACTAATCCTTTTATTTAAAAAGATTAGCCAATCCCTCAGCGACTATGTTGGGGGATTTTAAAGTGTACCTACAGGGAGGGTAAAATGGTCAATACGGTTATTACAAAGGGATTTAAAGCCACCTGCTTCGCTGCTGCGGCCTTCTCGGCATTTACAGCGTTCCAGGTCAACGCGGATATCGTCATTTCCGGAACACGTATAGTGTACCCGCAGTCATCAAAAGACGTGATTGTGAATCTGGATAATCGGGGAAATAAACCGCTACTGGTGCAAACCTGGTTGGATGACGGGCGTGACGGTGTTGATCCTCAGGAGCTAAAACTGCCATTTGTCATTACTCCCCCGGTATCTCGTATCGATCCACAAAAAGGGCAATCCTTACGCATTACATATATGGGTAGCGCATTACCTCAGGATCGGGAATCACTGTTTTGGTTTAACGTGCTGGAAATCCCGCCAAAATCAAAAGCGAAAGAAGGCGAAAATTTAAATCAACTTCAACTCGCCTTTCGCACGCGTATCAAATTATTTTTCCGTCCAGATGGCCTGAAAGGCACGCCTGGCGATGCGGCTGAAAATCTAAAATGGTCGCAGAAAAAAGAAGGCAATACATTTTCACTGTTTGCCCAGAATGATAGCCCGTACAATGTTTCCATTTCCAACGTTAAATTTAAAGTGGGCGGCAAAGAATATACCGTCGACAGTAAATCTGTCTTGCCCTTCAGCGGGATAGGCATGCCCGTAAAAAATCTTTCGAGTAATACCAGTGGTACAGTTATCTATAACACCATTAATGATAATGGCGGTACAGATAAGCGAGAAGCCAAAATCGACTAATTAATAATAATTACGCTTCAATATTGTGGGCAACAATAGCCCACATCAATTATTCGGATAAAGAATGCTATTTCAACGCTCATTACTATGCCTTGCTATTGGCGCTGCGCTCCCTTTTTCTGTTTCTGCTGCAAATTCAGAATCAGCTAAAACCATTGTCGAGTCAGATGAAGCCGTAGAATTTAACGAGCAATTTTTACTTAACAGCGGTGCGAATATCGATATTAGTCGGTATACGTATGGCAACCCGGTACTCGCCGGAACCTATCGTGTAAAAGTAAACCTTAACAATGCGTTGAAATCCACCTCTGAAATTACCTTTAATGAAAACGGTACGCCGCGCGCCAGCGCGTGCCTGACGCCACTTTTACTCACCCAGGCAGGTGTTGATCCCACCTCGATGAGCGATGATTTCGAGGCTGATGACAACACTTCATGCCTGGATATAAAAAAATACTACCCTGGAGCTACGGCAACTTATGATTCCGGCAAACAGGCAATGGATCTTAACTTCCCGCAAATTTATATCCTGAAGCGCCCCGCCGGGTATGTTGACCCTTCTCTGTGGGAGGATGGTGTTCCAGCAGCAATCGTCTCTTATGATATGAACGCGTGGCACAGTGAAGGCAATGGTACGACATCCGATACCGCTTACATGGGCCTGCGTTACGGTTTAAATATGGGGCCGTGGCGTTTGCGTTCCCGAGGCAGCCTTAACTGGAACAAAGAAACCGGTAGCGAATACAACAATCAGGACGTTTATTTACAGCGAGATATCACGGCGCTGAAAGCGCAAATGGTGATAGGCGATTCCTATACCCGTGGCGATGCGTTTGACTCCTTCAGTCTGCGCGGGACACGCATTTATAACGACGATCGCATGCTGCCGATGGGCTCCAGCAACTATGCGCCCGTCATCCGCGGCATCGCCAACAGCAACGCCAAAGTCACGGTGATGCAAAGCGGTAATAAAATCTACGAAACGACCGTACCGCCGGGCGCGTTTGAGATTAACGACCTCAGCACCACGGGTTACGGTAACGATCTGCTGGTTACCGTAGAAGAAACCGATGGCAGCAAACGCAGCTTTTCTGTCCCCTTTTCTTCTGTCACCCAAATGTTACGCCCCGGCTCGACACGTTGGGATATCGGCGTCGGCGAGCTGAACGATGATTCTTTGCATGATAAACCACAGGTGGGTTACGCGCAGTTTTACTATGGCCTGAACAACACCTTTACCGGCTATATTGGCGCGCAATATACCGATATGGACTTCTATGCCGGGTTATTAGGCCTGGCAATGAACACCGGCATTGGCGCATTCGCCTTTGATGTGACGCAATCTCACGCCAGCATTGATGATCTAGGCACACTCAGTGGGCAAAGCTACCGACTGACATACAGCAAAATGATAGAAGCGACCAATACCTCGTTTAACGTCGCCGCTTATCGCTTTTCCACCGAAGATTACCTCAGCCTGAATGACGCTGCATCTCTGCAAGACAGTGTTAAACACCGGCAATACGCCCAGCAAAGTTACCAATCAGGTGATGAGCTTTATGCTGATTACCAGCGCACCAAAAACCAGGTGCAGGTCAGTATCAACCAGCCCTTAAACCAGGGAGAAACTGCCTGGGGTTCTGTGTATGTCAGCGGAACATGGCAAGATTACTGGAATGACGCGGGATCAACGGCCAACTATAGCGTGGGTTACAACAACAGTTTTGCCTACGGCAGCTATAGCCTGTCGGTACAACGTGCCTATGACCAGAACGGCAATAAAGACGACAGCATCTATGTCAGCTTCAGTATTCCACTGAGTATGTTTTCCCACAGCGGGGAACGTTCTGGCGGCTTCTCCAATATCAACATGGGCCTGCGCTCTGACATGAAAGGCGGTACTAACGTCAACTCCACCGCCAGCGGTAACACCAAAGATAACGACATCAGCTACTCCGTTAGCGCCGCCTCCAGTAGCGGTAATTACGGCAATCTGAATCAGGTAAGCGGCTTTGGTTCCCTCAACAGCAGTTACGGCCCATTAGGGCTTTCCGCTTCTTTTGGCGACGACAATAGCCAGCAATATTCCGCCAGCTACAGCGGTGGCATGGTGCTGCATTCTGGCGGTGTAGCGTTCGCGCCGGGCAGCATTGGCGAGAGCGACGCCGTCGCGCTGGTAAAAGCCAGTGGCGCGAAAGGTGCAGGGTTAGGTTACAGCAGCAGTGAAATCGGAAGCTCAGGCTACGGCATTTTGCCGTATATGTCGGCCTACCGCGAGAACCGGGTGTCGCTGGATATCAGCACGCTGGAAAACGATGTTGAAATCAAAAGTACCAGTACCGTTACCGTACCGCGAAGCGGTGCCGTCGTGCTGGTCAATTTTGAAACCAATGAAGGGCGCTCACTGATTCTGGAATTACTGCGCAGCGATAAAGGTTTTATTCCTTTAGGCGCAGATGTCCTTAACGAGAAAAATGAAACCGTCGGCACCGTAGGTCAGGCCGGGCAAGCCTACGTCCGCGGTGTAGACCCACAAGGCGAACTTCGCGTGGTGTGGGGCAGTGGTAAAGAAAGCACCTGTACGGTGCATTATCAGTTAACCGAAACCACGGCAAAAGCGGGGCTAACGCCCGTATTAAGTAACCAACTTTGCCACATGTAATGACCTGTTTAGGGAAAAACTAATGAGAGTTTATATGAAAAGAAACTGCCTCAGTCTTCCCATCGCGGCATTTGTCGCGATGGCAGCCTCTGGAAGCGCCCTTGCTGCTAACTCCACCAACCTTGATGTTAACTTCACGGCTACTATTTTCGAGACGACGTGTAACATGAAACTGGTCGGTGGTACGGGGAGCGATACCGTGCAGAGCTTAACCATAGGTAATGCTAATGGTGAAGTTCGCCTCGATGATGTACGTAATAATGCGGCAACGGCGAATTTCCAGATTGTGCTCGTCGAATGCCCGGCATCGCTCAGCTCATTAAAAACAACGGTCACCGGTACGCCGTCAAATCTTCTGCCCACCGGGTTAGCCAACTCACTGGCGAAAGGCACTGGCGTTTCAGACTACTCCGCCGTCACCATCGCGCGACAAACCGCATCAACCACCCCTTTTGTCATTAACTCAACCGCTGATGCAGAACGTTTGGTCTGGACGGAAACGGAGATCTCGAATAAATCCGTACCGTTGGTCGCTTCTCTGCAAGAAACCAAGGCCAGTTCACTGACCGTGGGTAAATTTGAAGCCACCGCCGTATTCGAGTTTGAATACGATTAATTCGCGCAGAATAACGGAGAACTCCTATGAAATTTAACTCAGCATTACTCGCTTTATCCGTTTCTGCCATTTTATTTTCCGGCATGGTTAATGCGGCAATTAGCGGCACCGACAGCGTGCAAATGACCTTTACATCAACGGTAACCACCGGTACCTGTAACGCTAGCGTGGTTAATGGAGCGGGGACAGAAACCGCAGAAATCGGTTTTGGCGATGTTTATATCTCCGATATCGCGAATAAAACACGTATTGAACCCCTGAAAATTAAATTCACTAACTGCTCCGGGGTCGACATCGCCACTGTAGCCGCCAAGCCGGGTTCTGGCGGGGGATGCTCTGGCCCAAATAGCAATGGAGATTCCTTTGCGGCTGGCTTGGGCACAGGGTTTGAAGTGTGGTCCGGCGAGGCGGACACCGGCCTTATGCTGAGCTGCAAAAGGCCGCCAGCAGCGCAGGAAGTGACTATTACCGAAGGTGTCGGCGAGTTTCCCATGAATTCACGTATCGTTGTCGCGCAAGACAGAACGATAAGTGATGTGAAAACAGGCTCCGCGCTCGCACCGGTCACCTTCACCGTTACCTACCCGTAAAGCAGGTAATGCACATGCAACAATTACCGTTCTTTTTTCGCCAGCCCGGTCTTGTGTTGCTTGCGGGCCTGACGAGTGGGCTGGCGTCTGGGGTAAGCCAGGCAAGTGCTGGTTTGGATATCAACCTAACGGCCAATATCATCAACAACACTTGTCAGTTGAGTCTGGAAAACGGAGGGGAGATTTATCTCCCCACTGTTGCACGGGCATGGTTTTACCATAGTGACGGCAGCAGTAAATATGCACCAACCGATGATGCTGGCGGCACACCTTTTAACGTGCGGCTCGAAGACTGCGCCGATAACGGCAGTATCAAGCAACTGATGTTCAGTTTTACGCCGCAATCTGGCTTCTGGAGCAACCAGAACCAGGTTTTCAAAAATGATGCCACGGTGGATGCCGCGCAAAACGTCGATATCGTTATTTTTTCTGCGGACGCTAAAACTAACGTCTTAAACAGTGATGGCAGTTCAAATGTTGTTTACGACGTCAGCGAGAAAAGCAGTTCACAGTATTTAACGGATTATCAGTTTTACGCGCGCTATCAGAATACGGGCGCAGTTGTCAGCGGCGTTGTCACCAGCAACGTCTTGGTTGACGTCAGCTACGAATAAAAGGATTTATGATGAAGCTCTCCCCTCACCTGGCCGCGTTGTTACTGTTGGGCACATCCGGTGCAGCATATGCTGACCAGGAATGTAAATTTTACAATGATACAACGCGGGAAATCATGTCTCCCGGTACCGCACCGACGATCACCTTCCTGCCTTCCGTGTCTAGCGCTACGTTGCTGGCGAGCAATATCATTATGGAACTCACCCCGCAGATGCAAAGCCACTGCATGATGGGGATTGATGGCGAAGATGTCTTCTCAATGACGGACAGCAGCTTATTAATCGGCTCTGTCGATGGGAAGGCGTTGTTTCGTACTAACATTCCGGGCATTGAGTACACCATCGGGCTCTACCCCGACGGACGACCGCTTACCGCATGGTTCCTCACCAACACCAGCTCGTATACCGAATCTGCGATATCTAATGATAATGAAAGCTACTTCAGTGAAAAAAAATGGCATGCGGTCATGGATATCTACCAGCTACCGGGCTTTAGCGGTGTGCCTGAAGGCATCGGTTTTCTTAGCGCCGTCGGCGGTCCGATCGGTCATATTGTGCTGGGAAACCCCAGTAGCTCCGAGGGCAGCGACCATCCTCGTCCGCTGATTACGATGTCAGATGCCACATTTTACATTCCATTCTCCGAACCGACCTGCATTCTTACAGCCCCCACCACCGTGAATTTAGGCGACTGGTATCGAAGTGACGTGGAGAAAGACCAAACCACCGAGGTGCCTTTCCAGATTAGCGGCACCTGTACCGGGACGATTGAAGTCTCGTTCGTGGCTAAATCATCGTACACCACAGCGGATAAAAGCTTATTCACCAACTCGATCACCAGCAACGCCAGCATCACCGCGGCTGGCGGCGTCGGCGTGAAAATAAGCTCTCCAGCCTATTCGCAAATGTATGCCGACAGCACAGCTGAAGTCATTGCCGTGGGTGAGATAATCGGAATGCCTGTGACCTCGGTAAACGCTAACTTTAAGGCAAAGCTTGTCAAAACAGGGACGGAAGCCGTAACCCCTGGCATTTTCGGAACGTCTGTCACCTTCCAGATAACCTACCA
>NZ_SZWU01000039.1:126771-132336 GCF_005280935.1 Citrobacter sp. wls757 | reverse complement strand
TGATTGACTATCAGCCGCGACATTGTTTCCAGCGAATCCGTCCGCAGGATATAAAGCCGCTTTAGCAACATCGGGTTATCGCCAGGTTTCACCTTCCCTTTCACCGTCGTCACCGCCAAATGAAAACCGGCATCATGCGCCGCTTTCACCGCCGTCGCGTTATAGCCGCCAAACGGGTAGGAAAGATAGAGCACATGCGGATTAAACTGCCCGAGCGCCCGACGGGAGTGTTCAAAATCAAACAGAATATTGTGATAGTTACGGCTGAGTAAAATTGGTCGTCGCTGGCCATCCACCCGATGCAAGAAATGGGTGTGCGACTGGAAGTCGAAAACATCTTTAATCCCTTCCAGCTCGGAAATACTCATAAACTGCAGCGATTTCGGATCCCACTTCTGTGGGTGGCGCTTGATACGTGAGCTAATGATAAACGCCGTCGCCTTAAAGCCATACTGCTTGAGGACGGGATGCGCATAGCGGCTAACGGACTTCAGGCCATCATCAAACGTAATAACGACCGAACGCGCCGGAAGGTTTGCGCGATTATTGAGGTAGTCTTCTAACTGATACATCGTCAGCGTGGTATAGCCCATATCGCGCAGCCAGGTCATCTGGTTACTGAACGCACGCACTGATGTGGTGGTGGAGGTATGACGAAAACGCGTGTTCTCTTCATCGCGCAGAATATGATGGTAAGTCAGAATCGGGATACCGTTATCCTGCTGAGCATCCAGCGCGCTGATATAGGCCAGCCGTTCGCCGATGCGAATCTGATACCAGGTCTGATTCAGTCTGTCTTTCAGCCGACTGAGCACCGGGTAACGTAGATTCTCAGCCAGCGTACCAAACGGCGCACTGCCTACGTCCGGCGCGTTATAGACCGGAGTATCTTTCCAGGTAATCAGGTTCTGGTTACTCAACGGTTTATTTAAGTCACCCAGGCCGTCTTCCACACGCTGACGCCCCTGCACAGGTTCCAGGTGCCCTTTGTCGATGTAGCCTTTGCCAAAACCGAAGTTGAAGGTGTAGTAATCCTTTGCATCCGGTTCAACGGCAATAATCTGTCCCGCGCGTAAATTACCGACAGTCTCCGTCTTATTGCCAATATGCGCCCAGATCACCGCATCTTCCGTGGTTTGCATATAGCGAGCGGGCAAGGCCGCACCTACGCCACCAGAAAACAGGAGCAACAGAACAAACAGAACGCGCATAACCATATGATTTAACCGAGGCGAGAAACCTCGGTTATTGTAGCAAAAGCATCATCAATACCAATGATTAATACTCATACAAATCATGCTTCAACACGAAGGGGGGATTTTTTTGTTGTTGATGCCAGAGGCTGGAGACTTCGGGGCCGCCAAGCGCGACGATGCAATCGCGAAACGCAGAACTGCTCAGCGATTCCCGTGACGAAATCATTCGCTCAAGCAATGGATAGCTGATACCTGAAATCACTTCGCACTGGGGATGCTTATGACTCATTAACGAAGCCACACGGTAAGGCGCAGCCCCGGCCATATCCGTCAGGAATATCACACCTTCACCTGAATCTGTAGCATGCAGGGCATGGCACATCATGCGGCTTAACATATTCGAGCTGAGCCCACGCCAGAAACTTACCGCCTGACATTGCTCCAACGGACCGTACTTTTTCTCCAGACGATGCAGCATATCCTGTGCCTTATCGTCATGACAGGTAATTACCCAACCTAACATTGCCTACCTCCTTAGCAGGCAAGTAGTTTATCAGGGTGATAAATCGGTAATGGTGATAAGCATCAAAAGTCTTCCTCTCCCGAGTCAGGAGAGGAAGAAAGAATTAGCTACGCAGGCCGCGTCCGCGCTGAATCAGGTACCAGCACAGCAAGTAAAACGCCGCAATGAACACCACCAGCACGCCAAACGTGGTGACCAGCGGAACATCATGAATACCCAGGAAGCCGTAGCGGAAGCCGCTAATCATGTAGACAATTGGGTTCAGATGCGAAAGTCCCTGCCAGAACGGCGGCAGCAGCGTTAACGAATAGAACACGCCACCCAGATAGGTCAGCGGCGTCAGCACGAAGGTGGGGATCAGGCTGATATCGTCAAAGGTTTTAGCAAAGACTGCGTTCAGCAAGCCGGCCAGCGAGAACAGTACCGCCGTTAACACCAGCGTGAGCGCCACAAAGACCCAGGAATGCACCTGGAACGGCACGAAGAACAGTGAAATAGCCGTCACCAGAATGCCTACGCACAGGCCACGCGCCACGCCGCCGCCGACAAAACCGGCGATAATCACGTGCGTCGGCACCGGGGCGACCAGCAGCTCTTCGATATTGCGCTGAAACTTGGCGCTAAAGAACGACGAGGCCACGTTGGCGTACGAGTTGGTGATCACTGCCATCATAATCAGCCCCGGTACAATAAACTGCATGTAGCTAAAGCCATGCATTTCGCCGATACGCGAGCCGATCAGGTTACCAAAGATAATAAAATAGAGCGTCATGGTGATGACGGGAGGCACCAAAGTCTGGATCCAGATACGCATAAAGCGGTGGATCTCTTTCGCCCAGATGCTTTTCAGCGCAACCCAGTAAAGCTGCATCATGCGCGATCTCCTTGTTTTTCATGCACCAGAGAAACAAACAGTTCTTCCAGTCGGTTCGCTTTGTTACGCATACTCAATACCTGAATGCCCTGCGCGCTCAGCTGAGAAAAGACGCTGTTGACCCCTTGTTCACGCAGAACCTCCACTTCCAGTGTGGAAGTGTCGACCAGTCGGTACTGATAACCTTCCAGTTTCGGCAGCGGACTTTTTGGTGCCAGATCGAGGATAAAGGTCTCGGATTTCAGCTTGGAGAGCAGACTCTTCATCGAGGTGTTTTCCACCAGCTCGCCGTGCTGAATAATGCCGATATTACGACACAGCATTTCCGCTTCTTCGAGATAGTGAGTGGTCAGAATAATGGTGGTGCCTTTGTCGTTTAAATCCTTTAAAAAGCCCCACATGGAACGACGCAGCTCAATGTCGACGCCCGCCGTTGGTTCATCCAGAATGAGTAATTTTGGCTCGTGCATCAGCGCACGGGCAATCATCAGACGACGTTTCATCCCACCAGACAACATGCGCGCGCGCTCGTTACGTTTTTCCCATAAATCGAGCTGCTTTAAATATAGTTCGCTGCGTTTGACCGCTTCTTTATGCTCAACACCGTAGTAACCCGCCTGGTTGACCACAATCTGCTGCACGGTTTCAAACGGGTTAAAGTTAAACTCCTGCGGTACCAGGCCAAGCTGGCGTTTAGCATTAACCGTATCTTTTTCAAGATCGTATCCGAAGACGCTCACCCGCCCGGAGGTTTTATTCACCAGCGAGCTGATTATTCCAATGGTGGTGGATTTTCCTGCGCCATTCGGTCCCAAAAGCGCATAAAAATCACCCGCTTCGACTTGCAAATCTATCCCGCGTAACGCCTGAACGCCACCGGGGTAAGTTTTTTTAAGTTGTTGAAGTTCCAGAGCAATGGTCATGTTTTTATACTTACCTTACGTTCTGACATTTTATATATAGTTTAAATAATGATGGAGTTACCCTATATTAGCCCATCGAATTTATCTGGCTTCGGGTCGTGCTACTCCATGAAAGACATAGATACACTCATCAGCAACAATGCACTATGGTCAAAGATGCTGATAGAAGAAGATCCCGGATTTTTTGAAACGCTGACGCATGCCCAGAATCCGCGTTTTCTATGGATTGGATGTTCCGATAGCCGCGTTCCCGCTGAACGATTGACCGGTCTTGAACCGGGTGAATTATTTGTTCACCGCAATGTTGCCAATCTGGTTATTCACACCGACCTGAACTGCCTCTCAGTGGTTCAGTATGCGGTGGATGTGCTGGAAGTGGAACATATTATTATATGCGGCCACTATGGATGCGGCGGCGTCCAGGCGGCGATTGAAAATAAAGAACAGGGGCTGATTGATAACTGGTTACTGCACATCCGCGATATCTGGTTCAAACACAGCTCACTGCTGGGCGAAATGCCGCAGGAACGTCGTATGGACACCCTGTGCGAACTGAATGTCATGGAACAGGTCTATAACCTGGGCCACTCAACCATTATGCGTTCAGCCTGGAAGCGCGGTCAGAAAGTGACCATTCACGGCTGGGCTTACGGTATTCATGATGGCCTGCTGCGCGATCTCGACGTCACCGCCACCAGCCGCGAAACGCTGGAACAGCGCTATCGCCAGGGGTTGTCTAACCTGAGTCAGAAACACAGCAACCATAAATAATGTGACATTGCCGGGAGGCGGCGACGCCTTACCCGGCCTACAAACCTGCGCCATCAGGCGCTCCAGCCAATTACTCGTCCAGCAGCACTACTTTGCCAACATACGGCAGATGGCGATAACGCTGGGCATAGTCAATGCCGTAACCGACCACAAACTCATCAGGAATTGAGAAGCCGATAAACTCGACCGGAACATTCACTTCACGACGAGAAGGTTTGTCCAGCAGCGTACAAATAGCCAGGGATTTCGGCTCGCGCAGGCTCAGAATTTCACGCACTTTGGACAGCGTATTGCCGGAATCGATGATGTCTTCGACAATCAGCACGTCCTTGCCACGAATGTCTTCATCCAGGTCTTTCAGGATTTTAACATCACGCGTGGTAGACATTCCGCTACCGTAGCTGGATGCCGTCATGAAATCGACTTCATGAGAGACATGCACTTCACGGCACAGATCCGCCATAAACATAAATGAGCCACGTAACAGACCAACCAGCACCATATCGCTGCCGCTGTCCTTGTAACGTTCGTTAATCTGGCGCCCCAGTTCAGCAATACGCGCTTTGATCTCCGCTTCCGGGATCATCACTTCAACAGTATGTTTCATAAACCCTATAACTCACTGATTTTTATCAGTTGACACATCATGCAGATCGAAAGAAAGCGCTTACGTTGATACACCGACTGACAGACGGCGACCCGCTCTAACCACAAAACTTGCGACAGCATACAAACAATTCAGTTGATGAAGTATACCAGTAAAGAGAGCGGGTTCCTCTGATAGTTCACAGGAGAACCCGTTTGCGTCGTTTTTTGTACACTTATTAATCAAAACCAGGAGTGCACGGCAGTCTGTGGCTAAAACGTTTCCCAGTGCGGATCTTGTGGCGAACTCCCCGCAGAGGTCGCTCGTGGAGTATCCTTAGGTGGTTTTCGATGCTCACCGTTGGAGGCATCGCGAGTGATGCGAAATGCCGCCACGGCCAGGCGTAACTGTTCAGCTTGTTGTTCCAACGAAGCGGCTGCAGCGGCAGACTCCTCTACCAGCGCGGCGTTTTGTTGTGTGACACTGTCCATCTGCGAGACCGCGAGACTCACCTGCTCAATCCCCCGACTCTGTTCCTCCGAGGCTGAGGCGATTTCCCCCATGATGTCCGTCACGCGGGTGACCGCTGCGACAATCTCTTTCATCGTTTTACCCGCGTCCGACACCTGCTGAGATCCCATCCCCACGCTGTGGGTTGAGTTATCAATCAACGCTTTGATCTCTTTGGCTGC
>NZ_SZWU01000039.1:120004-126728 GCF_005280935.1 Citrobacter sp. wls757 | reverse complement strand
TTGCCAGGGTACGGACTTCACCCGCCACAACAGCAAATCCGCGTCCCTGCTCTCCTGCTCTGGCAGCCTCAACCGCCGCGTTGAGCGCCAGGATATTGGTCTGGAAAGCAATACTGTCGATGACGCTGGTGATCTGCGCAATTTGCTGTGAACTACCGGCAATTTCACTCATCGTGTGCACGACAGTATCAACAACCCGTCCACCACGTGCGGCAGTATCAGACGCATTCTTAGCCAGTTGAGTCGCCTGTTTCGCATTGTCCGTATTTTGCTTCACGGTCGCGGTAAGCTGTTCCATGCTGGCGGCTGTCTCTTCAAGTGAAGCAGCCTGCTGCTCAGTACGCGAAGACAGATCGTTGTTACCTGATGAGATTTCCGTTGCGCCGCTATGAATCGTTTCTGAGCTGTTACGCACCGACGTGACTGTCGAAATCAGCGACTGTCGCATTTCATCTAAGCCCGTGGCCAAACGTCCCATTTCATTACGTCCCTGGACGTCGAGTTGATGGGTCAGATCACCACGGGTAATAATGCGGATATGCTCCATGATCTGCGCCAGGGGTTTAAGCAGCATATGCTGCAACCCACTCCAGATCATGCCCAGAACGATGAGCACAGCGACGACAATTGCCCCTAACGTCCATTGCATGCGGGTAAAGCTGTGCTGATTTTCCGCCGCCGCGTGCTGGAGCAACGCGTTGTTTTCGTTACGCCACTGGTCATAGCTGGCTTCCATTTCATCCTGCGCCTTCTGAGCATCAAGATCGCCATAGGCCTGATAGTTATTCGCGCGCAGATACTCTATCGATAACGCCATCACGTCGTGCATCTGCCGATACTGTTTTTCCATTTCAGATGCAATTTGCGGATTCTGCCCCGACACCTGCGGCAATGACTGATAATGCGCGAAGTATCCCTCAGCCTTCTTCATCGACTCACTCGCCGTCTTTAGCAAAGTATCAATGGCCGCCAGTGAGGCCGGATCGCGTTGATTCTTTAAGAAACGAATTGCTACGCGGGTTACCGTTACTCGGGTTTTAATCAGCGTATTGACGCTATCACTCAGATTTTCCTGTTGGGCATTCAGGGTGCCTGAGTTCTGGAAATTATGGCGATCATTGTTTACCGCAGAATAAAAAAAGCTTCCTGTCACGACCTGTAGCAAACAGAAAATGGCGAGAACCAGAAGAATGCCGGTAATAACACGCACATTTTTAATCATAGTATTTCATCCATTGAACTCACATTGGGTACCCAATGATTATCGGCTTCAAAGGCGATTACTTTATGCGCAATAGCAGAATTTGCAGGAGGAGGGAGTCGTGCGGTGAAACGCTGTAAAGAGACTGTGTCTTATCCGGCCTACGAGAGATTTCTGCAGGCCGGATAAGCACAGCGTAATTTTTTAGACGGTGAAGCCGAGCATCATCCCGGTATCTTCATGCTCTAACAGATGGCAATGCGCCATATAGGCATGCTCTTTTGGCGCGTCGTGGTCAAACTTCACTAACACCTCGCTCACGCCGCCTTCTACCCGCACAGTGTCCTTCCATCCCGCGCGGTGTGCGGCAGGCGCTTTGCCATTCTCAGACAGAATGCGGAACTGCGTGCCGTGAATGTGGAACGGATGCAGCATCATGTCGCCCTGGCCGGAAATCACCCAGCGTTCGTGCTGACCTTTCGCCGCGGCAAACATCGGTTTATTCATATCAAATGCCTGGCCATTAATCCGGTTGGCATTATGGAAGTCGAATGTTCCATGCTTCATGTTGCCCATGTCGCCATGCTGCATATTCCCCATCTCACCGTGGTTCATATTGCCATGATTCATATTGCCGTGGCCCATATTGTCATTATTCATATGGCCCATCATCTTCCCATGATCCATACCCGCCATGGCCTGACCGCCGTATTTCTTCATCAGCATTTGCATGCCCATCATATCGAGCATCGGATCCATCGACAGCTGCAGCTTGCGCACCGTCAGACCTTCCAGTGACGGCAGCGATGGCATGGATGTCAGCGAATCTGGCAGCGTGCCGGAAGCGGTAATCAGCAACGGTTGAACGCGCATGACTGGATGCGGCTTATCGAATGGCGCAATCGCCATCCCCATCTGGCTGACTGGCAGAGTGACCAGATCAAAAGCTTTGCCGTCGCTCACATCCACCAGCACTTCAAAGCGCTCGCCCATCAGCATAGGAAGCTCGGTCACTTTTACCGGTTCCGCCAACAGTCCGCCGTCGCTGGCAATGACGTACAAAGGACGATTGTCGCTGGCCGCAATGTTCAGTGAGCGTGCGTTACAACCATTCAACAGACGCAAGCGCAGCCAGCCGCGCGGTGCCGCATGCTGAGGATAAATCGCCCCGTTGGTCAGCAGCGTATCGCCAAACCAGCCGACGGCGGCGGTCATGATGTCCAGTTGATAATCAACCTGCCCATCAGCAGAGAACTGTTTGTCTTGAATGATCACCGGCACATCATCAATGCCCCACTGCTTAGGCAGCAGCAGCTTGCGAATCTCTTCATCTTCAATCAGCACCAGTCCGGCCAGTCCCATCGCTACCTGACGACCGGTCTTTCCATGCTGATGCGGGTGGAACCAGCAGGTTGCCGCCCTCTGATCCGGCGTGAAGGTCACCGAACGTTTCCCGCCCGCAGGGATAATGCCTTGCGGTCCACCGTCGACTTCACCGGGGATTTCCAGGCCGTGCCAGTGCAACGTCGTCTCTTCGGCAAGCTGGTTATGGATATCCACGGTCACCGACTGCCCTTTGTTCAGCTTGACCGCAGGTCCGAGTAAATTGCCGTTATATCCCCATGTGGTAGCAGTTTTACCTGCAAAGCTCGACTGCCCGGCTTGTGCAATCAACTGAATGCGATTAGAAGCATCGGCGGTTAACAGGTCTGGAATGGGTAATGCGGGACGGTCTGCGGCGAATACGCTACGGCTCCACAGAGGTAATGCTGACGCGACGCCCAGCGCCACGGAGTACTTTAAAAAGTCACGACGTTGCATAATCACTTCCTTATATTCAGCAGCTTAAGCAGGCTATCTTTTAAGCATAAGCCTTCCCCTTACGGGAAGGTCAAGTAAACGGCTAATAATAAAGGTCGTCGCTTCGCTCGCAGTGTGCTAACGTTTAAATTCCGTGATGCAGTGGTAGAAGCAATGAAGACGTTTTTCAGAACAGTTTTGTTCGGCACCCTGATGGCCGTATGCGCAAATAGCTACGCGCTCAGCGAGTCCGAAGCCGAAGATATGGCCGATTTAACGGCAGTTTTTGTTTTTCTGAAAAATGACTGTGGATACCAGAATTTGCCAAATGGGCAGATCCGTCGCGCACTGGTCTTTTTTGCCCAGCAAAACCAGTGGGACCTGAGCAATTACGACACCTTCAACATGAAGGCACTGGGTGAGGACAGCTATCGCGATCTCAGCGGTATCGGCATCCCAACAGCAAAGAAATGCAAAGCGCTGGCGCGTGACTCTCTGAGCCTGCTGGCCTACGTTAAATAATCTCCGGCGCAATCAGGGTTGAGATTGCCGTTACTCTGGCTGTACCAGCGTCAGGGCAACGGATTGCGCTTTTAATTCAGCCTGCGCGTTTGGCGGTAGATTCACATCGGTAACAACATCGGTAAAGCAACTAAGCGGCGCGACGTTAAATAACGAATGTGCGCCGTACTTACTGCTATCCGCCAGCAATACCTTCCGTTGGGCATTCGCAATAATTTCCTGCTTTAATCCCGCTTTGTCTTCCGTTGGCGTGGTTACACCCTTTTCCATACTCCAGGTGTTACAGCTCATAAAAGCAATATCAGGATAGACGCTGCGCAACATTTTCCGGCCAAACTCACCAATACAGGACTGGCTGCTGTCATCGATGCGTCCACCGACGATCGTCACCTCTATCTGACGGAATTCTGACAAAAACAGGGCAATATGCAGATCAACGGTAATCACTCGCAGCGGCAAATGCGTCAGACATTTTGCCAGCTCCAGCATTGTGGTACCGGCATCAAGCACCACGGCATCACCCGCACGCACCATTGAGGCGGCAAAACGCGCAATCGCCCGTTTCTCAGCAGGCGATCGCAGTTGCTTTTCGTTTGTGGTTGGCTGCGCAGCTTCAAAGCGTCGTAACGCAACACCGCCGTGGCTGCGGCTGATCACACCCTGTTCATCCAGCTTGATGAGATCGCGCCTGATCGTTGCTGGAGAGGCGTCAACCGCGTCAACCAACTGTTCCACGGTAACCAGCGTATGATTTTTCAAATACGCCACAATCTTATCCAGACGGTGTTGCCCTTTCATAACAGTAAATTACGCCAGTTGCATTGCCAGTTTGATCGATACGGCCATGCTCTCAGATTTTGCTTTTCCCGTCCAGGCGATATCAAATGCCGTACCGTGATCGGCAGAGGTACGAATAAACGGTAAACCTGCTGTGATATTTACACCATCATAGAAACCCAGCAATTTCAGCGGGATATGCCCCTGATCGTGGTACATCGCCACCACCATGTCATACTGACCTTCATAAGCCTGTAAAAACACGGTATCCGGCGGGCACGGACCGTAAACATCCATCCCCTTCGCTCTCATATTCTCAATCGCGGGTCCGACAATACGAATTTCCTCATCGCCAAACAGGCCATTCTCTCCGGCATGTGGATTCACCCCCGCAACGGCAATACGCGGGTGTGCAAAGCCTACGCGCTTCAGGAAGGTATCTGCGATACCAATCACCGTTTCGACACGTTGCCCATTGAGCGTATCAAGGAATTTGCGCAGTGCGATATGCGTCGAAACATGGATAACTTTCAGCTTATCGGTGTACAGCACCATCGCATAGTCGCGGCTTTCGGTTAGCGTTGCCAGCAGTTCGGTATGTCCAGGATAATTGTGTCCGCCAAGATGCAGCGCTTCTTTGTTCAACGGCGCGGTCGCGATGGCATGTACATCCCCCTTCATCGCCAGTTCAGTCGCCCGCTTCACACAGCGATAGGCCAGATCGCCCGCCTGCGCCTGCACTGTACCAGGGACCAGTTCGTCAGGTTTCGCCAGCGGTTCATCAATCACATGAATCGTATCTGGCGTGAATCTGGCATCGGCGACCTGTTCAATAGCGCGAAATGTTACTCCGTCAGCCAGCCCCTGAGCCTGTAACCGCTGCAGCGTTTTTAGGCACCCAACCACCACCAGCGATGCACCATTAAGTTCATCTTCGCGTAGCGCTTTAACAATAATTTCCGGACCAATCCCCGCCGGATCTCCCATCGTAATCGCAATTGTTTTAGTTACCACGGTACATCTCCTCAATAAAATACAGCGCATCGCAAAGGGTCGTATCAGAACCGAATCCACCCGCTTTGGTAATAACCGGCAAGTCGTCAATCTCGCTATTCACAAACGTTCCGCACGGAATACAGGGGGCGACCTCACTGTGGATGCGATACCCTTCAGCACCCAACGCACTGGCGACCGCCGTGGCAATATCGCCTCCGGTCAGGAACAATCCGCCGATACGTGCTTGTTCAATAATGCGCAGCGTTATCTCCCCTAGACGCTGACTCAGCAGTTCTCCCAACTGCTGGCGACTCATCCCCACGTTGAAACACAGCGTGTCGATCATGTCCCGGTCTTCTGCACATCGACTGGTGCGTAAGATCGTGTGCTGCTGCTGGCTCAGTTGCGCGCAAGCCTGTTCAATAACAGAGTCCATTTCCGGTGCAAATGACGATGCAACCAACCGCGCGGCATCGATATCAACGACTTTTGCCCGACCTTGACACACTGCTTTTTCCACCTGACGTCGCGTTGCCTCACTCATTGAGCCAGCCACAACCAACACCGGTAATTCCTGCTTTTCTTGCATAAACGTTGCGGCCGGTAGCGCATTGGCCAGCCCTGCCGCCCCTACGAGCAGCGGCATCTGTTTTTGCTCACAAACCGCCTGCGCAATGAGCGCGAGATCTCGCTCTTCCACGGCATCCACCACCACCATACATTCGCCGGCTTTTGCAAAAGCACTCAGCAGCGCACTCAAACTTCCCCGACGCACATCCACCAGCGACACCTCATGTACAGGGACATCGCTTTGCAGTGCGACCAGTTCAGCAATACGCGAAGAGTGAATAGGCGTTTTTGGATCGCTGGCGAATTCCGTTTCCAGCAGCGGCACACCATGGACCAGGCACAAGCCATCCTGCGTAGTGCGCCCGGCAGCAGGAATTGCCGCCGCAATCACGGCCAGCGTCCGACCGGCTGTACGCATGGCTGCAGTGACTTCAGCCCCCACATTGCCACGAAATGTCGAGTCTATTTTTTTGTATACCAGCGGTGTTGCTTCGCCCTCACACCATGGCGCTAACGCTTGTTGTACAGCCGCGGCGGCCTGCGTTGCCAGCATCGCCCGGCTTTCCGTATTGATGACCAGAACATCGGCGCGGCGCGACGGTTTCTGCGCTGGGGTCAGCATTACTTCGGTACGCGCCCCTTTTTTCGCCAGCTGTACGCCGGTATCGTTAGAGCCCGTAAAGTCATCGGCGATAACGATCATTTTCATGCTTTCTTCTCCTGCACGGCCTGACGAGACTGCCTTTTCGCGACCCACGACGTAAGAATTGGCGTCAGAATTGCGGTTGTAATGACTGACGCAGCGATCAGCGGCGCTGCCGCAGCGGCAACCTCTGCCAGCGAGGGATCGGCCTGTGC
>NZ_SZWU01000039.1:110479-119951 GCF_005280935.1 Citrobacter sp. wls757 | reverse complement strand
TTCCCCGCCGTACTGGATGCCGCAGCACCAGCAATACCACTCCCGCCTACCAGACGATCGGCTCGAATGTTAAAGAAACCGCCCACAAAGGTGGTCAGTACGCCCAGCAGAATGCCCGCCAGACCGCCTTGCAGCAGCATTTCCAGGTTAATACCGGCTCCAAGTGCAAATGCAAAGAAAGGAATGAGCAGTGGACCGCCTTTGGTCAGGAAGTCACGCATATTGGCATCGAGGTTACCGAGGATCATGCCAACCACCAGCGGAACAAGAACCGCCACCAGCGCCATGATAGGAATATTTGCCATACCCGCCGCGCCCAGCGCGATCATGGTAAAGAAAGGCCCGTCATTCAGAGACAAAATGGAGATCGCACCGACATCACGTTCATTGCCAAACTCGCCAACCAGCGCCGCGTAAAGCCCGCCATTGGAGTTACTCATTGCCGCAATAATGGCAACACCGCTTAAGCCAAAGATGCCCTCCGCGCCAAACAGGTGTTCAACCCCGAGACCAATTGCAATCGCGACCAGTAACTTGGTCAGCGTAATCGTGCCGCCTTGTAGCAAAGCTTGCGGCGCCGCCTTTACGCTAATTCCCGCCCCCATACAGAGCAGGAACGCGCCAATCAAGGGAGCCGCGCCATTTTTAAATAAAGCCGTGGTGAATCCACCGATCTGCAACGCCTGCGGGGCAAAAGTGTTGATAATGGCACCGATAACCAACGGCACAACCATCATGCCGCCGGGTACGCGTTCTATTGCCTTCTTGATGTTCATGGTCTTCCCGCCTGTTGTTATGTTGTGATTAAATAAAATCACAACGATTATATTCAATCAAAATCAGATCACAAACGCGGCAGATCACAGTTTTTGAATGATTAACAAAAATCAAATAATCATTCGGACGAAAAAAAAGCCGGGTTTGTCTCACCCGGCTTCATTGATATCTGAAATATCTCAGGATTGATGCACAAATTCGCGGTATGCCGCCACAACCTGAAGAAAGTCCTCTACACCACAGAGCGAAAAACTTTCTTCGTCGTAGTAGCTCATCCCCTCTTCCATCTCATCGCCAGAGAACTCCAGCTGATTAGCGCGAACCATCACTTCTTCGCCATCCAGCCAGAGCGTGTATTCATGCCCTGCTCGCTGCCAGGAGCGCTCACTGCCCTTAACCGCACGCGCTGCCTGTTCCACTTCATCAAGTAAGGCCAGGTTTTCTTTCACTTCCTCATTAAACCAGTGCCCCACCACCTCGTGGCCCATGGACATACGCACTTTTACCACCCCGGTAATATCGCGCAGAAATTCGTAATCCATAATGTCTTCCTCTACTCCCGGCAATGCGCCAATACCGCATTGCGCCTTGCTGTAATTATCGCAGCAGCGCGGCAGAAAAAAAGCGTAGTGGGTATAAGGAATAGAAATAAAAATGCCCGGAGAAGCAGACTTCTCCGGGCATTGATGCGTTTTTACACAAAATGCTTTAGGGCATTACACCGCAGTCTGGAAAATCACACCATCGGCTTTCTCGGTATACTGAGACAGCTGGTCGAAGTTCAGATAACGGTAAGTATCTACGGCCGTTTTATCTACCTGCGCCACATAGGTCTGGTACTCTTCCGCCGTCGGCAGTTTACCAATCAGCGCCGCAACCGCCGCCAGCTCCGCAGAAGCCAGGTAGACGTTCGCCCCGGTACCTAAACGGTTCGGGAAGTTACGGGTAGAGGTCGACACCACCGTTGCGCCGTCGGCTACACGCGCCTGGTTACCCATGCACAGAGAGCAGCCTGGAATTTCGATACGCGCACCGCTCTTACCGAACACGCTGTAATAACCTTCTTCGGTCAGCTGTGCCGCATCCATACGGGTTGGCGGAGCCACCCACAGACGCGTTGGCAGTTGGCCTTTGTGCGCATCCAGCAGCTTACCAGCGGCACGGAAGTGGCCGATGTTAGTCATGCAGGAGCCGATGAACACTTCGTCGATCTTCTCGCCCTGTACGTCAGACAGCAGACGCGCATCGTCCGGATCGTTCGGTGCACACAGGATTGGCTCTTTGATATCCGCCAGATCGATGTCGATCACTGCCGCGTATTCTGCGTCAGCGTCGGCTTCCAGCAACTGCGGATCCGCCAGCCATTTTTCCATGCCCTGCACACGACGTTCCAGCGTACGGCGATCGCCGTAACCTTCTGCGATCATCCACTTCAGCAGAACGATGTTAGAGCTCAGATACTCAACGATCGGCTCTTTGTTCAGCTTGATGGTACAACCGGCAGCAGAACGTTCAGCGGAGGCGTCGGTCAATTCGAACGCCTGCTCTACTTTGAGATCCGGCAGACCTTCGATTTCAAGAATTCGGCCAGAGAAGATGTTCTTCTTACCTTTCTTCTCAACGGTCAGCAGACCCTGTTTGATCGCGTACAGCGGGATGGCGTGTACCAGATCGCGCAGGGTGATACCCGGTTGCATTTTGCCTTTGAAACGCACCAGAACGGATTCCGGCATATCCAGCGGCATCACGCCGGTCGCCGCAGCAAACGCCACCAGACCAGAGCCCGCCGGGAAGGAAATACCTATCGGGAAACGGGTATGGGAGTCACCACCGGTACCTACGGTATCCGGCAGCAGCATGCGGTTCAGCCAGGAGTGAATAACGCCGTCGCCCGGACGCAGCGACACACCGCCGCGGTTCATGATGAAGTCTGGCAGCGTGTGATGCGTGTTCACGTCCACCGGCTTCGGATAGGCCGCGGTGTGGCAGAAGGACTGCATCACCAGATCAGCAGAGAAGCCCAGGCACGCCAGGTCTTTCAGTTCGTCACGGGTCATCGGGCCAGTGGTATCCTGAGAACCGACGGAGGTCATCTTCGGTTCGCAGTACGCGCCCGGACGGATGCCTTTCACGCCGCAGGCGCGGCCAACCATTTTCTGTGCCAGGGAGAAGCCACGGCTGCTTTCCGCCACGTCTTTCGCCTGACGGAATACGTCGCTGTGCGGCAGGCCCAGCGCTTCGCGCGCCTTGGTGGTCAGGCCACGACCGATGATCAGCGGGATACGGCCACCGGCGCGTACTTCGTCGATCAGGACTTCGGTTTTCAGCTCAAAGCTTGCCAGCAGTTCGCCGGTTTCGTGGTTGCGTACTTCGCCTTTGAACGGGTAAACGTCAATCACGTCGCCCATGTTCATGTTCGACACGTCCACTTCAATCGGCAGTGCGCCCGCATCTTCCATGGTGTTGAAGAAGATAGGTGCAATTTTGCCGCCGAGGCACAGGCCGCCGCCACGCTTGTTCGGCACATGAGGAATGTCGTCACCCATGAACCACAGCACGGAGTTGGTTGCGGATTTACGCGAAGAACCGGTACCGACAACATCACCCACATAAGCCAGCGGGTAACCTTTTTTCTGCAATTCTTCGATCTGTTTGATCGGGCCAACCACGCCCGGCTGATCCGGTTCGATACCTTCACGGGCGTTTTTCAGCATCGCCAGCGCGTGCAGAGGGATATCCGGGCGAGACCATGCATCCGGTGCCGGAGAAAGGTCATCGGTGTTGGTTTCACCCGTCACTTTAAAGACGGTAACGGTGATTTTTTCAGCCAGAGCTGGACGGTTCAGGAACCATTCGGCATCAGCCCAGGATTGCATTACCTGCTTCGCATATTCGTTGCCCGCTTTGGCTTTTTCTTCTACATCGTAGAAGTTATCGAACATCAGCAGCGTTGAAGAGAGCGCTTTGGCGGCAATCGGCGCCAGTTTTGCATCGTCCAGCGCGTCGATCAGCGGATGAATGTTGTAGCCACCCTGCATGGTGCCCAGCAGTTCAATGGCTTTTTCTGGGGTAACCAGCGGGGAGGTGGTGTCGCCTTTTGCGACAGCGGCGAGAAAACCAGCTTTAACATAAGCGGCTTCATCTACGCCAGGAGGAACGCGGTTGATCAACAGGTCTAACAGGAATTCTTCTTCGCCCACAGGCGGGGTCTTCAGCAGCTCGACAAGTGCAGCCATTTGGGTTGCGTCTAAAGGTTTTGGCACAATCCCCTGGGCAGCACGCTCAGCTACGTGCTTACGGTATTCTTCTAGCACGACGATATCTCCTCGCTCTCATTGTCATAATGCGGCGCTTTTGTAGATGGGCGATTCTCTTCACGCTCCTGTGAGACAGTAGTTAGTAGGGTAAATGCCCGGTACCGCATAAGGCACAATAACAGGATTTTCATTAAGTGTTAATCCGTTTACAAAAAAGCAACATAAAAAATTGGCTGAATCGTTAAGAATGGTATAGCGACAAGGCGAGGTGAAATTAAGTCAGCTTAAAACCGCCCATAAACGGTTAATTTTCAAGCGCGATCGGCTGAATATTCCAGCGATTTTTCCACCATCACATATAATTGTGTAATAAATACTCACACTCTTTTTTCGGACCTACCTGGTGAATCAACCATAAAAGTCAAAACTGTCTAACACGGGTGAATAATACTCGCGGCAACAGGAACGCCTCACGGCACAGCGCTCGTCTCGTTGGAGTCATTTTATGAAGTTGCCCCTTAAGCCACATCTGCTTGTCCTTTTGTGCAGTGCCGGGCTGTTTGCCGCCTCTGGCGTGATGTTTGTTAAAAGTCGCACAACGGAGCCTGCTGCTCCGCCCCCCGTTGCGCAGCAACCGTCAACACCGGCCCCAGCTCCCGTAGCGACCCCTGCCCCGGCCGACCAAACAGCGCCCGCCGTGGCACCAACCTACTCGGCAGCACAGATCGATCAGTGGGTTGCACCCATCGCGCTCTATCCAGACTCGCTGTTGTCGCAAATTTTGATGGCCTCAACCTATCCGGCTAATGTCATCCAGGCCGCACAGTGGTCAAAAGACAATCCCAAAATGCAGGGCGATGCTGCCATTCAGGCCGTTGCCAGCCAGCCCTGGGATCCCAGCGTGAAATCGCTGGTCGCTTTTCCTCAGTTGATGTCGCTGATGGGTGAAAATCCGCCGTGGGTACAAAGTCTGGGCGATGCTTTCCTCGCACAGCCGAAGGACGTCATGGATTCCGTTCAACGTCTGCGCGCGCTGGCGCAACAAACCGGCGCGCTGCAATCAACACCGCAACAGACCGTCACCACCGTGACCAAAGCGGCACCGGCGAAAACCGCCACCAGCACGTCAACAACCAGCACTACCACCACGACAAGCCCTACGGTCATCAAGATTGAATCCGCCGATCCGCAGGTGGTGTATGTTCCAACCTATAACCCGAACACGGTTTACGGTACCTGGCCGAATACCGCCTATCCGCCAACCTATCTGCCACCAACGCCCGGTGAGCAATTTGGTAACAGCTTCGTCAATGGTTTAGGCTTCAGCCTTGGTGTCGCCACAACCTATGCCATCTTCAGCAACATCGACTGGGATGACGACGACGACCACCATCATAATGATGACTGGGATAACCATGGCGGCTATAACCGCAACGGTGATAACAACATCAACATTAACGTTGATAACTTCAATAAAATCAGTGGTCAGCGCCTGACAGATGCCAACCGTACCTGGCAGCATAACCCAGCCTACCGTGAGGGTGTGCCTTACCCAAATAGCCAGCTCAATAACCGCTTCCACTCCACTAACACGGCAACCGGGTTAAGTTCGACTCAGCAAAGACCGGTCAACCGTGATAACCAGCGCCAGGCA
This sequence comes from Citrobacter sp. wls757, assembly GCF_005280935.1. NCBI lineage: Bacteria > Pseudomonadati > Pseudomonadota > Gammaproteobacteria > Enterobacterales > Enterobacteriaceae > Citrobacter > Citrobacter sp. wls757. The sequence continues at coordinate 114,263 of NZ_SZWU01000039.1, read as the reverse complement.
GCCCTGAGCCAGATGGAAAAATCGACGGGGAAAACATTCCCGCAAACGGCGCGTACGGGCACGAGAGACGCCCAGCGTCAGGCATCGAATCAACAACTGAAGCAAATTTCTCAGCGTAATAACTACCGCGGTTACGATACCAAACCGCAAACCGCGAAGCGGACGAGCACTCAGCAGCGGGAGAATCGCCAGGCAGTCGCCCAGCGACAGGAGAAACGGGTCACGCAACCGGCGCAGCAACGCAATGTACAACAGCGCAATCTTCAACAGCGAACCAGCCAGCCACGCGCCAATGCGCTGAGCGGTAACGACAGTCGCTCCGCCAACTGGCAGGCACAGCAACAGCGAGGTGCCCAGAGCCGGCAGGTCGCCCGTAATCAGCCATCACGCCAGCCTTCTGGCGGGCGTGCTGAACACCGTGAATTCCGTCATCGTTAAGGGAACCGACATGAAAAATAAACTACTCAGTGGAATGGTGTTGTTCATGGTTTCGGCCACCGCGATGGCACAACAATCCTTCAGCACACCAGACCAGGCAACAGATGCGCTGGCAAACGCTATCAGTGAGCAAAATGAAAGTGCAATGAGCAACCTGCTCGGGGAAAACTGGCGTGATTTTCTGCCGCCAGAAGGCGTCGATCCTGATGCGGTTGATCGCTTCCTGCGTGACTGGAAGGTACGCCATAGCACTGTCATCGACGGCAATACGGCGCATCTTGTGGTTGGGGACAGCGACTGGCAACTGCCAATCCCGGTCGTCAAAAACGCTTCAGGCTGGCAATTTGATATCAAGGAAGCGGCCGAAGAGATCCTGACCCGTGAGATTGGACGCAACGAACTTGCTGCCATCGAGGCGTTGCACGCCTATGTGGATGCTCAGCAGAGCTATTTTGCGATGAACCAGAAATACGCGCAAAAGATTGTCAGTTCTGAAGGGAAAAAGGATGGTCTGTACTGGCCTGTTTCGCCGGGCGAAGCGCCAAGCCCGCTTGGCCCAGCCTTCAGTCCACAGGAGCCGGGCATGGGCTATCACGGCTATCGCTTCCGGATCCTTCCCGATAAAACCAGCGGTTTTGCCATGGTAGCCTGGCCCGTTAGCTACGATCACACCGGCGTGATGAGTTTTATGATTAACGGTGAAGACAAAGTCTACCAGGCCGATCTCGGTGTTGAATCACAGCAGAAAGCACAAGCGTTAACCACATTCCATCCGGATAAAAACTGGCAACCTGTAGCGCCCTGATACCGAGTCGGAAGGTTAGTAGGCCGGGTAAGGCATAGCCGCCCCCCGGCAACCCGCAACAAATTACAGGATGTTAGCGACAGATTTCGCCAGTTGAGCTTCCAACACCGGCTTCGCTTCTTCGAACTTCAGATTCACTTTGTTAGCATTAGACACAACGCGGGTCTGGTATTTTGCGCGATCGCCTTGCGCGCTGCTGGTTTGCAGCTTGATGCCAGATGTCCCTTGACGCAATGCAGCAACATTATCCGTTGTCACTTTCGCTTTGCTGCGTTCAGAGATTTGCAGGTCAGTAACCATGGTGTAGTTTACGTCTTCCACCATCGCATCCGCGGCCATGCCGATCAGCCCCGCCGCGATACCAACACCCAGCGCCGCACCAGAGGAGTTGCTGTTATAAGCGGTAATCCCCGCGCCCAGCGCTGCGCCCATCGCGGCACCTTCGTAACCCGTTTTCAGGAAGCCTTGAGCTTCACGCAGATCCATTTTGTCCGCTTTCAACACGTTCGCCTGCACCCAGTAATAAGCGCTGTCTGGCGAACTGGTCACTTTATACCCCTTCGCTGACAGGTCATTTGCCAGCAGGGTTTGCAGGTTACTCATGTCTTTGTCAGAGGTGTTTTTTACCTGAATGTAGACGGTCTTCTCGCTGGAAGGCTCCAGCCAGATGGTTTCACTCATCTGCGTTTTCACTTCAAGGTTACGTTTTTTAACGGCGGTGGTCATCGCACCACAACCGGTCAGCGTCATTGTCGCGACAACCATGCCAACAACCGCGATTTTTTTTAAAGACATGTATTTTCCTTTTTCGTGTAATAGAGAGTCCAGAGCCTCTTCTCCGTGCGGCCAGTAGCCACACAATGGCGAAAAAAGTATCGGCAGTTGCGCAATTTTTTTTAGTGGAAATATCAATGAGATGACTACTAAAACTGGTAGTTTTCAGGCAAAAAAAACGCCTCCGAAGAGGCGTTTTCACAAAAGCGGGAAGATTACTTTTTCTTCGCTTTCGGGTTTGGCAGGTCGGTAATGCTACCTTCAAAGATTTCTGCCGCCAGGCCCACGGACTCGTGCAGAGTCGGGTGCGCGTGGATGGTCAGCGCGATATCTTCTGCGTCACAACCCATTTCGATCGCCAGACCGATTTCGCCCAGCAGCTCGCCGCCGTTGGTACCGACAATCGCACCACCGATAACACGGTGAGATTCTTTGTCGAAAATCAGTTTGGTCATACCGTCTGCGCAATCGGAAGCGATAGCACGGCCAGAAGCAGCCCACGGGAAGGTGGCGGTTTCGTAGCTAATGCCTTTTTCTTTCGCTTCTTTCTCGGTCAGACCAACCCATGCAACTTCTGGTTCAGTGTATGCAATGGATGGGATAACTTTCGGATCGAAGTAGTGTTTCTTGCCGGCGATAACTTCAGCGGCAACGTGACCTTCATGAACACCTTTGTGTGCCAGCATCGGCTGACCGACGATATCGCCGATAGCAAAGATGTGCGGTACGTTGGTGCGCAGCTGTTTGTCAACGCGGATGAAGCCACGGTCGTCAACTTCCACGCCAGCTTTGCCCGCGTCGAGGTTTTTACCGTTCGGTACACGACCGATAGCGACCAGCACAGCATCGTAACGCTGAGCTTCGGCAGGGGCTTTTTTGCCTTCCATGGAAACGTAGATGCCGTCTTCTTTCGCTTCAACGGCGGTCACTTTGGTTTCCAGCATCAGGTTGAACTTCTTGCTGATGCGCTTGGTGAAGACTTTAACCACGTCTTTGTCGGCAGCCGGGATAACCTGATCGAACATTTCAACCACGTCGATCTCTGAACCCAGCGCATGGTACACGGTACCCATTTCCAGACCGATGATACCGCCGCCCATTACCAGCAGGCGCTTAGGAACAGTTTTCAATTCCAGTGCATCGGTGGAATCCCACACGCGCGGATCTTCATGCGGAATAAACGGCAGTTCGATCGGACGGGAACCCGCCGCGATGATTGCGTTGTCGAAGTTGATCACGGTTTTGCCGTTTTCGCCTTCAACTTCCAGGGTGTTTGCCCCGGTAAATTTACCCAGACCGTTAACCACTTTCACTTTACGGCCTTTGGCCATACCCGCCAGACCGCCGGTCAGTTGAGTGATAACTTTTTCTTTCCAGGTACGAATCTTGTCGATATCGGTTTTCGGCTCGCCAAAAACGATACCGTGTTCAGCCAGCGCTTTGGCTTCTTCGATAACTTTTGCTACGTGCAGCAGCGCTTTAGAAGGGATACAGCCGACGTTCAGACAAACACCGCCAAGGGTGCTGTAACGTTCTACGATGACGGTCTCCAGACCTAAATCTGCGCAACGGAAGGCAGCAGAGTAACCTGCAGGGCCTGCCCCAAGTACCACGACCTGAGTTTTGATTTCAGTGCTCATCATGACCTCTTAATTTATACCCGTCGTCCAGCGGGTCGTTCTATCCGCCCGTATTTTACAAAATTGTTAACAATTTTGAAACAACAAACGGCAACCGATTTGTCTTTCGCACAATAACCTCACTGAC
>NZ_SZWU01000039.1:109129-110429 GCF_005280935.1 Citrobacter sp. wls757 | reverse complement strand
AAAAGCCGGCCGTCGGGCCGGCTTTTTCGCTTACATCACCAGGCGGCGAATGTCAGACAGCATGTTGTTGATGATGGTGATAAAGCGCGCACCATCCGCACCGTCAATTACACGGTGGTCGAAGGAGAGCGAAATCGGCATCATCAGACGCGGCATAAACTCTTTACCGTTCCACACTGGCTCCATAGAGGACTTGGAGACACCGAGGATAGCCACTTCTGGCGCGTTCACAATCGGCGCGAAGTGGGTAGTACCCAGGCCACCGATGCTGGAGATGGTGAAGCAACCGCCCTGCATTTCGCCAGCGGTCAGCTTGCCATCACGCGCTTTCTTGGAGATCACGGTCAGTTCACGAGACAGCTCGGTAATGCTCTTCTTGTTCACGTCTTTGAAGACCGGAACAACCAGACCATTCGGAGTATCAACCGCTACACCGATGTTGATGTATTTCTTCAGGGTCAGGCGCTGACCGTCTTCAGACAGGGAGCTGTTGAAGCGCGGCATCTGTTCCAGAGCTGCGGCAACGGCTTTCATGATGAAGACTACTGGGGTGAATTTCACGTCCAGTTTACGTTTTTCAGCTTCGGCGTTCTGCTGTTTACGGAACGCTTCAAGATCGGTGATATCGGTCTTATCGAAGTGAGTAACGTGCGGGATCATCACCCAGTTACGGCTCAGGTTAGCACCAGAGATTTTCTGGATACGGCCCAGTTCCACTTCTTCGATTTCACCAAACTTGCTGAAGTCCACTTTCGGCCAAGGCAGCATGCCCGGGATACCGCCACCTGCTGCTGCAGCCGGAGCCGCTTCAGCACGCTTGATAGCGTCTTTCACGTAAGCCTGAACGTCTTCACGCAGGATACGACCTTTACGGCCAGAACCTTTCACTTTCGCCAGGTTCACACCGAATTCGCGCGCCAGGCGACGAATCAGCGGCGTTGCATGAACGTAAGCATCGTTTTCAGCAAACTCAGATTTGCCTTCCGCTTTTGCGGCCGGAGCTGCGGCTTGCGCAGGCGCTGGTGCAGCGGCCGGAGCCGGAGCTGCTGCTTGTGCAGGAGCGGCTGCAGGTGCTGCGCCTTCGACTTCGAAGACCATAATCAGAGAACCGGTTTTAACTTTGTCGCCGGTGCTGATTTTGATTTCTTTCACGGTACCCGCGAACGGTGCCGGAACTTCCATCGACGCTTTATCGCCTTCAACGGTGATCAGTGACTGCTCAGCGGCAATTTTATCGCCCACTTTAACCATCACTTCAGTGACTTCAACTTCGTCACCACCGATATCCGGTACGTTAACT
>NZ_SZWU01000039.1:102953-109080 GCF_005280935.1 Citrobacter sp. wls757 | reverse complement strand
CCGCCGCTGCTGCTGGAGCAGCAGCCTGAGCCGGTGCAGCAGCAGGCGCTGCGCCCGCCACTTCGAAGACCATAATCAGGGAACCGGTAGACACTTTGTCACCCGTGTTGATTTTGATCTCTTTAACGGTACCGGCGAACGGCGCCGGAACTTCCATAGAGGCTTTGTCACCTTCAACGGTGATCAGAGACTGTTCAGCCGCAACGGTGTCGCCCACTTTAACCATGATCTCGGTAACTTCTACTTCGTCGCCGCCGATGTCAGGTACGTGTACGTCTTTCGCCGCAGAGGCAGCAGGTGCTGCTGCCGGAGCTGCTTCTTTCTTCTCTTCTGCCTGAGCAGGTGCAACTGCTGCTGCACCGTCGGCGGAATCGAAAATCATGATCAGTTTGCCGGTCTCAGTTTTGTCGCCAACAGAGACTTTGATCTCTTTAACGATACCCGCCTGAGGGGACGGAACTTCCATAGAGGCTTTGTCGCCTTCTACGGTGATCAGCGACTGTTCAGCTTCAACTTTGTCGCCTACTTTGACCAGGATCTCGGTGATTTCAACTTCATCAGCCCCGATGTCCGGTACATTGATTTCGATAGCCATTATTCTTTTACCTCTTACGCCAGACGCGGGTTAACTTTATCTGCATCGATGTTGAATTTGATGATTGCGTCAGCAACCACTTTCTTATCGATTTCGCCACGTTTAGCCAGTTCGCCCAGGGCCGCTACAACCACGTAGGAAGCATCAACTTCGAAGTGGTGACGCAGGTTTTCACGGCTGTCAGAGCGACCGAAACCGTCAGTACCCAGTACGCGATAATCATCAGCTGGTACATAAGTACGAACCTGTTCGGCAAACAGTTTCATATAGTCAGTAGATGCCACTGCCGGAGCGTCGTTCATCACCTGAGCGATGTACGGAACGCGCGGAGTTTCCAGCGGGTGCAGCATATTCCAGCGCTCACAATCCTGGCCATCACGCGCCAGTTCAGTGAAGGAGGTTACGCTGTAAACGTCAGAACCTACACCGTAGTCGTTCGCCAGGATCTGTGCTGCTTCACGCACGTGACGCAGGATAGAACCGGAGCCCAGCAGTTGAACTTTACCTTTCTTACCTTCGAGGGTTTCGAGTTTGTAGATACCTTTACGGATACCTTCCTCGGCACCTGCTGGCATTGCCGGCATGTGGTAGTTTTCGTTCAGCGTGGTGATGTAGTAGTAAACGTTCTCTTGTTTCTCACCGTACATACGCTCCAGACCATCGTGCATGATGACCGCAACTTCGTACGCGTAAGACGGATCGTAAGAGATACAGTTCGGGATAGTCAGAGACTGAATATGGCTGTGACCATCTTCGTGCTGCAGACCTTCACCGTTCAGCGTAGTACGACCAGAAGTACCACCAATCAGGAAGCCACGAGCCTGTTGGTCGCCTGCCTGCCAGCACAGGTCACCAATACGCTGGAACCCGAACATGGAGTAGTAGATGTAGAACGGGATCATCGGCAGATCGTTGGTGCTGTAAGAAGTCGCAGCAGCCAGCCAGGATGCGCCTGCACCCAGTTCGTTGATACCTTCCTGCAGGATCTGACCTTTCTCGTCTTCTTTGTAGTAAGCAACCTGCTCACGGTCCTGCGGGGTGTACTGCTGACCGTTCGGGCTGTAGATACCAATCTGACGGAACAGACCTTCCATACCGAAAGTACGCGCTTCGTCAGCGATGATCGGAACCAGACGATCTTTGATCGACTTGTTCTTCAGCATCACGTTCAGGGCACGAACGAAAGCGATAGTGGTGGAGATTTCTTTGTTCTGCTCTTCCAGCAGCGCACCGAAGTCTTCCAGAGCTGGCAGTTCCAGCTTCTCGGTGAAGTTCGGCTGACGAGCTGGCAGGTAGCCATGCAGTTTCTGACGCTGAGCGTGCAGATAAGTGTGCTCTTCAGAACCTTCCGGGAAGGTGATGTAAGACAGGTTTTCAACCTGCTCATCGGTCACAGGAACGTTGAAACGGTCGCGGATATAACGCACGCCGTCCATGTTCATTTTCTTAACCTGGTGAGCGATGTTTTTACCTTCAGCAGTGTCACCCATGCCGTAACCTTTGATGGTATGGGCCAGGATTACAGTTGCTCTGCCTTTGGTTTCCTGTGCTTTTTTCAGTGCAGCGTAGACTTTCTTCGGATCGTGACCACCACGGTTCAGAGCCCAAATCTGCTCGTCAGTCCAGTCAGCAACCAGTGCTGCGGTTTCCGGGTATTTACCGAAGAAGTGTTCACGTACGTATGCGCCATCTTTGGATTTGAAGGTCTGGTAGTCGCCGTCAACGGTTTCGTTCATCAGCTGGATCAGTTTACCGCTGGTGTCTTTACGCAGCAGCTCATCCCAACGACCGCCCCACATGACTTTGATAACGTTCCAGCCAGCACCCGCGAAGATGCCTTCCAGTTCGTTAACAATCTTGCCGTTACCGGTTACCGGGCCGTCAAGACGCTGCAGGTTACAGTTGATAACAAAGACCAGGTTGTCCAGTTTTTCACGGGTCGCGATGGTGATCGCACCTTTAGATTCTGGCTCATCCATCTCGCCGTCGCCCAGGAAGGCGTAAACGGTCTGTTTAGAGGTATCTTTCAGGCCACGGTGTTCCAGATATTTCAGGAATTTAGCCTGGTAGATAGCACCGATTGGGCCCAGACCCATAGATACGGTCGGGAACTGCCAGAATTCTGGCATCAGTTTCGGGTGCGGGTAGGAAGACAGGCCTTTGCCATGTACTTCCTGACGGAAGTTGTTCATCTGCTCTTCAGTCAGACGACCTTCCAGGAATGCGCGTGCGTAGATGCCCGGAGAGATGTGACCCTGGAAGTACACCAGATCGCCGCCATCTTGCTCGTTGCGTGCACGGAAGAAGTGGTTGAAGCAAACATCATATACCGTTGCGGAGGACTGGAAGGATGCCATGTGGCCACCCAGCTCGAGGTCCTTTTTAGACGCGCGCAGTACGGTCATGATGGCGTTCCAGCGGATAGCAGAACGAATACGACGTTCCAGCTCCAGATTGCCCGGGTATTCCGGTTCATCTTCAACGGCAATAGTGTTTACATAATTGCTGGCCCCTGCACCTGCCGCTACTTTCACGCCGCCTTTGCGGGCTTCTGAAAGCAGTTGGTCGATCAGATACTGAGCACGCTCAACACCTTCTTCACGGATGACCGATTCGATCGCCTGTAGCCAGTCGCGAGTTTCGATCGGATCCACGTCATTTGGGAAACGTTCTGACATGGGGGTATTCCTTATCTATCTAATACGTTGAGTTATCTGGAACCTGTCCCATTACGTTCTCGTCAGAGAGCGTAATAAGACAGGTTCTGCGTTTAGTTGCCGCGCACTTTATATGGCGCTTGATTTACAACATCTTCTGGTTAACGTTCTGCCAGAAAAATCACTAATTCTTTCGTTGCTCCAGACGGCGTAAGGCGCGTTCACGACGGCTTTCCTCACGGCTTCTGTCCAGCAGAATCTCTTCGATAAAGGCCAGGTGACGATGAGACGCTTCACGCGCTTCTTCAGGCTTCCCGGCGATAATTGCTTCAAAGATACGGGTACGATGACTGCTTACCAGCGGCAGCATTTCACGACGCGCATACAGCAATTCGAAGTTTTGCCGAACGTTCTGGGCCAACATCGGCTCCATACACCTTAGCAAATGGAGCAGCACTACATTGTGTGCCGCTTCGGTGACAGCAATTTGATACTGAAGTACCGCATCAGATTCGCCGTCAAGATCGCCGGACTGTTGCGCAAGCTCGATTGCATGGTGGAGTTCACGGATACGCGTTTTGTCTTCATCCGTGCTGCGCAGTGCAGCGTAATAAGCTGCAATACCTTCCAACGCATGGCGCGTTTCAAGCAGGTCAAACTGGGATTCAGGATGGTCGGAGAGCAGCTCTACCAGTGGGTCGCTAAAGCTCTGCCACAGGCTGCTCTGAACAAAAGTGCCACCGCCCTGACGACGAAGCAGTAAGCCCTTCGCTTCAAGGCGTTGGATCGCCTCGCGTAAGGAGGGGCGGGAGACGTCGAACTGTTTTGCCAGCTCGCGTTCCGGTGGGAGTTTTTCTCCGGGGCGAAGTGTCCCCTCAAGAATTAAAAACTCCAGCTGCTGCTCAATCACATCGGAGAGTTTTGGTTGGCGGATTTTGCTGTAGGCCATGATTTCCTGTCTTAAGCCATTTGCCCGGAGTCAATTGGTCTTACCAATTTCATGTTCTTGACGCTAAAGTAACAAAGTATTCACCTTCTGTCCATACAGGTTTTGATTGAAATCAGTAAAGGAGGCATATTTTAACAACATTACAGAAATAACGTTTCAAACATGTAACTATGCACAAATGTTAAATTTACCCACCTCGGGGTAGTTTTAACGGAATTGAAACGAAAAATTATCTCATCTGAACCGATTCACCTGCTTATTTATCGATATATCAACCACTATTAATGAATAGAAATTCAAAATGGAAATTTTGTGGTAGATAAACTCGCATTTACAAATGGTTTCTTTTTATTCAACTCGTCATCTTCCCCGCATAAAGCAGGTGCATTCGCGCTCGCATATCATTATTCTGATCAAGACAAAAGTATTAAGGCAACATTTTATCAAAAGCATCTGTAAACAAATTAATACAACAAACGGAATTGCAAACTTACACACGCATTGCTGCGTAGTTCAAAAAATAAGCACTCGAAATATGAAGAGTAAAACCACACACGAGGTTTCATGATGGAAAGTCAACAGCATGGCGATCAGCTCAAGCGCGGCCTTAAGAACCGCCATATACAGCTAATCGCACTGGGTGGCGCGATTGGTACCGGGTTATTCCTCGGTAGCGCATCCGTTATCCAGTCTGCAGGACCGGGTATTATTCTGGGTTACGCTATTGCCGGCTTTATCGCCTTTTTGATTATGCGTCAGTTAGGTGAAATGGTGGTTGAAGAGCCCGTTGCAGGCTCATTTAGTCACTTTGCTTATAAATACTGGGGCGGTTTCGCGGGGTTCTCTTCCGGCTGGAACTATTGGGTGCTGTACGTGCTGGTTGCCATGGCTGAGCTAACTGCCGTGGGTAAATACATCCAGTTCTGGTACCCGGAGATCCCAACATGGGTGTCTGCGGCTGCCTTCTTTGTGCTGATCAACGCCATCAACCTGACCAACGTGAAAGTGTTTGGTGAGATGGAGTTCTGGTTCGCCATTATTAAAGTCATTGCCGTCGTAGCGATGATCCTGTTCGGCGGCTGGTTACTGTTTAGCGGTAACGGCGGCCCGCAGGCCAGCGTCAGCAACCTGTGGGACCAGGGAGGCTTCCTGCCGCATGGCTTCACCGGTCTGGTGATGATGATGGCTATTATCATGTTCTCTTTCGGTGGGCTGGAGCTGGTCGGGATCACCGCAGCAGAAGCGGATAACCCGGAGCAAAGCATCCCCAAAGCGACTAACCAGGTTATCTACCGTATCCTGATTTTCTATGTGGGTTCGCTGGCGGTTCTGCTTTCCCTGATGCCGTGGACGCGTGTCACGGCGGATACCAGCCCGTTTGTCCTTATTTTCCACGAGCTGGGCGACACCTTTGTTGCTAATGCCCTGAACATCGTAGTGCTGACTGCCGCCCTTTCTGTCTATAACAGCTGCGTATACTGCAACAGCCGTATGCTGTTCGGTCTGGCACAGCAGGGCAATGCGCCGAAAGCGCTGATGAACGTCGACAAACGCGGTGTACCGGTGAACACCATTCTGGTTTCCGCACTGGTGACGGCTCTGTGTGTGCTGATCAACTACCTGGCACCGGAATCCGCCTTTGGCCTGCTGATGGCGCTGGTGGTTTCCGCACTGGTGATCAACTGGGCAATGATTAGCCTGGCACACATGAAGTTCCGCAAAGCCAAACAGCAGCAGGGTGTTACCACCCGCTTCCCGGCGCTGCTCTATCCGCTGGGTAACTGGGTGTGCCTGATTTTCATGGCTGCAGTACTGGTGATTATGCTGATGACGCCGGGCATGGCGATCTCGGTGTACTTAATCCCTGTATGGATTGCTATTCTTGGCATCGGCTACTTGTGCAAACAGAAAACAGCCGGCGCGGTT
>NZ_SZWU01000039.1:77401-102905 GCF_005280935.1 Citrobacter sp. wls757 | reverse complement strand
CCCCCCACCTGCGTCAGGTGGGGGTTGTTACCTTTCTCACACTTTCCCACTCACGACTGTTTAGTCCATATCAGCGGCGTTATCCTGCAACGCAAAAACACCGGTGCCGGACAATAATTCTCTCCATATCTCATTAATGGAGTGCAGTTGATGGAAACCAGTAAGCTCACGGTGAAAGAAAAGATCGGCTATGGAATGGGCGACGCCGGATGCAACATCATCTTTGGCGCCATCATGTTGTTTGTTAACTATTTTTACACAGACATTTTTGGTCTGGCACCTGCACTGGTCGGCGTATTACTGCTCTCAGTACGCGTTATCGACGCCGTTACCGACCCTATAATGGGCGCGATGGCCGACCGCACCCGTAGTAAATATGGTCGATTTCGTCCATGGCTTTTATGGATGGCTTTCCCGTACGCGTTATTCAGCGTACTGATGTTTACCACTCCAGAGTGGACCTATAACAGCAAAGTTATCTATGCGTTCGTTACCTACTTCCTGCTATCTATTACTTATACAGCGATCAACATTCCCTACTGCTCGCTCGGCAGCGTCATCACCAACGATCCGAAGGAACGCGTCGCCTGCCAGTCATATCGCTTTGTGTTGGTAGGCATTGCAACCCTGCTGCTGTCCCTCACCTTGCTGCCAATGGCCGACTGGTTCGGCGGGGAAGACAAAGCCAAAGGGTATCAGATGGCGATGGCGGTTCTGGCTTTCATCGGCATGTGTATGTTCCTGTTTTGCTTCGCTACGGTCCGTGAACGCGTGCGCCCTGCTGTCCAGACCAATGACGATTTAAAAGCCGATCTGAAAGACGTGTGGAAGAACGATCAGTGGGTAAAAATTCTGCTGTTAACACTGTGCAACGTCTGTCCGGGCTTTATTCGCATGGCTGCCACCATGTACTACGTGACATGGGTTATGCAGCAAAGCACGCAGTTCGCAACGCTGTTTATCAGTCTTGGTGTGGTCGGCATGATGATCGGCAGTATGTTGGCGAAGGTATTAACCGATCGCTGGTGCAAACTGAAAGTCTTCTTCTGGACCAATATTATCCTGGCGATTTTCTCTGCCGCGTTTTACTTCTTCGATCCGAAAGCCACCATGATGATTATGGTGCTCTACTTCCTGCTCAACATCCTGCACCAAATTCCTTCTCCGCTGCACTGGTCGCTGATGGCGGATGTCGATGACTATGGCGAGTGGAAAACCGGTAAACGCATCACCGGAATCAGCTTCTCCGGTAACCTGTTCTTCCTGAAACTGGGCCTGGCGATTGCCGGAGCGATGGTCGGCTTCCTGCTCTCCTGGTACGGTTACGACGCTGGGGCGAAAGCGCAAAGCGACTCTGCCATTAACGGTATTATGCTGCTGTTTACCATCATACCGGGCGTAGGCTACCTGATTACCGCAGGCGTGGTTCGTCTGCTTAAAGTTGACCGCGAGTTTATGCAGCAAATCCAGACAGATTTAGAAAAGCGCCGCGCCAACTACCGTGAACTGAATGAATACCACGATATAAAAACGACTGAAACCGTAAGGAAAGCCTAATGAATCAGTGGCCAAATCCCTTTATTGAACAGCGTGCCGATCCGTTTATCTTACGTGACGGTAGCCACTATTATTTCATTGCTTCAGTACCCGAATATGACCGACTGGAGATACGCCGGGCCGACTCGCTGGAGGGGTTGCGCACCGCCGCCCCGGTTGTCGTCTGGCGCAAACCAGAAAGCGGCCCCATGAGCCAACTCATCTGGGCACCCGAAATCCATCATCTGGCAGGCAAGTGGTACATCTATTTTGCTGCCACCCACACACAGTCGCTCGACAAGCTGGGGATGTTCCAGCATCGCATGTTTGCGCTCGAATGTGCCGACGCCGATCCGTTGACCGGGCAGTGGACGGAGAAAGGTCAGATTAAAACGCAGTTTGATACCTTTGCGCTTGATGCCACCACCTTTAACCATCAGGGAAAACAGTGGTACCTCTGGGCGCAGAAGTCGCCCGATATCGCCGGAAACTCCAATATCTATCTCGCTGAGCTGGAAAATCCATGGACGATTAAAGGCGAGCCGGTCATGCTAAGTCATCCTGAGTATGACTGGGAATGCCGGGGTTTTTGGGTCAATGAAGGTCCTGCCGTCATGGTTCATGGCGATAAGCTGTTTATCAGCTATTCCGCCAGCGCCACCGATGAGAACTACTGTATGGGATTATTGTGGATTGACCTCAACGCCGATCCGCTCAAACCGCAGAACTGGCACAAATCACCGCGTCCGGTCTTTACCACCAGTTATGAAAACCGCCAGTTTGGGCCAGGACACAACAGCTTTACACAAACGCCGGAAGGTGAAGATGTACTGGTGTATCACGCGAGAAACTACACCGAAATCGAGGGCGATCCGCTGTACGACCCAAACCGCCACACTCGTCTGAAGCTCGTGCGTTGGGACGAAAACGGCATGCCAGATTTTGGCGTGCCGCCTGCTGATACGAACTAAACCGTTGCACTGCCCGGTGGCGCTAACGCTTACCGGGCCTACACGTTTTTTCATTGTAGGCCGGATAAGCATTAGGGCCATCCGGCACAACGCTATACTAATGCCCCATAAATGGTGAGCACCGCAATAACCACCACCACCACAAACGAGGTTTTCTTCGCCAGCGAAACGGCGGCTTTTGGCGTTTCGACTTTATCGGTGTGCGGTTCACGCGCCAGCGAGAACTGCGCCAGACGCGTAAGCACCTGATATTGCGACGTGTGCAGATCCGCAAGCGAGGCAAACCAGGCCGGCAGCGCTTTCTCGCCATGTCCCAGCAGCGCATAGACCACGCCCGCCAGACGCACCGGGATCCAATCCAGCACATGCAGGATCGCATCAATGCCTGATTGCAGACGCTGGTGCGGTGTCTGATAGCGCGCCAGCCAGGACTGCCAGGCGCGTAAAAAGGCATAACCAACCAGCGTCACAGGTCCCCACGGACCACCGACAATCAGCCAAAATAACGGCGCCAGATAAAAGCGGAAGTTGTTCCATAACAGCGCGTTCTGCAGTTCGCGCAAGAATTCACGCTCATCGCAGTCCGGCGGAACCCCATGGATAAGCGTCAGTTCGCTGGCCATCGCATCACGGGCGTGAGCATCATCGCGAGCAGCCGCGTTCAGGTAAGCGTGATAGTGAAGGCGCGCCTTGCCAGCACCGATGCACAGCAAGCCAATTAAGATCCACGCCACCAGCAACGGAACATTAAACAACAGCCCATGAAGTGCGCGCAGTAGCAGAAATGTCACTCCCATCGCAATCAGAGTCATGCCTACCGTACGCATCATCGAAAAATGCTTAATCCGGCGGAAAAAAGCTTCAATCCGGTGATCAAGCTGCCAGTGCTCACCCAGCTTAAACAGGCGTTCAACAATCAACACCAATAATGTTGTAAACAGCGTCATGTCATCTCCTTGTGCGACGAGGGGGTGACCAGGGCGCGGAACCTTGCCCAGTCAAAGGACGGCCCGGGATCGGTCTTACGCTCGGGCGCAATATTGCAATGTCCTGTCATGTTGTTAGCAATGGCCGGATAACGCGTAATCAGAGTATTCGTCACGGCAGCCAGTTGCTGATACTGCGCATCGGTATAGGCCAGCGTATCCGTCCCTTCCAACTCAATACCAATTGAAAAATCATTACAGCGTTCTCGCCCTTGATAGCTCGACACACCCGCATGCCAGGCGCGTTTATCAAAAGGCACATATTGCACGATTTCACCGTCACGGCGAATCAAACAATGGGCTGAAACACGCAGATGGGCGATCCCGGCAAAATAAGGATGGGCGTTGGGATCAATCGTGCCCGTAAACAGCGCGTCTATCCACGGGCCGCCAAACTCGCCGGGCGGCAGGCTGATATTATGCACCACCAGCAGAGAAGGGTTTTCGTCATCCGGGCGGCAATCGTAATGCGGAGAGGGGACGCGTCGCGCCTCTGCCAGCCAGCCCTCGTCTAACAACATGCAGAATCTCCTTATTGGTGGTGCTCATATCAGGTTCAGGGTAGCATGTTTCCACCTTATGATTCGTTAGCAATTTGGAGTTTTATCATGCCGCCTCGCCGCTATAACCCTGACTACCGACGTGACGCGCTGTTGGAACGCATAAATCTGGATATCCCTGCCGCTGTAGCTCAGGCGCTGCGTGAAGATTTAGGCGGAGAAGTTGATGCCAATAACGATATCACCGCACAGCTTTTACCCGAAGACATGCGCTCCCATGCCACCGTAATCACCCGCGAAGATGGCGTTTTTTGTGGAAAACGTTGGGTAGAAGAGGTCTTTATTCAGCTGGCTGGCGATGATGTCAACATCACCTGGCATGTTGAAGATGGCGACAGCATAAAGGCCAAGCAGCCGCTGTTTGAACTGGACGGCCCTTCCCGCGTTTTACTGACCGGTGAACGTACTGCGCTGAATTTTGTGCAGACGCTTTCAGGTGTAGCGAGCGAAGTGCGTAAATACGTCGACCTGTTAGCGGGAACCAAGACCCAACTGCTGGATACGCGTAAAACCCTGCCGGGACTGCGTACCGCGCTAAAATACGCCGTATTGTGCGGCGGCGGCGCGAATCATCGTTTGGGGCTGTCCGACGCCTTCCTGATTAAAGAAAACCACATTATTGCTTCCGGCTCGGTACGTCAGGCCGTCGAAAAAGCCTTCTGGTTGCACCCGGATGTGCCGGTTGAAGTCGAAGTAGAAAGCCTGGATGAGCTGGACGACGCGCTGAAAGCCGGGGCCGACATCATCATGCTCGATAACTTCGAAACTGACCAAATGCGCGAAGCGGTAAAACGCACCAACGGCCAGGCGCGTCTGGAAGTATCGGGCAACGTCACCCATGAAACGCTGCGCGAATTTGCCGAAACCGGTGTGGACTTTATCTCCGTTGGCGCGCTGACCAAACATGTTCGCGCACTCGATCTCTCCATGCGATTTCGCTAATTGCTGATTGTATTGCCCGATGACGCTTCGCTTATCGGGCCTACTACACAGGTTTATTCCGTAAGCCGAATACGGCATTTACACCACCACCCGGCAGTTTCTTCGAGTCTCTTCGCAATTACATTGTCTGACTCTGTAATTTCGTAAAAATCCTCTGAACCCGCTTTCCCGTTTTGTTTTTTGTCTCTCGCCGTCCTCCCGTCGGTTTGCCAAAGTAGCGCCAGCAAACTCAAGGAGCGAACGATGAACAAGCAACGAGGCTTTACGCTTATCGAACTCATGGTGGTGATTGGCATTATTGCCATCCTTAGCGCCATCGGCATTCCGGCATATCAAAACTATCTGCGCAAAGCCGCGCTGACGGACATGCTGCAAACCTTTGTCCCCTATCGCACGGCGGTTGAGCTCTGTGCACTGGAGCATGGCGGAACAAATACCTGCGATGCCGGAACGAATGGTATTCCCTCTCCAACAACTACCCGTTACGTCTCAGCCATGAGCGTTGAAAAGGGAGTTGTCAGTCTTAGTGGGCAGGAAAGCCTGAACGGGCTAAGCATCACCATGACGCCAGGTTGGGACAATGCCAACGGCATTACCGGCTGGAACCGAAACTGCGTCATCCAGAACGACAGCGCATTGCAGCAGGCCTGTGAAGACGTTTTCCGCTTCGATACCCACTAAGGAACAGAGATGAATACCACCCAACTTACGGCACTATGCCAACGTTATCAGGCAATATTACTGGATGCAGACAATGAAGTGGTGCATATCGCCGTCGTAGACGTCCCATCACACGAGCTGCTGGATGCGCTGCATTTTGCCACCACCCGAAGCATCGACATTGTCTGCTGGACACGTCAGCAAATGGAAGGCCACACGCATACACCGCAGAAAATGCTCCCGGCAGTGGTCACGAAAAGCAGCGCCAGCGCAGCAGACTTGCTGAATCAGACGTTTCATTCCGCTCTGACGCAACGGGCTTCTGATATTCATTTTGAACCCGAAGAAAATCACTATCGAATCAGATTACGCGTAGATGGCGTGCTTCACGCTTTACCGGAAGTCACGACCGAGATGGGCATTGCCATCACCGCAAGGTTAAAAGTATTAGGCAGCCTGGATATCGCCGAGCATCGGCTTCCACAAGACGGACAATTTACCGTTGAGATTTCAGGAGAGCCGGTCTCGTTTCGCATCGCCACCCTACCCTGTCGCTACGGCGAAAAAGTCGTGTTACGGCTACTTCATCAGGTCGATCAGTCACTGGAGATCGCGGCGCTGGGAATGCAAGACGCGCAGCTGGCCGCATTTTCGCAAGCCTTGCAGCAGCCTCAGGGGCTGATTCTGGTTACCGGGCCTACCGGAAGCGGCAAAACGGTCACGCTGTACAGTGCGCTGCAAACCCGAAACACCCCGGATGTGAATCTTTGTAGCGTGGAGGATCCGGTAGAGATCCCGATCGCAGGTCTCAACCAGACGCAAATTCACCCACGCGCCGGTTTGACTTTTCAGGGCGTATTGCGCGCGCTGCTGCGCCAGGATCCCGACATTATCATGGTGGGTGAAATCCGCGATGGCGAAACGGCAGAAATAGCCCTTAAAGCCGCACAAACAGGTCATCTGGTTCTTTCTACGCTGCATACCAATTCCACCAGTGAAACGCTGGTGCGCCTGCAACAAATGGGTGTCGCACGCTGGATGATCGCCTCCGCGCTGACGCTCGTTATTGCACAGCGGTTGGTCAGAAAGTTGTGCCCCCATTGCCGACAACGTCAGAGTACGCCTATCACGCTCCCGAAAACTGTCTGGCCTACACCACTACCGAATTGGCAGGCCCCTGGCTGCAAACATTGTTATCACGGATTTTATGGCCGTACGGCATTGTTTGAAGTGCTCCCGGTTACTCCGGCATTACGTCAGAGTATTGCCAGTGGCACATCCGTAGACGAAGTGGAATCTGATGCTCAGCAATCAGGAATGAGAACGCTTTTCGAGAATGGCTGTCAGGCCGTCGAGCAAGGGTTAACGACATTTGAAGAGCTGATTCGTATACTGGGCATGCCTCATGTCCACTAAACAGCTTTGGCGCTGGCAAGGCATTAACAACGAAGGTAAATCGCTGGAAGGCACACTATGGGCCGATACCCGACCGTCATTGATACTGGCTCTTGAGAAACAACAGATTACGCCGCTGCGCATTAAACGTACGCGTGTCAAAACCTCGCACTGGAGCCGAACAAGAAGTGCCGAAACCATACACCAGCTGGCGACATTGCTAAAAGCAGGGTTAACGCTCTCAACAGGGCTAGCTCTGCTTGCTGAACAGCATCCCAGCACTCAATGGCAGGCGCTACTGCGTACGCTGGCTTACGATATGGAACAGGGCATTACCCTCTCCACCTCGTTATCACAATGGCAACACGTTTTTCCGCCCCTTTATCAGGCAATGATCCGTACCGGAGAACTTACGGGTAAGCTGGACGACTGCTGTTTTGAACTCGCCTACCAGCAAAAGAAACAACAGCAACTTGCTGATAAAGTTAAAAAAGCCCTGCGCTATCCGATCATCATCATAACAATGGCGGTGATGGTCGTATTTGCGATGCTGCAGTTTGTACTCCCTGAGTTTGCCGCTATCTACCAGACGTTCAACACCCCGCTACCGGCGCTCACTCAGTGGATTATTACCATCGCACACTGTAGCAGCCAATGGGGATGGCTGGCGGTAGCACTTGGCCTGGTAGCAGTTGCCACACATCATTTGATAAAGCAGAAACCATACTGGCTCATTCTGCGCCAGAAATTGCTGCTCAGCCTCCCGGTCATAGGGCCGATGGTGAGAGGGCAAAAACTCACGCAGATATTCACTGTTCTGGCGTTAACGCAAAATGCGGGCATTCCCTTTTTGCAGGGTCTTGAGAGCGTTACCGAAACGCTGGCTAACCCTTTCTGGTCGCAACGTTTAGCACTGGTTCAGCAGGACATCAGCTCTGGAAAACCGATCTGGTTAGCGCTTAAAAATAGCTGTGAATTCAGCCCATTGTGTATACAGCTGGTCAGAACTGGTGAAGCTTCCGGCTCGCTGGATGCAATGCTGCGTAATCTTGCTCATCACCATGGCGAGAAAACCCTGGCTCAGGCTGAGAATTTGGCTGCATTACTTGAGCCTGCGTTGCTGGTCATTACGGGGCTTATCATCGGTACGCTGGTCGTCGCGATGTATTTACCGATTTTCCATTTGGGAGATGCGATGAGCGGGGTGGGATAGATTCAAATGCCGGATGGCGGCGTAACGCCATCAGGCATTTCACAGAACTAGCTGTTCTTACAGGCTATTGAAAACGCGGTTTTCTTGTTCCTGTACACGAATAAACGTTGTACGTTTGGTCAGCTCTTTCAGACGGGATGCGCCCACATAGGTACAAGCAGAACGCAAACCGCCGAGGATATCGCGAGCGGTATTATCAACCGGGCCGCGCAGTGGCAGCTTGACGGTTTTACCTTCCGCAGCGCGGTACTGTGCAACACCACCTACGTGACGCGTCATGGCAGATTCAGAGCTCATACCGTAGAACAGCATGAATTTCTCACCGTTCTCTTCAACAATTTTGCCGCCACTTTCTTCATGACCAGCCAGCATGCCGCCGAGCATCACGAAGTCTGCGCCGCCACCGAACGCTTTTGCCACGTCACCCGGCATTGTGCAGCCGCCGTCGCTGACAATCATGCCACCCAGACCGTGGGCTGCATCGGCGCATTCAATAACCGCAGAAAGCTGTGGATAGCCAACGCCGGTTTTTACACGCGTGGTACATACAGAACCTGGGCCAATGCCGACTTTGACAATATCAGCACCGGAGAGCACCAGCTCTTCACACATTTCACCGGTGACCACATTGCCCGCACAGATCGTTTTAGTCGGCCATGCTTCACGCGCTTTCGACACGAACTGAACAAAATGCTCTGAGTAGCCATTGGCCACATCAATGCAGATAAAGTTCAACGCGGGGTTGAGCGCCAGAATCTGTTTAGTTTTTTCGAAATCTGCATCAGACGTACCGGTTGAAACCATTACGTGTTTGAGCACATCGGCAGAGCTCTCTGCGATGAAGGCGGCCCAGTCTTCAACAGAATAGTGTTTGTGCACAGCGGTCAGGATGTCGAAGGATGCCAGTGCCGTTGCCATGGCAAACGTCCCGACAGTGTCCATGTTCGCGGCAATAATAGGTACGCCGGACCAGGTCTGACCTGAATGCTTAAAGGTAAATTGACGTTCCAGCTCAACATCGGAACGGCTTTTGAGAGTAGAACGCTTAGGGCGGATAAGAACGTCTTTGAAACCTAACTTCAGATCTTCTTCGATACGCATGTGCGGATTCCTGGGGTTAATGGCGAAAAATCGAAACTCACAACTCCAGTGACGCTATCATACGCACTAATCAATGCCGCGCAAGACTGCGAAATTCTCTTTTTTTACGCTACAATCCCATAAATTTACCTGGCGAATAGTAGGTTAATCCTGCAGCAGCCTCGCCTTCGCACGCATAACTTTTAACTGTTTGATAATCAAACTTAAACTCCAGGATCAGCATCTATGAGGTATACGGTAGCCTTAACCGGCGGCATTGGCAGTGGTAAAAGCACCGTTGCAAATGCGTTCGCTGACCTCGGAATAAACGTCATTGATGCAGATATTATTGCGCGCCAGGTGGTTGAACCCGGCACACCTGCTCTTAAGGCGATCGAAGAACATTTTGGTTCCGACGTTATAGCCGCAGACGGATCGTTGCAGCGACGCATTTTACGCGAACGCATTTTTTCCAATCCTGAGGAGAAAAGCTGGCTGAATGCCCTGCTTCATCCGCTTATTCAGCAGGAAACCCAGCGTCAGTTTCAGCAAGCAACCTCTCCTTATCTGCTATGGGTTGTCCCTTTGCTGGTGGAAAATTCGCTGTATAAAAAAGCCGACCGCGTACTCGTGGTGGATGTCACCCCCGAAACCCAGCTCAGACGCACCATGCAGCGTGATGACGTCACGCGTGAGCATGTTGAACAAATTCTTGCCGCCCAGGCAACGCGTGAAGCGCGGCTGGCCGTGGCAGACGATGTTATTGATAATAATGGCGCACCGGAAGCCATCGCCTCGGATGTCGCCCGCCTGCACGCGCTCTATTTGCAATGCGCGTCGCAGTTTGTCTCACAGGAAAAACCGTAATGCACACCCAGGTCCTTTTTGAACACCCTCTCAATGAGAAGATGCGTACATGGCTGCGCATTGAGTTTTTAATCCAACAGCTCTCCGTTAATTTGCCCATTACTGACCATGCCGGCGCTCTGCATTTTTTCCGCAATATCGGAGATTTACTGGATGTATTTGAACGCGGCGAAGTCCGTACCGAACTCCTCAAAGAACTGGAGCGACAGCAGCGTAAACTCCAGGCCTGGGTCGAAGTTCCCGGCGTCGATCAAAGCAGAATCGACTCTTTGCGTCAGCAGCTAAAAAGTGCAGGCAGCATTCTGATTTCTGCCCCGCGTATTGGACAGACACTGCGCGAAGATCGTCTGATTGGTCTCGTACGTCAGCGTTTAAGTATTCCTGGCGGGTGCTGCAGTTTCGATCTGCCGACTCTGCATATCTGGTTACACCTGGCACAGTCGCATCGTGACGCGCAGGTTGAAACCTGGCTTGCCAGCCTGAATCCGCTCAACCAGGCGCTGTCGCTGGTACTGGATTTAATTCGCAACTCAGCACCGTTTCGTAAGCAAACCAGCCTGAATGGTTTTTATCAGGACAACGGCGAAGATGCAGATCTGCTACGCTTGCAGTTGCCGCTTGATTCGCTGCTTTATCCGCAAATTTCTGGTCATAAGAGCCGTTTTGCCATCCGCTTTATGCCGCTGGATAGCGAGAATGGTCAGGTGCCTGAGCGCCTCGATTTTGAACTGGCGTGCTGTTAAGGAGTCAACATGTCTGAACAAACCATCGTCAACTGCCCAACCTGCGGCAAGCCTGTAGTATGGGCTGAGGTCAGTCCGTTTCGCCCATTCTGCAGCAAGCGCTGCCAGTTAATCGATCTGGGAGAGTGGGCCGCAGAAGAGAAACGCATCCCAAGCTCTGGTGATCTGTCAGAAAGCGACGACTGGAGTGAAGAACAGAAGTAATTCTGCTAAAACGGTGGGCCGGATTAGGCAACGCCGCATCCGGCATTTTATGTTGTTTTGCCTGATGGCGCTGCGCTTATCAGGTCTACGAACTAAAACGTAGGGCGGGCAAGCGTAGCGCCCCGCCATAATTTGCCGGATGCGGCGTTGCCTTATCCGGCCTATAGCGCCATTAGCCAGCAATCAGCTTTTCAATGACCGGTGCATTCGCGGGCGGGAAATCCTGCGCATTCAGAGCATCTTGCGCAATCCACTGCGCCGGTTGCCCCTCTTTTCCCCACGGCTCGCCTTCCCAGCTTTCAACCAGCCAGAACCACAGAGTGATATGCCTGTCCGGAAACTGATACTCCAGCTTTTCGAACAATGAGCTTTGAGTCGGTGTGATCCCCACTTCTTCCTGTAGCTCGCGAATCAGCGCCTGCTCCGGCGTTTCGCCCGCTTCAATTTTCCCGCCGGGAAACTCCAGCTTATTGGCCATGTGGGCATCAGCCGCACGCTGGGTGATAAAAATTTCATGTTGCTGATTACGAATAATCCCGACGGCGATTTGCAGTATTTTCATCTTTATCGTCCATAAAAAAGGCGCAGAATTCTGCGCCTTTTCAGTAAGTTATTTTCTTAGCTCAGACGGCCGTGGCACTGTTTGTATTTTTTGCCAGAGCCGCAAGGACACGGATCGTTACGACCCACTTTACGATCGCCGGTTTGTGCTGCCAGCTCTTCTGCTGCGGCAGAATCGTCGCCTTTATGACTCAACTGCTGCATCTGCGCTAAGCGCTCAGCTTCTTCACGACGCTGCTGCTCCATGGCTTCGACTTCTTCAGGCATACGCACCTGAACTTTGCTCAGGGTGCTGATCACTTCGTATTTCAGTGATTCCAGCATTGACGCAAACATAGAGAAGGATTCACGCTTGTATTCCTGCTTCGGATCTTTTTGCGCATAACCACGCAGGTGGATACCCTGACGCAGATAGTCCATCGCAGCAAGGTGCTCTTTCCACAGGGAGTCGAGAGTTTGCAGCATCACGCCTTTTTCGAAGTGACGCATCATCTCCGCGCCCACAACTTCTTCTTTACGCTGATAAACTTCGATGGCGTTTGCCAGGATACGTTCACGCAGCGTTTCTTCGTGCAGCTCAGGCTCTTTATCCAGCCACTCTGAAATCGGCATCTCAAGATCGAAGTCGTTTTTCAGACGTTCCTGCAGACCCGGGATATCCCACATTTCTTCCAGAGACTGCGGCGGAATATAGGCATCAATAGTTGCTTTGAAGACATCTTCACGGATGCTGTTGATGGTTTCGCTAACGTCAGTTACGTCCAGCAGTTCGTTACGCTGGGTGTAGATAGCACGACGCTGATCGTTGGCAACGTCATCATATTCCAGCAGCTGCTTACGAATATCGAAGTTGCGGCTTTCCACTTTACGCTGCGCGTTAGCAATTGCTTTGGTCACCCATGGGTGTTCAATGGCTTCGCCAGGCTTCATACCCAGTTTACGCATCATGCCTGACACGCGGTCAGAGGCAAAAATACGCATCAGCGCATCTTCCATCGACAGATAGAAACGGGAAGAGCCCGCATCACCCTGACGACCCGAACGACCACGCAGCTGGTTATCGATACGGCGAGATTCGTGACGCTCGGTACCGATAATATGCAAGCCACCGGCAGCTAATACCGCGTCATGGCGAACCTGCCAATCGGCTTTAATCTGCGCGATTTGTTCCGGAGTTGGGTTTTCCAGCTCGGCAACTTCCGCCTGCCAGCTACCGCCCAGTACGATATCGGTACCACGACCGGCCATGTTCGTCGCGATAGTCACGGCTGACGGGTAACCCGCCTGGGCGACGATTGCAGCTTCGTTGGCGTGGAACTTGGCGTTCAGAACATTGTGTTTGATACCCGCTTTGCTCAGCTCGTTAGACACTACTTCCGATTTTTCAATGGAGATAGTACCTACCAGCACCGGCTGGCCATTTGCAGTACGTTCTTTAATATCTTCAATGATCGCCTGAATTTTTTCCGCTTCGGTCATGTACACCAGATCCGGTAAATCCTTACGGATCATCGGACGGTTGGTCGGCACAACCACGGTATCCAGTTTGTAGATGGAGCTAAATTCAAACGCTTCAGTGTCGGCTGTACCGGTCATACCGGCCAGTTTTTCGTACAAACGGAAGTAGTTCTGGAAGGTAATAGATGCCAGCGTCTGGTTCTCGTTCTGGATCTCTACGCCTTCTTTAGCTTCAACAGCCTGGTGCAGACCATCGGACCAGCGACGCCCCTGCATGGTACGACCGGTGTGTTCATCGACGATGATAACTTCGCCGTCTTTCACGATGTAGTCTACGTCGCGGGTAAACAGCACGTGCGCACGCAGTGCGGCAGTCACGTGGTGCATCAGCATAATGTTGCCTGGAGAGTACAGTGACTCGCCCTCGTCCATAATGCCTTCGTTAACCAGCAGCTCTTCAATCAGTACCAGACCACGTTCGGTCAGGTTAACCTGGCGCGCTTTCTCATCAACTGAGAAGTGCCCTTCGCCCTGGAACGTGTCGGAATCTTCCTTCTCCTGACGGATCAGGTGCGGGATGATTTTATTCACTTTTTTGTACATTTCCGAGCTGTCTTCAGCCGGACCGGAAATGATCAGCGGTGTACGCGCTTCATCGATCAGGATGGAGTCGACTTCATCGACCAGCGCATAGTGCAGTTTTCGCTGAACGCGCTCTTCCGGGCTAAACGCCATGTTGTCGCGCAGGTAGTCAAAGCCGTATTCGTTGTTGGTACCGTAAGTAATATCGGCATTGTAGGCTTCACGCTTGGCTGGCGCAGGCAGGCCAGACATGTTGATACCCACGGTCATGCCGAGGAATTCAAACAGCGGGCGGTTATTTTCGGCGTCACGCTGAGCCAGGTAGTCGTTCACGGTAACCACGTGTACGCCCTTCCCGCTTAATGCGTTCAGGTAGGCAGGCAGCGTGGCGGTCAGGGTTTTACCTTCACCTGTACGCATTTCCGCGATGCAGCGATCGTTCAGGACCATACCGCCCAGCAGCTGAACGTCGAAGTGACGCATGCCGAACACACGCTTACTCGCTTCGCGGACCACCGCAAATGCTTCCGGGATCAGGCTCTCAACGCTGGCGCCTTTTTCCAGACGGGCGCGGAATTCAGCGGTCTTCGCTTTCAGCTCATCATCGGAGAGTTTTTCCATCTCCGGTTCCATTGCGTTGATGACATTGACCACTTTGCGCATACGACGCAGCGTACGCTCGTTACGGCTACCGAATACTTTTGTTAATAATTTGATTAGCATAATAAAATCTCAAACGCCCCGCATTGCGGAGTCAAAAATTATAAGTTGGAAGGTTCTTTTTTAGCTGAGACGTTGAGGGCCAGCGCGGATACCCTGCAGCTGACTGATCCAGACCGGAACGCTAAACGCGGCCTGAGAGGTAAAATGGGCGTATGTCACGCGACTCACGGTCGCGGGCTGTCTGCCTTCTTGCGTCAGCATCGCGCTGAGCTTATTCAGTAACGCAAGATGGTGCGCCTGGATTGGCAACGGCTCTTCGGCAACGGGTAGCGCCTGAGGGGCCATAGCAAAAGAAAGATGGCGAATAACCGTACGAATAGCATGCTGATGCCAGTAGTCGACGGTAAAATTCGGGCGGCGATTGGTCGCTTCCAGCAAAGCAAGCTGGTTAAAGTTAACTTTAGCGCCTTGATCGTGATTGCTGGCGGTCGCCTTCGCGGGGGTATTAGGTTCAGCAGCATTACCGAGCGCGGGCAGGCCAAAACTAGCCGCGACCATCCCCAACAGGAGATGCGGCCAGAAGTACCGTCTGCCTAACTGTCGCCAGCGCGTCAGTATTCCACTCACGTTATTGCCACCTGATATACCCTGCGTTTGGGGTTACAAATGCAAAACCATTTTTTGCGCACAAATCTTACCATTAATGCGTTCGCACCACAGCAGTAATGACAGCAAGTCGCGGGTAAATATGCTTAAGAAAGCAGCGATCGAACGGTATTTTAATCTACCTGTGAGGAAAAAGTCGCTTCAGATAAGGTGGTTTGCACTCGGAGGATAAAAAAACGACTGGCTCACCTGGCCGGAGAGAGTGCCAGATTTACCAGTCGAATTTATGCGACAGCGTATGTCGTTATGCCAGTACAGTCGATGGTGCTTTGAACGCCAACGGCAGTTCTGCATCGTCCTGGAAGGTCACATATTCCCAGGCTTCCTGTTTTGCCAGGACCGCCTGCAACAGTTTGTTATTCAATGCGTGACCGGATTTATACGCGGTAAATGCACCAATAATATTGTGACCACACATGAACAAGTCACCGATCGCGTCGAGCATTTTGTGACGAACGAATTCATCTTCAAAACGCAGGCCGTCTTCGTTCAATACGCGATAATCGTCAACAACGATGGCACAATCGAAGCTGCCGCCCAGGCACAGGCCGCGGGACTGCAGATATTCGATATCACGCATGAAGCCGAAAGTACGCGCACGGCTGATCTGACGCATGAACGCATCCGCAGAGAAGTTCATCGCGTAGCGCTGCGTGCTGGAGTCGATCGCCGGATGGTTAAAGTCGATGGTGAAATCCAACGTAAAACCATTATACGGCTTAAACTCAGCCCACTTATCGCCATCTTCGACACGAACGGTCTCTTTGATGCGAACAAATTTTTTGGCGCTGCTCAGTTCTTCAATACCTGCATCAAGCAGCAGATAAACGAACGGAGCGGCACTGCCATCCATGATCGGGATTTCCGGTGCGTTAACTTCAATAACGATGTTATCGATACCTAAACCCGCCAGAGCAGCATTAAGGTGCTCTACGGTTGAAATCCGTACATCATGCTCATTGACCAGACACGT
Organism: Citrobacter sp. wls757; assembly: GCF_005280935.1. Classification (NCBI taxonomy): domain Bacteria; kingdom Pseudomonadati; phylum Pseudomonadota; class Gammaproteobacteria; order Enterobacterales; family Enterobacteriaceae; genus Citrobacter; species Citrobacter sp. wls757. The sequence goes on along the minus strand of NZ_SZWU01000039.1, from coordinate 86,845 downwards.
ACAGAGCATGGTATCACGCACAGATTTGGCATCGGCCGGGAAATCTACCGGAGGATTCAAGTCGGTGCGACGATAGATGACCCCGGTGTTGGCCGGCGCAGGGCGTAATGTCAGGGTGACTTTTTTGCCGGTATGCAAACCGACGCCAGTCGCCTGAACGATACGTTTAAGAGTCCTTTGTTTGATCATCGTATAATCTCGCCAAATTACCTATCCAACCGAAGTGTACTATACATTCGGTGGGCCAGTTTAGCACAAAGAGCCACAATTCCCAAATTCCAGCTAATTCTTAATCAGCTTGCTTACGCAGGAATGCTGGGATATCCAGATAATCCGGCTCTTTGGTGGTTTGCGGCGTATTGTCGTTAACCACTTTCGCTACCGGTTTCTGCTCTTGCGTCAACGGCGCCATGCCGTGCTGCTGGTAACGATCCATTACCGGCTGCTGTACCTGCTTGTTGGTCACCAGAGTGATTTCAGGACGTTTGTCCATACCAATTCCAGTTGCAACAACGGTGACGCGCAGTTCGTCGTTCATATCCGGGTCCAGAGAGGTACCGATAACCACGGTCGCATTATCCGATGCAAAGGCACGAATCGTGTTACCGACGGTTTCGAACTCATCCAGACGCAGGTCGAAGCCCGCAGTAATGTTGACCAGCACGCCGCGCGCACCAGACAGATCGATGTCTTCCAGCAGCGGAGAAGAGATAGCCATTTCAGCCGCTTCTTCTGCACGGTCTTCACCGCTTGCCACGCCTGAACCCATCATCGCGTAGCCCATTTCGGACATCACGGTGCGCACGTCTGCAAAGTCGACGTTCATCAGGCCCGGACGAGTAATCAGTTCAGCGATACCCTGGACTGCGCCTTTCAGCACATCGTTCGCTGCGCCAAACGCATCCAGCAGGGAGATACCGCGACCCAGCACTTTCAGCAGTTTGTCATTAGGAATAGTGATCAGAGAGTCCACATGTTTGGACAGCTCGGTGATACCCTGCTCCGCGAATGCCATACGCTTCTTACCTTCAAAGTTGAAAGGCTTGGTCACGACAGCAACGGTCAGAATACCTAAATCTTTTGCTACTTCAGCAACCACTGGCGCTGCACCGGTACCGGTACCGCCGCCCATGCCAGCTGCGATAAACACCATGTCTGCGCCGTCAAGCGCTGCACGCAGAGCTTCACGATCTTCGTCTGCCGCATTACGGCCTACTTCCGGGTTTGCACCCGCGCCCAGACCTTTGGTGATGCCGCTACCAATCTGAATGGTCTGTCCAACCGCCGTTTTACGCAACGCCTGAGCGTCGGTATTCACCGCGAAGAATTCAACACCTTCGATGCGCTCGCGCACCATGTGTTCAACGGCATTACCGCCGCCGCCGCCGACGCCGATGACTTTAATCACCGCGTCATTGGTAAGTTCCATAGGTTCAAACATAGTTTCTCTCTCCGTTGTGCCTGTCGCCTGAGACCGTTAATGTGCGTTGGTCTCTTTAAAAATTAAAACTCTTTTCGCAGCCAGCTATTGAGTCGTTTGATCCACGAGCCAACTGATGCCGTAACGCGTTTTTCTACTTCAGCCTCACCACTCAAATGGGATTCTTTCCCGTAGTGAAGCAGCCCCACTGCCGTTGAATAATAAGGCTCCTGGGCATAATCCGTCAGACCAGTGATATTCAGCGGTGCACCAATACGTACTTGCGTATGGAACACGCGCTGTGCGCAGGCCGCAAGACCTTCAATTTGCGCAGCGCCACCGGTTAACACAATCCCCGCCGCCAGATGATGTTTCACACCCTGCTGGCGAAGCTGTTCTTGTAATTGCAAAATTTCTTCGTTGACCAGGTTGAGCAGCTCGGTATAACGCGGCTCAATGACCTCTGCCAGGGTCTGACGTTGCAGGCTACGCGGTGGACGACCACCTACGCTTGGCACTTCAACGCTTTCGTCTTTACCCACGATGGAGCCCAGTGCGCAACCATGACGCACTTTGATGGCTTCAGCATCGCTCGGCGGCGTACCAAAGGCATACGCGATATCGCTGGTCACTACATTCCCTGCATAAGGGATAACTTTAGTGTGGCGCAACGCCCCGCCAGTATAAACGGCGATGTCCATTGTACCACCACCAATATCCACCACGCAGACACCCAGCTCACGTTCATCTTCCGTCAACACGGAATAACTGGCTGCCAACCCGGCAAAAATCAGTTGGTCAACTTTCAGACCACAACGTTCAACGGCTTTGACAATGTTCTTTGCCATGTCGTTGTGGCAGGTAATAAGATGGACTTTTGCCTGCATACGCACGCCGGAAAGACCGACCGGATTTTTAATGCCTTCCTGGTAGTCGATGGCGTATTCCTGCGGAATAACGTGCAGAACACGATGTTCATCGCGAACGCGTACGGATTTTGCCGTATGTACCACGTTTTCCACATCTTCCTGCGTCACTTCCTCTTCGGAAATGGGCACCATACCAATTTCATTTTGACAGCTAATATGTTTACCGGAAAGTGCCAGATACACCGAGGAAATCTGGCAATCTGCCATCAGTTCAGCCTGGTCAATGGCGCGCTGTACGCACTTCACCACTGACTCAAGGTCATTCACCCCGCCTTTATCCATACCTCGCGATGGGCAACTGCCCACGCCAATGATATTGACCATACCGTCGGGCAGAACTTCCCCTACTAAAGCGGCTACCTTCGCGGTGCCAATCTCCAGTCCAACTACCAGTTTTCTGTCCGTCGCCTTGATCATTGTTGTTCTGCCTGTGCCTGATTCTGTTGCTGATTAGATTCCTCAGGAGGCAAGGGAACCCAGCCTACTGCCGCTCCTGAGTCATAACGCAAATCAACGTAGCTAATCCGTTTGCCATCGGTTTGCGCCTGCTGCTGTAAAACCGGGTAGAGTTCCACAAAGCGAGCCAAACGTTTTATCGTATCGCCCCTGCCCAGATTCAGCTTAATATCGTTATTCAGCGTCAACTGCCAGGAACGACGAGCGGTCATCGCCGCTTCCTTCAGGGTGAATCTATCCTTAGCCAGCACCTGCCCCATATCGCGGAACCCTTGCAACACTTCACTTGCGCTGCCTTCCGGTCCATACAACATGGGTAATACCTGCTTATTGGCCCGACCGGTTGGAACACTGAACGTATTTCCTTCAGCATCCACCATATGCTGGTCATTCCAACGCGCAATGGGCACATATTCAACCAGATGAATCTTCAATTCATCGGGCCATTGCTTTCTGACGCTCGCCTGTTTAATCCAGGGGAGGCGTTCAATTTGACTCTGAATGATGTTCACATCCTGAGTCATAAAGGTTCCCGGAGCGCCCAGTGCCAAAATGGACTGACGAATATCGTCATTGCGCGTGTAATGCCGTTCGCCGGTTAACACCAGTTTCGATAAAGGCAAACGTTGCGCATCTTCCATCCATCCCAACACTACCCAGCCGCTGACAAACACGGTGCACAGCACTGTCAGCAGGAACAATATTCCTGCAAGACGCGTTCCATTATTGCGGCGTGAGGAGTTTACTTCTTCTTCATCACCGTTTCGCGTGTTCAGCGCAGCCTGCGACATATCAGTCCGCCAACTCCAGAATTCTTACCACCAACTGCGAGAAGCTCAGGCCCGCCTGACGCGCCGCCATCGGCACCAGACTGTGGCTGGTCATACCCGGAGAGGTATTCGCTTCCAGCAGATAAAACTGGCCATCGCTGTCCAGCATGACGTCAATGCGACCCCAACCTTTACAGCCCAATGTGGTCCACGCTTTCAGGACTAATTCCTGTAAACGGGCCTCTTGTTCGACTTCCAGACCGGCAGGGCAGAAATATTGTGTCTCATCAGAGAGATACTTCGCCTCATAATCATAGAAGGTTCCCGCAGGTTGGATACGTATTGACGGTAAAATTTCTTCACCAAGTATCGCAACTGTAAATTCCGGGCCACTGAGCCATTTTTCGATCAGTACTTCTTCATCATGCTGAAAAGCCAATGCTAATGCACCATGCAAAGCATTTTCTTCTTCAACTTTTGACATCCCTACGCTTGAGCCTTCACGGCTGGGCTTCACAATCAGCGGCAAACCTAGCGCAGAAATCTCCGTAACCACCTCATCATTAAGGCCTTTTTCGAACTCAGCGCGGGTCAATGCGACCCAAGGCGCGACCGGTAAACCGGCCCCCTGCCACAGTAGTTTGCTGCGCAGTTTGTCCATCGAAATCGCAGAAGCCATGACGCCACTACCGGTGTACGGCAGACCAATCAGCTCCAGCATGCCCTGCAACGTGCCATCTTCACCACCACGACCGTGCAGCGCAATAAACACCTTTTGAAAACCCATCGATTTCAAAAGCGTGACATCAACCTCTTTTGGGTCAATTGGATGAGCATCCACACCACCTTCGCGTAACCCTGCCAGTACGGCCGCGCCGGAATTCAGCGAAACGTCACGCTCTGCGGAGGTTCCCCCTAACAGGACCGCGATTTTATCAGCCATGTTGTTCTTCCTCCGGGTTTTGCGGCTTCAGTTTGATTTCAGCTAAGGAACGCGCGATTTTGCCGATATTTCCAGCGCCCTGCACCAAAATCAGATCGTTGCCGGTTAATACCGGCGCCAGCATGTCTGCCACCTGAGCCGGATCGGAAACCAGAATCGGGTCGATCTTACCGCGACCACGGATCGTACGGCACAGCGAGCGGCTGTCGGCTCCTGGAATCGCGGCTTCACCCGCGGCGTACACATCCAGCATCAACAGTGCATCGACCTGAGTCAGCACGTTGGCAAAGTCGTCATACAGATCGCGAGTACGCGTAAAGCGGTGCGGCTGGAATAGCATCACCAAATTTTTGTCCGGCCAGCCCGCGCGTGCAGCTTTAATCGTGGCATCCACTTCCGTAGGGTGATGACCATAATCATCCACCAGCATCGCCGTCCCGGCTTTACCGTTTACCGGCTCAAGCGGGAATTCGCCGAGGAAGTCAAAACGTCGTCCGGTGCCCTGGAAACTTTCCAGCGCGCGCAGAATTGCGTCGTCTTCAATGCCTTCTTCTGTTGCAACTGCTACCGCCGCCGCCGCGTTCAGCGCATTGTGACGGCCCGGTGCGTTCAACGTCACGCGTAAATCGGCCATCCCCTGACGCAGCAGCGTGAAGTGTCCTTGTGGACCAATCTGCTGGTAATCTTCGACGCGCACATCAGCATCATCGCTGAAACCATAGGTTGTGGTTTGACGACCAACTCGCGGCAACAACTCGCGGATCACCGGATCGTCAACGCACATCACCGCACGACCATAAAACGGCAAGTTATGCAGGAAATTAATAAACGTCTGCTTTAAATTTTCGAAGTCGCCATGGTAGGTATCCATATGATCGGCTTCGATATTGGTAACAATCGCTACCATCGGCTGCAAATGCAGGAACGACGCATCGCTCTCATCCGCCTCCGCTATTAAATAACGGCTATGACCCAGACGCGCATGGACGCCTGCGGCCTTCACCAGACCGCCGTTGACAAACGTCGGATCCAGCCCCGCTTCCGCGTAGATACTGGAGACCATCGCTGTGGTCGTGGTTTTACCGTGCGTCCCGGCAATGGCGATACCGTGACGAAAACGCATTAACTCCGCCAGCATTTCAGCACGACGGATCACCGGAATGCGCGCTTCATGCGCCGCAACAATTTCCGGGTTATCCGCAGAAATGGCGCTGGATACCACCACCACGCTCGCATCGCGCACGTTTTCCGGGCGATGGTTGAAGAAAATCGTGGCGCCCAGATTCGTCAACTGCTGCGTCACCGGGTTCGGCGCTAAGTCAGAACCGCTGATCTGATAACCTTCGTTGGCCAAAACTTCGGCAATACCGCCCATACCAGCACCACCGATGCCGATAAAGTGAATGTGCCGAACGCGACGCATTTCGGGCACGATAGAACGCAGTTTTGCCAGTTGTTGTGTATTCATTCTTTAGCCATTAACTTCTTAGTTCATGCGATGCAAAAGGCATCACCACAATTACGCCCGGGCAGCCCGGCTCACTTCATTAGCAACACGCTCTGTAGCATCCGGAATGGAAGCGGCGCGCGCACGTTCTGCCATGGTTAATAAGGTTTCTCGCGACCACCCGGAAAGGGTGTTAGCGATGGCATCCACAGTAAACTGCGGCTGCTCAAGAATTTTGGCGGCGCCCGCTTTCTCCAGCGGCAGCGCATTCCAGTACTGCTGTCGGTCTTTATGCTGAAAAGGTACAAACAGCGCAGGTAAACCCGCAGCGGCAATTTCGCTTACCGTCAGCGCGCCGGAGCGACAAACTACGATATCCGCCCACGCGTAGGCGGCTGCCATATCATCAATAAACTCAGTGACCTTGTGCTGCGGTTGTCCCGCGTCGGCATACGCCTGTTCAACGGTTTGCTGCGCGCCTTTGCCACTCTGATGCCAGATAGTCACCGCGTCACCAAGCTTTGCGGCAACCTGCGGCATCGTCTGGTTCAATACGCGTGCGCCCTGAGATCCCCCGACGACCAGCACGCGAACCGGGCCTTCACGCCCCGCCAGACGCGCTTCGGGCAACGGCAGCGCCAGAACGTCGGTGCGTACTGGGTTACCCACCACTTCCGCATTCGGGAAAGCGCCAGGAAAAGCCTGCATCACCTTCGTTGCAATCTTCGCCAGCCACTTGTTAGTTAATCCCGCAATGCCGTTCTGCTCATGCAGGACAACCGGAATGCCTAATGACCAGGCAGCCAGACCGCCAGGGCCGGACACGTAACCGCCCATCCCCAGCACCACATCAGGCTTAAACTGCTTCATGATGGCGCGCGCCTGACGCCAGGCATTAAAAATACGCACGGGGGCGGCAAGCAGCGCGTTGACACCTTTGCCACGCAAACCGGAGATGCGAATAAAGTCAATTTCAATGCCATGCTTCGGCACTAAGTCCGCTTCCATACGATCGGCGGTGCCCAGCCAACGAACCTGCCAGCCCTGGGCCATTAAATGGTGCGCGACCGCCAGCCCCGGGAACACATGCCCGCCGGTACCGCCTGCCATCACCATTAACCGCTTCGGTTGACCACTCATCGTGCACCTCGTGTAAACGCCTGGGCTTTTTCCAGACGCGTTTCATAATCAATACGTAACAAAAACATGATGGCCGTCGACATAATCAACAAACTGGAACCACCATAACTGATCAGCGGTAACGTCAGACCTTTTGTTGGCAGCATACCTGCTGCCGCGCCGACGTTTACCAGGGCCTGGAAGCTAAACCAAATCCCGATGGAGCAGGCTAAAAAGCCTGAAAAACGGTGGTCAATTTCCAGTGCTTTGCGACCGATCGACATCGCGCGAAAAGCGACGAAGAATACCATTAAAAGTGCCAATACCACACCGATATAACCCAGCTCTTCCCCAATGATGGCGAAGATGAAGTCGGTGTGCGCTTCCGGTAAATACTCCAGTTTTTGCACTGAATTACCTAACCCCTGACCCCAAACCTCACCGCGACCAAAAGCCATCAGCGATTGCGTTAACTGATAACCGCTGCCAAACGGATCTTCCCATGGGTTCCAGAAGGAGGTTACGCGGCGAATACGATACGGTTCGGCAAGGATCAGCAGCACCACCGCCGAAATCCCCATGCCGATAATGGCAATGAACTGCCACAGTTTCGCGCCAGCGAGAAACAGCATCGCCAGCGTCGTGACAAACAGCACCACCACCGTACCAAGGTCAGGCTGCGCCAGCAGTAAGACTGCCAACACCAGAATCACACCCATCGGTTTTAAGAAGCCGCGCAGGTTATTACGCACTTCATCGACTTTACGCACCAGGTAGTTAGCGAGATAACAGAACAGCGACAGCTTGGTGAATTCCGCAGGCTGAATACGCAGTGGACCCAGCGCGATCCAGCGCGATGCCCCGTTAACTGAGCTCCCCACCACCAGCACGATCAACAACATGATGATCGAGGCGATCAGCATCGTCGTGCTGTACTTTTGCCAGAACTCCATCGGCAGACGCAGCGTCACCATCGCCAGACAGAACGCGAGGAAGATATACAGCGCGTCACGCTTAGCAAACAGGAAAGGATCGCCTGCCAGGCGTTGCCCTACGGGCATCGATGCCGATGTCACCATCACAAAACCGATCGCTGCCAGACCAAAAGTCAGCCACAGCAGCATGCGGTCATACATGATCAGGCTGTCCGCGTCTTTATCACGCGAAGCCATCACCCAGCCTTTAAGTGCCGCGAAGATCCACGCCAGGACACCCAGTCCCGGTACGCGCGGCATTTTCAGACGAGGGAGAGAGAATCGCATCAACCCAACTCCTTCGCTAAACGGGTAAAGACGTCACCGCGTTGCTCAAAGTTCTTGAACTGGTCAAGGCTGGCGCAGGCTGGCGACAGCAACACCATATCACCCGGCTTCACACGCGGTGCGAGCAGACGCATTACCTGCTCCATGGTTTCAGTGTGTTCCGCAACCTCAGGACGCAGAGCAGCAAGCTGTGCGCCATCGCGACCAAAGCAGTAAAGACGAATGTTGTCGCCAGTCAGGTAGCGTTGCAGCGGCGTAAAGTCGGCGGATTTCCCATCGCCGCCCAGCAGCAGGTGCAACGTACCGTCAACGTGCAGGCCATTCAGTGCCGCTTCGGTGCTGCCAACGTTGGTGGCTTTTGAGTCGTTGATCCAACGCACACCGTTATGATTCAGTACCAACTGGAAACGATGCGCCAGACCGGTAAAGGTAGTCAGCGCTTTCAGGCTGGATGCCCGCGGCAGACCCGCAGCATCCGCGAGCGCCAGCGCCGCCAGGGCGTTGGTATAGTTATGCTGGCCGGTAAGCGTCATCTCTTTCACGTTCAGGACTTTTTCACCCTTCACCCGCAGCCAGGTTTCACCCTGCTGACGATTGAGATGATAGTCACCCATGTTGATGCCAAAGCTCACGCAGCGCTCATCCGCCCCGCGAATCGGCATGGTCAGCGCATCATCGGCATTAACCACGCACACTTTCGCATTCTCATAGACGCGCAGTTTGGCCGCACGGTACTGCTGCAAGCCAAACGGATACCTGTCCATATGATCTTCGGTGACGTTCAAAATGGTGGCGGCTACGGCCTGTAAGCTGGAGGTTGTCTCCAGCTGGAAGCTCGACAGCTCCAGTACATACAGCTCACGTTCGTCATCCAGCAGCATCAGCGCGGGCAGACCGATATTTCCGCCAACACCCACGTTCACACCAGCCGCTTTCGCCATTTCTCCCACCAACGTGGTGACGGTGCTTTTCCCGTTGGAACCGGTGATCGCGACGATCGGCGCCTGCGCTTCACGACAGAACAGCTCGATGTCACCGACAATTTCGATCCCTGCATCAGCAGCGGCGCTCAGAGAAGGATGCGCCAGGGCAATACCA
>NZ_SZWU01000039.1:73068-77343 GCF_005280935.1 Citrobacter sp. wls757 | reverse complement strand
GCAGCCAATCATCATTCAGGCTGCCAACATGACGCTCAACCGCTTCCGGCAATTTATCCAGGCCAGGTGGCGTTGCGCGGGTATCCATCACACGCGGCGTCACGCCACGCGCCAGAAAGAAATCCACGCAGGACAGCCCGGTCAATCCCAGACCGATAATGACGACTTTTTTACCCTGGTAATCAGCCATGATTAACGTACCTTCAGCGTTGCCAGGCCAATCAGCACCAGCATCAGCGAAATAATCCAGAAGCGCACAATTACGCGCGGTTCCGGCCAGCCTTTCAGTTCATAGTGATGGTGAATCGGCGCCATACGGAAGATGCGCTGTCCGCGCAGCTTAAAGGAGCCAACCTGCAGAATGACCGACAGCGTTTCCACAACAAATACGCCGCCCATAATTACCAGCAGGAATTCCTGACGCAGCAGCACGGCAATAATGCCCAGCGCGCCGCCCAGCGCCAGAGAACCGACGTCGCCCATAAAGACCTGCGCCGGATAGGTGTTAAACCACAGGAAGCCTAACCCCGCACCGACAATCGCCGTACAGACGATCACCAGTTCGCCGGCATGGCGTAAATAGGGAATGTGCAGGTAGTTGGCAAAGTTCATGTTACCTGTAGCCCATGCCACCAGCGCAAAACCTGCGGCCACGAACACGGTCGGCATAATCGCCAGACCATCCAGGCCATCGGTGAGGTTTACCGCGTTGCCAGTGCCCACAATCACGAAGTACGCCAGCAGCACGTAGAACAGCCCCAATTGCGGCATGACATCTTTAAAGAACGGCACCACCAGCTCGGTAGCCGGGGTATCTTTACCGGCGAGGTACAGCGCAAAGGCTACACCCAGCGCAATCACCGACATCCAGAAGTACTTCCAGCGGGCAATCAGCCCCTTGGTATCTTTGCGCACCACTTTGCGGTAGTCATCGACAAAACCGATAATGCCGTAGCCAATCAATACCGCCAGCACGCACCATACATACGGGTTCGACGGATATGCCCACAACAGAACGGAGATAACAATCGCGGTGAGGATCATGATCCCGCCCATGGTTGGCGTACCACGTTTACTAAAGTGCGATTCCGGACCGTCGTTACGTACAACCTGTCCAAAGGACATTTTTTGCAAGCGGGCAATCATGCGCGGGCCCATCCACAAAGAGATGAACAGCGCGGTCAGCAGGCTGACGATGGCGCGAAACGTCAGATAGGAAAAGACGTTAAAGCCGGAATAATATTTGACCAAATGTTCGGCCAGCCAAACTAACATGTCCCATTCTCCTGTAATGCGCGTACTACCTCTTCCATGGCGGCACTACGTGAACCCTTCACTAAAATCGTCATGACCTGATGTTCTGCAATCAATACTTTAAGATGCGCGGCCAGCGCGCTTTTATCCGCAAAATGTTCGCCAACGCCGCTGGCGTCGCTAATTGCCTGACTCAGTTTTCCTGTACTCAGTACACGGTCGATACCTGCTGCTTTCGCAGCAACACCTACCTGTACATGGCATGCTTCACTTTCTGCGCCAAGCTCTGCCATATCGCCAACGACCAGAACGCGATAGCCCGGCATTTCAGACAGCACCTGCACCGCTGCGGTCATCGAACCGACGTTCGCGTTATAGGAGTCGTCCAGCAGCAGCTGATTTTCTGCGAGTTGAATCGGGAACAGACGTCCCGGTACCGCTTGCAGATCCTTCAAACCCGCTTTGATCGCCTCGTGCGTCGCGCCTACCGCCATAGAAAGCGCCGCCGCCGCAAGGGCGTTAGCGATATTGTGGCGACCCGGCAACGGCAGCAGGACATCAATGCTTCCGGTCGGCGTTTGCAGAGAAAATTCTGTGCCATGCGAGGTCACATGAACGTTGGTAGCAGAAAAGTCGCTGTTGGCCGCATTCGGGGAGAAGCGCCAGACTTTGCGTTCGCCGATGATGCTTTGCCAGTTCAACCAGTCGTTGTTGTCGGCATTCATAATGGCGATACCGTTCGCAGAAAGGCCGGTAAAAATCTCACCTTTTGCCTTCGCAACGCCCGCCAGAGAGCCGAAACCTTCCAGGTGCGCGGCGGCCAGATTGTTCACCAGCGCCGCTTCCGGACGCGTCAGGCCGACGGTCCAGGCGATTTCGCCCTGATGGTTGGCGCCGAGCTCAATCACGGCATAGTCGTAATCGTTATTTAAGCGCAGCAGCGTCATCGGTACGCCGATGTCGTTATTCAGATTGCCCGCGGTATATAGGGTGTTACCACACTGGCTCAGAATGGCAGCCGTCATCTCTTTGACGGACGTTTTACCGGATGAGCCGGTCAGCGCGACAACGCGCGCCGGAACCTGAGCGCGAACCCACGCCGCCAGTTCACCAAACGCCAGACGCGTATCTTTAACAATCAGCTGCGGCAGGTTGGTGTCCAACGGGCGGCTGACCAGCAGCGCACCCGCCCCGCTCTCTTGCGCTTTGTCTGCAAAATCATGGGCATCAAAGCGTTCGCCTTTCAGCGCCACAAACAGGCAGCCCGGCGTCACTTTACGCGTATCGGTTGTTACGGCATCAAGGGTCAGATCGGCCCCTTTCAGTTCGCCACGGAGGATCTCCGCCAGTTGGCTGAGCGTTACGCTAATCATGCGATAACCCCCAGCAGACGTGCTGCGGTCACGCGGTCAGAATAGTCGAGACGCTGCGAGCCGACGATCTGGTAATCTTCGTGACCTTTCCCGGCCACCAGCACCACGTCGTTTTCTTTCGCCTGCATAATGGCGTTTGTCACGGCTTCTGCGCGCCCTTCCATCACCTTCGCCTGTCCGGCATCCAGCATACCCGCCAGAATGTCGTTAATAATGGCGCGCGGCTCTTCGGTACGCGGGTTGTCATCAGTCACCACGACAACATCTGCAAACTGCTCGGCGATTGCGCCCATCAACGGACGTTTGCCTTTATCGCGATCGCCGCCGCAGCCAAAGACGCACCACAGTTTGCCAGTACAGTGCAGACGTGCCGCCTGCAGCGCTTTTTCCAGCGCATCTGGCGTATGAGCGTAATCAACCACCACGGTGGTTTTACCCGGCGCGCTGAACACTTCCATACGTCCGCAAACCGGCTGCAATTGTGTCGCCGTTTTCAGTAAATCAGCTAACGGATAGCCCAGTGCCAACAGCGTTGCCAGCGCCAGCAAAAGATTGCTGACGTTAAACGCCCCCATCAGGCGGCTTTCAATTTCGCCGTCGCCCCATGAGGAGGTAAAACGAATCGTTGCCCCACTGTCGTGATACTTCACGTCAACCGCTTTTAACCAACGACCATGACAGTTCGGGTTGATGTGGTCTTCCATCGAAACGGCAACCGCATCCGGGAGTTTCGCCAGCCAGCGACGACCGACTTCATCATCCGCATTGACGATGGCCTGGCCGCAATGGTGCGTGGAATACAGCAGCCATTTCGCGGCTTCGTAATGTTCCATGTCGCCGTGGTAGTCGAGATGGTCGCGGCTTAAGTTAGTAAATACTGATGCGGCAAACTTCAGCGCCGCAACGCGATGCTGAACCAGGCCGTGTGAAGAGACTTCCATCGCGCCAACCGTTGCGCCCTGCGCAGCCAGCCCCGCCAGCACATGCTGGACATCAACGGCTGAACCGGTGGTATTTTCCGTCGGGATCACTTTGCCCAGCAGGCCATTGCCTACTGTTCCCATTACCGCGCTGGTTTCGCCAAGCAGTTGGCTCCACTGGGCCAGCAATTGGGTGGTGGTGGTTTTACCGTTAGTCCCGGTTACGCCGACCAGACGCATTTTCTCAGAAGGCTCGTGGTAAAAACGGCCCGCCAGTGCAGATAAACGTTCGTTAAGCTGACTGAGATAGATGACCGGAACGCCATGCATTTCACGGATTTCACCATCAGTAGCTTCATCTTTTGCTTCTGCAATAATGGCAGCCACACCTTGCGCTATCGCCTGCGGGATATACCGACGCCCGTCCGCCTGATGACCCAATACTGCGACAAAGAGATCGCCTGATGCAGCCACACGGCTGTCAAGCGTCATCTCCCGCAGTGCTCGCTCCGGTGCACCCGGCACCCATGGAGCAAGAAGGTCGCGCAAATTACGATCTGCCACCTGTTGCCTCGCCTTGATTATTCACAAATTCATTTTTATCGCCCGTTGTCAGCGCATCCGGCTCGATGTTCATGGTGCGCAGTACGCCGCCCATGATGGCACCAAAGACCGGCGCGGAAACGGCGCCACCGTAGTATTTACCCGCCTGCGGATCGTTGATAACA
>NZ_SZWU01000039.1:63556-73029 GCF_005280935.1 Citrobacter sp. wls757 | reverse complement strand
AAGCGCGGCTGACTCGCAGGCGCAACGCCTGCGGTATAAGCAATGTATTTGTTGATGTAGCGGCCATCCGGCCCTACTTTTTTCGCTGTACCGGTTTTAATAGCGATGCGATAGCCTTTAATGGCCGCCTTCACGCCGCCGCCGCCCGGCAGCGCCACGCTTTCCATCATGTGCACCACGGTACGCACGGTATCTTCCGGGAAGATACGCTCACCCGGAACAGGAGGGTCAACTTTGGTAATCGACAGTGGACGATAAACGCCGTAGCTGCCGATCGTTGCATAGACTCGCGCTAACTGTAACGGCGTTACCATTAGCCCGTAGCCGAAAGAGAAGGTGGCCCTCTCTATGTCAGACCACCGTTGTTTTTGAGGATATAAGCCACTGCGTTCTCCGACCAACCCCAAATTGGTCGCTTTTCCCAGCCCAAAACGTGAGTAAGTATCTACTAACGCTGAGGACGGCATCGCTAACGCCAGCTTGGAAACACCGACGTTACTCGACTTCTGCAAAACCCCGGTGAGGGTTAATTCGCTATAACGCGCCACGTCTTTGATTTCGTGACCATTAATTCGGTAAGGGATAGTATTGAGGACGGTATTTTCGCGAACCACGCCACGCTGCAGCGCGGTCATCACCACCATCGGTTTAACGGTAGAACCCGGTTCAAACACGTCGGTGATGGTACGGTTACGCATCGCGTCTTTTGGCGTACCGGTGAGATTGTTCGGGTTGTAGGACGGACTGTTGGCCATGGCCAGCACTTCACCGGTGTTTACATCCACCAGTACCGCACTGCCTGACTCCGCCTTGTTGAACGCCACGGCGTTATTCAGTTCACGGTAGACCAGTGCCTGTAAACGCTCATCAATGCTCAACGCGAGGTTATGCGCCGCCTGGCTGTCGGTAGAGGAGATATCTTCAATGACGCGGCCATAACGGTCTTTACGTACAATACGTTCGCCCGGTTGTCCGGTGAGCCACTTGTCGAAGCTCTTCTCTACGCCTTCAATCCCCTGGCTGTCGACGTTAGTAAAGCCGATGAGGTGAGCAGTCACTTCTCCGGAAGGATAGTAACGGCGGGATTCTTCGCGCAGGTGGATACCTGGCAGCTTCAGTTTCTTGATGTAGTCGGCCATGTCAGGGTTTACCTGACGCGCCAGATAGATGAAGCGCCCTTTCGGGTTGGCGTTAATGCGGGAAGCCAGTTGATCGAGCGGGAGATTCAGCGCGGTTGACAGCGCTCTCCAGCGTTCGCCAACGCTCACGCCGCCTGCATCATGTACTTCTTTCGGGTCGGCCCATATCGCTTTAACCGGAACGCTCACCGCCAGCGGGCGACCAGAGCGGTCGGTAATCATTCCGCGTGATGTAGACACTTCCTGGACGCGTAGAGAGCGCATATCACCCTGACGCACCAGCATGTCCGGCGCGATGATTTGCAGCCAGGCAACGCGCCCCAGCAGAAAACCCAGTGCCAGCAAAATACAGCCGCACAGTAACGCAAAACGCCAACTGATAAAGTTGGCTTGTTCTTCCTGGCGTTTTGGTTTGTGCGTTTTTGCCGCTGCTTTCATGCGTCGCGTTTATCCTTATTTTTGTACTACGATATTTTCTTGTGAGGGATCGACATGCTGCATTTGCAGCTTTTCCGTTGCGATCCGTTCAACACGGCTATGGTCGCCGAGCGCGTTCTCCTCAAGGATCAAGTTGCGCCATTCGATATCCAGCGCATCTCGCTCCAGAACCAGCTGCTCACGCTGCGCAGTCAGTAACCGCGTATGGTGTGCTGTTGTCACGACGGTAACCGCCGTCAAAATAATGCAAATGAACAGGCAGAGTGGCAGCTTCCCAAACCGCAAAAGATCGTCACCGATCACGCCAGGCAAGGCATGGCGCTCGTTGCTTCCTATCGATCCTTTAACTTTGCTGAGGGCTTCTGTCACTCTGCTGATCATGCGTTCGTCCTCTCTGCAATACGCAGAACTGAACTACGGGCACGAGGATTCTCAGCTACCTCTTCTTCACCCGGCATCATCTTGCCTAGTGCTCTTAACTCACGGCCGCCCAGCTTTTTGATCTGCGCTTCGGTCATCGGTATTCCAGCCGGTACCTGAGGACCACGGCTTTGTTCACGCATAAAGCGTTTCACAATGCGGTCTTCAAGCGAATGGAAACTGATGATCGAAAGGCGACCACCTGGAGCCAGCACGCTGAGCGAGCTTTTTAGCGCCTGCTCTATCTCCTCCAGTTCACTGTTCACCCAAATGCGCACCGCCTGGAAGGTACGGGTCGCGGGATGTTTGAATTTGTCCTTCACCGGCATTGCCGCTGCAATAACTTCCGCCAGCTCTTTGGTGCGGGTCATCGGTTCGATGCGGTTGCGCTCCACGATGGCGCGCGCAATGCGTTTGCCGAAGCGCTCTTCGCCAAAGGTTTTAATCACCCAGGCAATGTCTGCTTCATCGGCGGTTTGCAGCCATTCGGCCGCTGACTGACCGCGTGTTGGGTCCATACGCATATCTAACGGACCGTCACGCATAAACGAGAAACCGCGCTCTGCATCATCGAGCTGCGGTGAAGAAACGCCGAGATCGAGAAGAATCCCGTCGATCTTACCGGTCAGTCCACGCTCGGCGACATAGTCAGCCAGCGCAGAGAAAGGTCCATGTACGATGGAGAAACGGGGATCAGTAATCGTTTTTGCAACGGCAATAGCCTGCGGATCGCGATCGATTGCCAGTAAACGTCCCTCTTCGCCAAGCTGGGAGAGGATCAGACGTGAGTGACCGCCGCGACCAAATGTCCCGTCAATGTAGATGCCGTCTGGACGAATATTCAGGCCGTTTACGGCTTCATCCAGCAACACCGTTGTATGTTTATAATTTTCCGTCATTTTATAGAGACAAATCCTGCAATCGTTCCGACAACGCGCCAGTAACAGACTGCTCAGCGTCGATATCTTCCTTGACCTGTTGATACCAGGTCGTTTCATCCCACAGCTCAAACTTATTGAACTGCCCAACCAGCATCACTTCTTTCGTTAGCCCTGCGTGTTGCCGCAGAATGGGTGCTATCAGTAATCGACCAGCGTTATCCATCTGACATTCGCTGGCATGACCCAACAATAAGCGCTGTACGCGACGCTCAACTGGATTCATGCTCGACAGACGCGATAGCTTCTGCTCGATTATTTCCCATTCAGGCAGGGGGTACAGCAGCAGGCACGGGTGATGGATGTCAATGGTGCAAACCATTTGACCGGTAGCGCTCTCAAGCAGTTGATCCCGATAACGGGTAGGCACGGATAAGCGCCCTTTACTGTCGAGATTAACTAACGTTGCTCCCCGGAACATGCCAGTCTCACCCCCAATTACCACTTTATCCCACAAATTCCCACTTAAAGGAGTTTACGGAGCGGAGGAAAACCTTGTCAAGCAAGTCGCGGCGCTTAGCGGAGCAAAAAACCCATTGTTTACGGCTAATATCAGCGTTGAACAAATTCCGTACAGCAAACGAAGCAAATTAACGTCATGAATATTTGTAAGAAAAAAATCCAACAACTCATCATTGTTTAAAACAACTGAATATCATCCAAAGAAAATATAAAGTGTCAGTTTGCGACGCGAGCGGCATTTTAGGACAATATGCAGCGAGTTAACAGTACCAGTTAATCGGTCTGTACGCCGCGCAGAGCCGAGGTAAGCACCAGATGGCCGCAATACGAGAGCAAAGTGTTTGTTAATTCGGCAAATCCATACAAGCATGTAACAAAATAATACAAGCGTAACGCGTCGTTACGTATCAATAACCCAAAAATGGATAGTTGCATTTTTAATTCGGGGTATTTCAAGAATGAATTTCAGATAATTCTAAAGAATATTCTTAAATATAATGCGGTTATTTCTGAGAATAGAAAAATTGAAGACGTCAGAGGCTTATCCCGCCGACGTCATCAATTGAGGAAACTTAGTTACGGCTGAGAATACCGCGACGGTACAGATTACGCCGTATACGCGTTAAACCTGGTTTTGGTTTACGCGGTTCGTCCAGACTTGCCAGTACAATCTCCAGCACGCGTTCTGCGACATCACGATGGCGCTGTGCCACTGCCAGTACCGGGCACTGCAGGAAGTCGAGCAGTTCGTGATCGCCAAAAGTCGCAATCGCTAAATCAGACGGCAGCTGCCCGTCACGACGCAGGGTCACATCCATCACGCCCTGCAACAGGGCAAACGACGTGGTAAACAACGCCTGAGGCATTGGGTGCGTTTCCAGCCATTTATCAAACAGCTGCGCAGCCGCTTCCCGCTCATAGCTGTTGGCGTACAGGAAATGGACTTCACGCGGATCGTCCTTCCACGCGGTACGAAAACCCTGCTCGCGCAGGAAACTGACGGATAATTCAGGAAGCGCGCCCAGATAGAGGACGGTTTCAGCAGGGAATTTGCGTAACTCCTCTGCCAGCATTTCCGCATCATCCTGATCCGCACCCACAACGCTGGTAAAATGTTCGCGATCCAGTGCACGGTCCAGCGCCACAATCGGGAATGAACTATTTGCCCAGCGTTGGTAGAACGGATGCTCAGGCGGCAAAGAAGTCGACACAATAATGGCATCGACCTGGCGCTGTAAAAGATGCTCAATACAGCGCATTTCGTTATCCGGCTGATCTTCAGAGCAGGCAATCAACAGCTGATACCCACGCTGACGCGCCTGGCGTTCCAGATAGTTTGCGATCCGGGTATAGC
Organism: Citrobacter sp. wls757; assembly: GCF_005280935.1. Classification (NCBI taxonomy): domain Bacteria; kingdom Pseudomonadati; phylum Pseudomonadota; class Gammaproteobacteria; order Enterobacterales; family Enterobacteriaceae; genus Citrobacter; species Citrobacter sp. wls757. Next base: position 68,278 of record NZ_SZWU01000039.1, on the reverse strand, counting down.
TTGTGTTCTCAAGATCCGGGATCACCAGCCCGATAGAACGTGTGCGTCCAGCACGCAGCCCGGCCGCCACGGCATTCGGGTGGTAATTATGCTCACGCACCACCGCCATGACTTTTTCAACCGTTTTGTCGCTTACGCGATATTGCTTTGCTTTGCCATTAATAACGTAGCTTGCAGTCGTTCGCGAAACGCCGGCCAACCGAGCGATTTCATCCAGTTTCACAATTGCCCCTTGCGTAAAATGTACAAACCATAACCTTTTAGATGGCATGGGTTAAACTTCTTAACATCTAAGCGCAGAATAATGACTGCGGCAACCGCTTTTGTCTCTGGTTACTGCTGATTTCGCAAAAAAAAGCGCAGCAGGTAGCATCAGCGAAAGCGGGTTCGTTACCTGCAGGCAGGATAAGGCGTTTATGCCGCTATCCGGCATGACCTCCACGATGAGGCCTGATAGCGCTTTGCTTACCAGGCCTACGGTTGACGATTAGCGCATAATTTTATCGCCACGGGAGAGTCCCACCACACCGGAACGAGCAACTTCCACAATTTTGGCGACTTCACGCAAGGTTGCCAGAAACGCATCCAGCTTGTCGCTGGTGCCCGCCAGTTGTACGGTGTAGATAGACGGCGTCACATCGATGATTTGCCCGCGGAAAATCTCCGTGTTGCGTTTCACCTCCTCCCGGCCATAACCGCTGGCCTGGATTTTCACCAGCATGATTTCTCGTTCAACGTGGGCACCCTGCCCCAGCTCGCTAACGCGCAGAACATCCACCAGTTTGTGGAGCTGCTTTTCGATCTGCTCAAGGACTTTCTCATCCCCTACCGTCTGAATCGTCATCCGCGATAAGGTGGGGTCGTCGGTCGGCGCGACGGTCAGGCTTTCAATGTTGTAACCACGCTGGGCGAAGAGGCCAATCACCCGCGACAATGCACCCGACTCATTTTCCAGCAATACTGATAATATCCGGCGCATAATCAGGTCCTCTCCGTTTTGCTTAGCCACATTTCATCCATCCCGCCCCCACGAATCTGCATCGGGTAGACATGCTCACTGCCGTCGACGGTGACGTCGACAAACACCAGGCGATGGTTACGCACATGCTCCAGCGCTTCACCCAGCTTGCTCTCCAGTTCATCTGGATGATTAATCTGGATACCGATATGCCCATAAGCCTCAGCAAGGCGCACAAAATCGGGCAGCGACTGCATGTAAGACTGGGAGTGACGCCCGGAGTAGATCATGTCCTGCCATTGTTTGACCATGCCGAGATAACGGTTGTTAAGGTTGAGCACCAGCACCGGCAGTTCATACTGCAGCGCCGTCGACAGCTCCTGGATGTTCATCTGAATGCTGCCATCCCCGGTGACGCACACTACCGTTTCATCCGGCAATGCCATTTTCACCCCTAACGCCGCAGGTAAACCGAATCCCATCGTGCCGAGGCCGCCTGAGTTAATCCAGCGACGCGGTTTATCGAACGGATAATAAAGTGCGGCAAACATCTGATGCTGGCCAACGTCAGAGGTCACATACGCTTCCCCTTTCGTCAGACGCCAGATGGTTTCAATCACCGCCTGCGGCTTAATGCTTTCGCTTTGCGTGTCGTATTTCAGACACTGACGGGCGCGCCAGTGCTCAATCTGTTGCCACCAGTCACGGTTATCATCCAGTGGCTGCTGTGATTTCTCTTGCTCCAGCAGTTCGAGCATTTGATCCAGCACCAGACGGGCATCACCCACAATCGGAATATCCGCAGTAACGGTTTTAGAAATAGAGGTCGGATCGATGTCGATATGCAGCACGGTCGCATTCGGACAGTATTTTGCCAGGTTATTTGTCGTTCGATCGTCAAAGCGAACGCCGACAGCAAAGATCACATCGGAATGATGCATGGTCATATTCGCTTCGTAGGTACCGTGCATCCCTAACATGCCCAGCGCCTGACGATGCGTGGCAGGAAACGCGCCCAACCCCATTAGCGAGGAGACAACCGGCAGATTCAGCGCTTCAGCAATCTGAGCTAACTGCTCATGGCAAGCAGCATTGACCGCGCCACCGCCCACATAGACAACCGGTTTCTTCGCCGCGACCAGCGTCTGTAGCGCCCGTTTGATCTGTCCTTTGTGCCCCGTCGTCGTCGGATTATACGAGCGCATACTCACCGAGTCCGGCCAGCTATAAGGCAGTTTCTTCGCCGGATTCAGAATATCCTTCGGCAAATCCACCACCACCGGCCCAGGACGACCGCTTGCTGCCAGCCAGAAGGCTTTTTTCAGCACCTGCGGGATATCTTCCGTTTGTTTGACCAGGAAGCTGTGTTTTACCACCGGGCGGGATATACCTACCATGTCGCACTCCTGGAAGGCATCGTAGCCAATCAGCGACGTTGCGACCTGTCCGGAGAGGATCACCAGCGGAATGGAATCCATGTAAGCCGTTGCGATTCCGGTAATCGCGTTGGTCGCCCCCGGTCCGGAGGTAACTAATACGACCCCCACTTCTCCCGTGGCACGCGCAAGGCCATCAGCCATATGTACCGCCGCTTGTTCATGGCGGACCAGCACATGATCAATACCGCCGACCGTATGCAGCGCATCATAAATATCGAGGACGGCCCCCCCGGGATAACCGAATACCTGCTTCACACCCTGATCGATGAGCGATCGGACGACCATCTCGGCTCCAGACAACATCTCCATGGCTTGCCTCACTCTTATAATGAATTACGGTTTAACAACACATTAACCGCTGACGATGACGCATGGCAATTGACTCCGAAGGGGTGTCACTGGAGTAAATAAGAATAAAAAGGAGGAAAGACGCGAATAAACGGAGAATTAAACCAGCATAAGCAATCAGTATGATAAATAATCGCTTAAAAATGGGAACTTACAGCAATTACTCTATTTTTTGACACTTTTGGACAGACGTAAAAAATAGAGTTCAGCATAAAATTTCAGTTATAAAGACAAAAGCAGAATAAACAGGATGTATTGTCCGGTTTACTCTGCCAAGTGCTACTGCTTACAAACGGAGACTAACAGCTCTTCCATCCATTGATGTCCTTTATCCCGGCCCGCGGCTTCATGCCAGGAAAGATAGCATGTGCGGCTGTTCAATTTTAACGGTAAAGGTAAGATCTGTAGTTCTAAAGAATCGGCAAATTCTTCTGCTAACCAACGCGGCGCAATAGAGACCAAATGCGTTTGCGACACAATATTAAGAACGCTAATTAATGCCATGCCCTGATAAGCTACGCAGGATTGTTTATCCGGTGTGTCATACCATGGTTGGCTGAATGATGCGAAGCGATCAAGTGACACCACCGCATGCTGTTCATTATAGACATCGCTTTCCAATAACGGACCACTAATGCGTGGATGCTTTTTACTTGCGACTAACACCATTTCGTCATTGAATAACGGAATACTGGTAAATTCAGGACGACGGAATTCTTCATAGCTAATAACGAATTCTGTTTCCTGGTAACGTAATTGATGCTCTGTATTTTGATTGAGTGAAGATTTAAATACGACATGAATGTTTGGTGCAACTTGCTCAACCCGATTATAAATCAACGACGTCAGAATATTATCCAATGGGCTGCATACGCAAAGATTGAATACGCGCTCGCTGCTGGCTGGCTCAAAACCCGATCCAGGCAGTTCATTTTGCACTAATTGCAATGCCTGGCGAACAGAACCAAATAGCTGGAAGGCTCTTGCTGTCGGCTGGATACCGCGTCCATAACGAACAAAAAGCTCATCATTAAACATCACTTTCAGGCGCGCGACCGCATTACTGACAGCAGGTTGCGACATTCCTAAAGTATGCGCGGCACGGGTAATGTTTTGTTCTTGCATCACCGCATCAAAGACGGTTAATAAATTAAGATCAACCATGCGAAGCTGTGGCTTCCCCATATCTATAATATTTGTTTTATCTATTATTTTTACTTCTGGCATATTTAACTCCACTGTCACTCTAAACTCCCTTTTCCCAGACGGAGTGAAGAAATAATCTCCGTTAATATGATTTACCATACATATAAGATGAGAAAAAGAAAAAACATTAAAATTAGGAAAACATAAAGGCACAAACCTAAATGAACAAAAAACCAATGCGAGCGCAGTGTGGCAGGTGTCACTGCACGGTGATTCATATGTTTAAATTTCAAAAACAATATAACCATAAGCATGGCGAATATACAATCATACGTATCGTGAATACGTATTTAAGTTTTAATTAAATGTTTATATTATTAATACATTAAAAGTTAACATTAATTTATCAATTATGTGGTGTTACACTGCCCATAGCCATTCATGATTACTATAAGAACAGATAAATCATAAAGATATGAAATCCCAAGAGCGACCTTTTCTTCAGTTCGCCGTTACAATAAATGCAAATAATTATGCTCAAATATGTCAAACCATGAAAAGTATTTACAACCATCAACTGATTAATTTTATGTACTCCGAAAAATTCAGCACAATTCGCTTAAGTTTTGCAGAAACTTCTCCCCTCAAGTAAGGCATTTGCAGGAGTGAGGGTTGACATCAGTCTTCATATCCAGTACCACTAAAAGCATATCGCATTCGCCTGGAGCTTAATTGATGACTTACATTGCTCGTTTTAACGGTCTACTACTACTAAACGCATCTTCATTGCGCGGTAGACTGGTGGACGACATTCAGCATTAAGTCAACTCC
>NZ_SZWU01000039.1:56168-63500 GCF_005280935.1 Citrobacter sp. wls757 | reverse complement strand
GGGTTTTTTTATGCTCGAAGCAAGGCGCCCTAAGAAACCAAGGACCTAAACCATGAGCCAGCAAGTCATTATTTTCGATACCACCTTACGCGATGGTGAACAGGCGTTACAGGCAAGCCTGAGTGTGAAAGAAAAACTGCAGATTGCGCTGGCCCTTGAGCGTATGGGCGTTGACGTGATGGAAGTAGGTTTCCCCGTTTCTTCACCGGGCGACTTTGAGTCAGTTCAGACCATTGCTCGTCAGGTTAAAAACAGCCGCGTTTGCGCCTTAGCCCGCTGCGTAGAAAAAGATATCGACGTCGCTGCAGAATCGCTGAAAGTCGCTGAAGCTTTCCGTATTCATACGTTTATCGCCACCTCGCCGATGCACATCGCGACGAAATTACGCAGTACGCTGGATGAAGTCATTGAGCGCGCGGTCTACATGGTTAAGCGTGCGCGTAATTATACCGATGACGTGGAGTTCTCCTGCGAAGATGCAGGCCGTACCCCTATCGCCGATCTGGCTCGCGTGGTTGAAGCTGCCATTAACGCGGGTGCTAAAACCATTAACATCCCTGATACCGTCGGTTACACCATGCCTTTCGAATTTGGGGCAATCATTTCTGACTTGTATGAACGCGTACCAAATATCGATAAAGCCATCATCTCCGTACACACCCATGATGATTTAGGTTTGGGCGTAGGCAACGCACTGGCAGCCGTTCACGCCGGAGCGCGTCAGGTGGAAGGCGCGATGAACGGTATCGGCGAACGCGCCGGTAACTGCTCACTGGAAGAAGTGATCATGGCGATCAAGGTGCGTAAAGATATCCTGAATGTACAGACCCGCATCAATCACCAGGAGATCTGGCGTACCAGTCAGTTAGTCAGCCAAATCTGCAACATGCCAATTCCGGCAAACAAAGCCATTGTCGGTAGCGGCGCCTTTGCCCACTCCTCCGGCATCCATCAGGACGGCGTACTGAAAAACCGTGAAAACTACGAAATCATGACGCCTGAATCCATTGGTCTGAACCAGGTACAGCTGAACCTGACCTCCCGTTCCGGACGCGCCGCGGTGAAACACCGTATGGACGAGATGGGATATAAAGAAAATGAATACAGCCTGGACAACCTGTACGACGCATTCCTGAAACTGGCGGACAAAAAAGGTCAGGTATTTGATTACGACCTGGAAGCGCTGGCCTTCATTAATAAACAGCAGGAAGAACCGGAGCATTTCCGTCTGGATTACTTCAGCGTTCAGTCCGGCTCCAATGACATCGCCACCGCCTCCGTCAAGCTGGCCTGCGGTGAAGAAGTTAAAGCCGAAGCGGCGAACGGTAACGGTCCAGTCGATGCTATTTATCAGGCTATCAACCGTGTAACTGAGTACAACATCGAACTGGTGAAATACAGCCTGACCGCCAAAGGGCACGGTAAAGATGCGCTGGGTCAGGTGGATATCGTTGCCAACTATAACGGTCGTCGTTTCCACGGCGTCGGTCTGGCGACAGATATCGTCGAATCTTCTGCTAAAGCGATGGTGCATGTGCTGAACAACATCTGGCGCGCCGAAGAAGTCGAAAAAGAATTGCAACGCAAAGCTCAGAACAACGAGAACAACAAGGAAACCGTGTGATGTCGAAGAATTATCATATTGCTGTTTTGCCGGGTGACGGTATTGGCCCGGAAGTGATGGCGCAAGCCCTGAAGGTACTGGACGCAATCCGCAACCGTTTTAACATGCGCATTACCACCAGCCACTACGACGTGGGTGGTGCCGCGATCGATAACCACGGTCAGCCGCTGCCACCTGCAACGGTTGAAGGCTGTGAACAAGCTGACGCCATTCTGTTTGGCTCCGTTGGCGGCCCGAAATGGGAAAACTTACCGCCAAACCAGCAGCCAGAGCGTGGCGCACTGCTGCCATTGCGTAAGCACTTCAAATTATTCAGCAACCTGCGCCCGGCTAAGCTCTACCAGGGGCTGGAAGCGTTTTGCCCTCTGCGCGCAGATATTGCCGCGAACGGTTTCGACATCCTGTGCGTACGCGAACTGACTGGCGGGATTTACTTCGGTCAACCAAAAGGCCGCGAAGGCAGCGGACAACATGAAAAAGCCTTTGATACCGAGGTTTATCACCGTTTCGAGATCGAACGTATTGCGCGTATCGCGTTTGAATCCGCTCGCAAACGTCGCCGTAAAGTTACGTCGATTGATAAAGCTAACGTACTGCAAACGTCTATTCTGTGGCGCGAAATTGTCAATGAAATTGCTAATGAATATCCAGACGTTGAACTGGCGCATATGTACATCGACAACGCGACAATGCAATTAATTAAAGATCCATCCCAGTTCGACGTGTTGCTGTGCTCTAACCTGTTCGGTGACATTCTGTCTGATGAGTGCGCCATGATCACCGGTTCAATGGGCATGTTACCGTCCGCCAGCCTGAATGAGCAGGGCTTCGGTTTGTACGAGCCTGCTGGCGGCTCCGCTCCGGACATCGCCGGGAAAAATATTGCCAACCCTATCGCCCAGATCCTGTCGCTGGCGCTGCTGCTGCGCTACAGCCTGGATGCCAATGATGCGGCAACCGCAATTGAGAGCGCCATCAACCGCGCATTAGAAGAAGGCATTCGCACCGGTGACTTAGCCCGTGGCGCTGCCGCAGTCAGTACCGATGAAATGGGCGATATCATTGCCCGTTACGTCGCAGAAGGGGTGTAATCATGGCCAAAACGTTGTACGAAAAATTGTTTGATGCGCACGTCGTCTTTGAGGCGCAAAACGAAACCCCACTGTTGTACATCGACAGGCATCTGGTGCATGAAGTGACCTCTCCGCAGGCGTTTGATGGTCTGCGCGCGCATGGCCGTCAGGTGCGCCAGCCGGGTAAAACCTTTGCCACCATGGATCACAACGTCTCTACCCAGACCAAAGATATCAACGCGTCGGGTGAGATGGCGCGCATCCAGATGCAGGAGCTGATTAAGAACTGTAACGAATTTGGCGTCGAGCTGTACGACCTGAACCATCCGTATCAGGGTATCGTTCACGTGATGGGGCCAGAACAAGGCGTGACGTTGCCGGGTATGACCATCGTCTGCGGCGATTCCCACACCGCTACACACGGCGCGTTCGGCGCACTGGCGTTTGGCATTGGCACCTCTGAAGTTGAACACGTTCTGGCGACGCAGACCCTGAAACAGGGGCGCGCCAAAACCATGAAGATTGAAGTCAACGGTAAAGCAGCCCCTGGCATTACCGCCAAAGATATCGTGCTGGCGATTATCGGTAAAACCGGTAGCGCAGGCGGTACCGGACACGTGGTTGAGTTTTGTGGCGAAGCCATCCGTGCATTGAGCATGGAAGGCCGGATGACCCTGTGCAACATGGCCATTGAAATGGGTGCTAAAGCGGGTCTGGTTGCACCGGATGAAACAACCTTTAACTATGTGCAGGGTCGTTTACACGCACCGAAGGGCGAGGATTTTGACCACGCGGTTACATACTGGAAAACGCTGAAAACCGACGACAACGCGACGTTTGATACCGTCGTTACCCTGCAGGCAGAAGAGATCGCACCGCAGGTCACCTGGGGAACAAACCCGGGTCAGGTCATCTCGGTGAACGATAATATTCCCGACCCGGCGTCATTTGCCGATCCCGTTGAGCGTGCATCAGCTGAAAAAGCGCTGGCGTATATGGGGCTGAAACCGGGTATTCCGTTAACGGAAGTGGCTATCGATAAAGTGTTCATCGGTTCCTGCACCAACTCGCGTATTGAAGATTTACGCGCCGCGGCAGAAATCGCCAAAGGGCGCAAAGTTGCGCCGGGCGTGCAGGCACTGGTGGTGCCGGGCTCTGGTCCGGTGAAAGCGCAGGCGGAAGCAGAAGGTCTGGATAAGATCTTTATCGAAGCCGGTTTTGAATGGCGTTTACCGGGCTGTTCCATGTGCCTGGCGATGAACAATGACCGCCTGAACCCAGGCGAACGCTGCGCATCCACCAGCAACCGTAATTTTGAAGGTCGTCAGGGCCGCGGTGGTCGCACGCATTTAGTCAGCCCGGCCATGGCCGCCGCTGCCGCCGTAACCGGTCATTTTGCCGACATTCGCAGCATCAAATAAGGAAACTACCATGGCAGAGAAATTTACCCAGCATACCGGCCTGGTTGTCCCACTGGATGCCGCCAACGTTGATACCGACGCAATTATCCCTAAACAGTTTTTGCAGAAGGTTACGCGCACCGGTTTTGGCGCCCATCTGTTTAACGACTGGCGTTTCCTGGACGAAAAGGGCCAACAGCCGAATCCTGAGTTCGTTTTAAACTTCCCGGAATATAAAGGGGCATCAATTCTGCTCACACGGGAAAACTTTGGCTGCGGCTCTTCACGCGAACATGCGCCGTGGGCACTGACCGATTACGGCTTTAAAGTGGTGATCGCACCAAGCTTCGCCGACATCTTCTACGGCAACAGTTTCAATAACCAACTGTTGCCGGTGACCCTGAGCGACGCGCAGGTAGATGAAATGTTCGCGCGGGTGAAAGCCAATCCGGGCATTAAATTTGAAGTGGATCTGGAAGCGCAGGTGGTGAAAGCAGGCGATAAGTCCTACAGCTTTAAAATTGACGACTTCCGCCGCCACTGCATGCTGAACGGTCTGGACAGCATCGGGCTGACGCTGCAACATGAAGCGGCCATCACCGAGTACGAAGACAAGCAGCCAGCGTTTATGCAGTAATCTCTTCCGCTATGCAGTAATCTCTTCCGCTGGTCACCGCACGGTGGCCAGCCCTTTCTCTTCACCTACAGCGTATCGCCGTAATAGATTTGGTAGCCAAGATTGACGCTGCCCGGCGCATCTTTCCCGTTCAAACGCTTAATCAGAATATCCGCCGCCGTTTTGCCAATCTCAAAGCGTGGCGTAATCACGCTGGCGATTTTTTGCAGCCGCGCACGGCCAATTTCCAGCCCGTGGAAACCGGCAATCGCCATTTTTCCCGGCACATCGTACTGCTGTGCCTGACACTCCAGCAGCGCGCCAACCGCCAGGTCATCGTTGGTACAGAAAATAGCGTCAATATCCGGCTTTTCCGCCATCGCCTGCTGGAACATCTTGCGGCCCAGCGCCACCGACGAAATAGTCTTTGGCGCCAGGTGGTACGCTTCCAGTCCCTGCGCCGCCAGCGCTTTCTCGGTGCCGCGAAAACGGCTAAGGTCTCGGGGGTCATCCATCGAGCCAAAGAAAGCAATGCTGCGTTTACCGCTGTCGATAAAAGCCTGCGTCATTTCAAACGCGGCTTTTTCGTTATCAAACCCAACCTGTATATCAAGATACTGGCCGCTAATATCCATCAGTTCCGCCACCGGTACGCCGCTGGCGCGCACGTACTGGATCATCCGCTCGGTATGCAGCTTTCCCGTGAGGATCAGGCCGTCGATATTGTAAGAGAGCAGGTTCAGCACCTCGCGTTCTTCACGCTCGGCATCATATTCGTAGTTGGCGATCAGCGTCTGGTACTGGCAGGCCGAGGTGACGGATTCAATCCCTGCCAGCACGTCGGCAAAGATCTGATTACGAAACGAGGGGATCAGCACACCAATGGTTTTGCTGCGTGCGTTGAGCAGAATTTCCGGGGCGCGGTTGGGGATGTAGTTGTTCTCTTCCATCACTTTCGAAATCAATTCGCGGCTGCGTTGCGACACCTGATTCGGGTCACGCAGATAACGGCTGACCGTCATCTTATTCAGCCCGGCCAGATTAGCGATATCCTGTAATGTCATCCGATTGTTTTTCATGAGGTTCTCTACGACCAACAGCCCATTATGCTCGCAGAGAACCTTATCACAGCCGGTTAGCGACTGCACTCCTCGCTCAACCTTAACGCGTAGCCATCTCAGCCGACGGCGACGTGGTTTCATTTTGCGCACGAACGCAGTACATCAACACCACCGACGCCAGCAGAGCAATCGCCATGAAGGTGTAGGAGACGCCCGGCCCGCCGGTCACGCCGTTGAGGTAACCCACCAGCCACGCGCCGAGGAATGCCCCTAACGCGCCAAAACTGTTGATCATCCCCATCGACACGCCGGAGACGTTGCGCGGCAGCAGTTCGGGGATCAGCGCAAAGAACGGCCCGTAAGGCGCATACATACAGGCAGCGGCCACAACCAGCAGCGCGTAGGAGAGCCAGAAGGACTGGTTGCCCAACAGCCACGAGGCAAAGAACGCGATGGCGGCAATCAACAGCAGCGGCCAGATAAACAGCTTACGGTTCTGGAACTTATCGGACAGCCAGGAGACGGTCAACATCAGGCAGATCGCCGCCAGATACGGTACCGCTGCCAGCCAGCCCACCGCCACGATGTCCATCTGCGCCGCATTTTTGAGGATTGACGGCATCCACATCATGAAGCCATACACCCCGATGCTCCACAGCGCATGCACCGCGCAAAGCATAATGACGCTGCGTGAACGCATCGCTTCACCGTAGTTACGCATCGGTTTGATGTCGCGCTGCTCGCGATCCATCGCCTGCTGTAATGCCTGTTTCTCCTGCTCGCTCAACCAGCCCGCATCCGCCGGTTTGTCGCGTACCAGAATCACCCAGCAGAACGCCCAGATGACCGCCGGGATACCTTCGATAATAAACATTTCGCGCCAGCCCCAGGCTTCAATCAGGTAGCCGGAGACAATCGACATCCACAGCACTGTGACCGGGTTACCGAGAATTAAAAAGGTGTTGGCGCGCGAGCGTTCAGTTTTGGTAAACCAGTTGCTGATATAAATCAGCATCGCGGGCATCACCGCCGCTTCGACGATGCCGAGAATAAAGCGGATCGCCATCAGCGTTGGGATATTGCTGACAAAGCCGGTCGCCGCGGCACAAAGCCCCCAAAGGATCAGGCTGTAAAAAATCATTTTGCGCACGCTATGCTTTACGGCGTACATCGCGCCCGGCACCTGGAAAAAGAAATAGCCCAGGAAGAATAACGCGCCAATTAACGATGCTGTTCCCTGAGTAATCCCTAAGTCATGTTCAATACCGGCGGCAGCGGCAAAGCCGTAATTGGCGCGGTCGAGATAAGCTAAGCTGTAGGTAATAAAAATAATCGGCATTAAATACCACCAGCGACGCGCTGGCAGTTTTGCGAGCATATTCATACTCACTCCTTGGATTATTGTTTTATCGCTCAGGCCGCGCGTTGCGGCCCATTATTGATCAGACCGCGGCCAGCATGCCGCCGTCCACAAACAGAAGATGCCCATTCACAAAGTCAGAAGCGGGCGCAGCAAGATAAACCGCCGCGCCGATCAGCTCCTCCGGGTTACCCCAGC
>NZ_SZWU01000039.1:52677-56137 GCF_005280935.1 Citrobacter sp. wls757 | reverse complement strand
GCGGCGGGCGTGCGCTGGAACAGCCAGGCGGAGAATGCTTCATCGTTGACCAGCGCGGTGGTCATGTCGGTGGCGAAATAGCCGGGAGCAATGCCATTGACCTGAATATTGTATTCCGCCAGTTCCACGCACATGCCACGGGTTAACATTTTGACCGCACCTTTTGACGCCGCGTATGGAGTAATGGTTTTACGACCTAATTCGCTTTGCATTGAGCAGATATTAATAATCTTCCCGCGGCGGCGTTGCACCATGTAGCGGGAAACCTGCTGCGACACCAGAAAGACCGATTTCTGGTTTACATCAATCACTTTGTCCCATTCAGCCTCCGGGAATTCGGTGAAGGGAAAACGACGCTGAATTCCGGCGTTGTTAATTAAAATATCAATGGCCCCAACTTCCTTTTCGATTTGCGCGATGGCGCGCGCAACCTCTTCCCCGTTGGTGACATCAAATCCATAGCCAACGGCGCGATAGCCTTCGGCAACCAGTTTGTCCGCCGCCGCCTGAGCGCGCTGCTGGGTAATATCGTTAATCACAATCTCAGCACCGTGCGCCGCCAGACCGTTGGCCAGCAGGTTACCAATGCCCTGAGCGGAACCGGTAATCAGCGCGCGTTTACCGGTCAGGTCGAATAGGTTCTTCATAAAAAACTCCTTTTTTAATAACTGTTACGCGTAACTGTATACGCGTAACAGTAGAAAAAAGAAGATCCAGGAAGAGGAAAATGATCGTTATGTGATCAACATTGCATTTACGTGCAAGATGAAAAAAAGAGGGATTGGCCTGATAAGCGTAACGCGATCAGGCCGTAAGGACAGGTTGCCGGATGGCGGCGTAAACGCCTTATCCGGCCTACAAAAACGACAAAAGCGAATACGAAATGTCGTCCGGTCGAGCACTGCAACGCCGGGACTGCACCGGACTAAACATCCTTCACCCGACCAGTCATCCACAGCGTCACCACCGAAATCACCGCAATCACCCAATAGACGGCATAGTGACCGTAGCTTTGCGCAACAGCCCCCTGAATCACCCCTGCCAGAATGACTCCCGTTGAAATACTGTTGGTAAATAATGTGGTCGCTGATCCCGCACGTCCGGGCATCAGATCCTGAAACCACAGCATGCCTATCCCGGCGATAATACCGATAAATACCGCGTTAAACAGTTGCAGCACCAGCAGCGCCGTACGGCTGTGAAAGAAGATCAAACCAAGATAAAACAGCACGCCTGCCGCGACGGCCGCGATCATCATTCGCCGTTTGCCAAAGCGCTTCACGTAATAGCCCGCAAGAATCATCGCCGGAATTTCCAGTCCAGCCGCCGTCCCCATTAGAATCCCGGCCAGCTTGTCCGGCAAGCCCAGTTCGAGGCTTATCCACAGCGGCATATCGATGATGTACATGGTGTTGCAGGTCCACATCAGCGTGGAGGCAATAAACAACATGCGTACATTTTTGTCCTGCCAACCGCCGGTCTGTTCCAGCGGCACGTCTACAGGCTGCTCCACCCGAGCAACTGACGGCAGTATCAGCGCAATCAGCACCAGGCTAATGGCAAAAATCCCTGCGGCAATGGAAAACATCGCCGTAAAGCCGTAATTCAGCGCCAGCATAAAAGCCAGCGGTGGGCCAATTACCCAGGCCAGTGAAAGCTGCGCACGCATCACCGAGCTAAACATCACCACTTCACGCGCGGAGTTATCAGCATATTCCCGCGCCAGCGCAAACAGCTGCGGCATGGCGGTGTTCGCCAGCGAGGCCAGCAGCACACCGCAGGTGATCAGCGTAAGATAGTGACGATTAAAGGCAAACAGCAACGCATTGCCAATTGCCATCAGGCAGCAGAACATGATCAACTTACGTCGATCGCCCTGGCTGTCGGATCGTTTCGCGAGGCCAAGGCTGACGACGATCCCGACAATCGCATTGACGGTGTAAAACAGCCCGACCCAAAATGGCTGCGCCCCGACTTCACGGCTCAGGAACAGACTCAGCGTGGGTGCCTGCAATGCCCCCGCCACGCCCATCATAAAAGCGACCAGCATAAATGCCGCGTAAACGCCGTTGAGGCGCCGTCCCATGGTCATAATCCAGAGCATTGTTATCCCTATTGGCTGGGCTGATACGAAAAAAGCCAGCAGAAAAAATCTGCTGGCGGGTGATTTTACACCAATACTCAGTCACACATGATGTCTGCAATTTCCAATTCAGGAGTCAGATGTCATCTCCCACTGCATCAGCTCTTCGAGCATCTTTAAGCGCTGCGGGGCACTCAGGCAAGCCAACCAGGACGATTTTTCTGTCGCGGTAAAGTACTTCAACCAGAACTGACGCATAGATGACCCCTTCGTTGTCTCATCGCTTCATCGGAATCTATTATTGGCTTAATATAGGGATTATAAAATTGCTGAGTTTTCCGCAGGAGTTCCCCTTTTATGTCTTCTGGTCGTTTGCAACAACAGTTCATCCGTCTGTGGCAATGCTGTGACGGCAAGACGCAAGACACGACGCTCAACGAGCTGGCGGATCTGCTGAGCTGCTCGCGTCGCCATATGCGTACGCTGCTTAATACCATGCAGGATCGTGGCTGGTTAACGTGGGAAGCTGAAGTTGGACGAGGCAAACGCTCGCGACTGACATTCCTCTATACCGGGCTGGCGCTCCAGCAGCAGCGCGCGGAAGACCTACTGGAACAGGATCGCATCGATCAACTGGTGCAGCTTGTCGGTGACAAAACGGCCGTACGGCAAATGCTGGTCTCCCACTTGGGCCGCAGCTTTCGCCAGGGTCGGCATATCATGCGCGTTCTCTATTATCGCCCGATGCACAACCTGCTCCCCGGTACAGCATTACGCCGCTCCGAAACCCATATCGCCCGCCAAATCTTCAGTGCCTTAATTCGGGTAAATGAGGAAAATGGGGAACTGGAAGCGGACATTGCCCATCACTGGCAGCAAATTTCACCTTTGCATTGGCGGTTCTTCCTGCGCCCGGGGATCCATTTTCATCATGGCCGCGAGCTGGAAATGGAAGATGTTATCGCCTCGCTGAGGCGCATTAACGCCCTGCCGCTGTACTCACACATCACGCAGATCGTCTCTCCCACGGCCTGGACGCTGGATATCCATCTGGCCCAGCCAGATCGCTGGCTTCCCTGGCTATTGGGGCAGGTCCCCGCCATGATCCTGCCGCGAGAATGGGAAACGCTAAACAACTTCTCCAGTCACCCGATTGGTACCGGTCCGTATGCGGTAATGCGCAACACCAATAACCAACTGAAAATTCATGCATTTGATGATTACTTTGGCTACCGGGCCTTGATCGACGAAGTTAACGTTTGGGTATTACCCGATATCGGAGAAGAACCGGGCGGCGGGTTGACGCTAAAAGGCCCCACAGAGGATGAAAAGGCGATCGAAAGCCGCCTCGAAGAAGGTTGCTACTACCTGTTGTTT
>NZ_SZWU01000039.1:18830-52627 GCF_005280935.1 Citrobacter sp. wls757 | reverse complement strand
GGCGCGAACCAGGAGGTTCGCGAGTGGGCAAGCCGCGTTCTCTCGCCAACAAATTTAATCTGCCACGCCGATGAACAGTACCAGCGGTTGTGGTTTCCCGCCTACGGTTTGCTTCCCCGCTGGCATCACGCCAAACCAGGCCATGGTGAAAAACCCGCCGGGCTGGAAACGCTGACAATCACCTACTATCGCGATCATATCGAACACCGGATTATCGCGCAGATCATGAAAACGTTGCTGGCGCAGCATCAGGTACAGTTGAATATTCAGGAGATCGACTACGATCAGTGGCATGCAGGTGAAATCGTCAGCGATATCTGGCTCA
The DNA here is from genome assembly GCF_005280935.1 of Citrobacter sp. wls757. NCBI lineage: Bacteria > Pseudomonadati > Pseudomonadota > Gammaproteobacteria > Enterobacterales > Enterobacteriaceae > Citrobacter > Citrobacter sp. wls757. The sequence continues at coordinate 52,302 of NZ_SZWU01000039.1, read as the reverse complement.
ACAGCGCCAACTTTACCCTCCCGCTGGACTTCTCACTGTTCGCCCATTTGTGCGAAGTCCCTTTGCTGCAAAACTGTATCTCGCGTGACTGGGAAAACGATGCGGCTCGCTGGCGAACGGGCGAAATGAGCCTGGCGGCATGGTGCCAACAGCTGCTCGCCACAAAGGCCATTGTGCCGTTGATCCACCACTGGCTGATCATTCAGGGACAGCGAAGCATGCGCGGGCTGCGCATGAATACCCTCGGCTGGTTTGATTTTAAATCGGCGTGGTTTGCGCCGCCGGATCCATAAGAGCCAGCTCTTAATTGCTGCCCGGCAACAAAATCACTACACTAACGCCGTTCTCAACGGGGTGCTAAATAAAAAACATACACAAGATCATTCATGATGCATCAAGGCGGCAAGCGAGTGAGTCCCCAGGAGCATAGATAACTATGTGACTGGGGTGAGCGAGCGCTGCCAACACAGAGGCAGCGTGAATGATGAAGTGTATGGGCTGAGAGATACCCGTCGAACCTGATCCGGATAATGCCGGCGAAGGGATTTGAGGCTTATCTCAAGTCCTTTGCCACCCAACTCTTGAGGTGCAAAGTGTTTAAAAAATGTCTTCCGCTTTTACTGCTGTGCGCAGCGCCTGCTTTCGCTAAACCTGTACTGACCGTCTATACCTACGACTCGTTCGCAGCTGACTGGGGCCCGGGCCCAACAATCAAAAAAGCCTTTGAAGCTGACTGCAACTGCGAGCTAAAACTGGTCGCGCTGGAAGATGGCGTCTCGCTGCTTAACCGCTTGCGCATGGAAGGAAAGAACAGCAAAGCCGACGTCGTGCTGGGTCTGGATAACAACCTGCTGGAAGCGGCCACGCAAACCAAACTGTTTGCCAAAAGTGGTGTTGCAAACGACGCCGTTAACGTACCCGGGGGCTGGAAAAACGATACCTTCGTTCCGTTTGACTACGGCTATTTCGCCTTCGTTTATGATAAGAACAAGCTGAAGAATCCGCCCAAAAGCCTGAAAGAACTGGTAGAGAGCGACCAAAAATGGCGCGTCATTTATCAGGATCCGCGTACCAGCACGCCGGGATTGGGTCTGCTGCTATGGATGCAGAAAGTCTATGGCGATAAAGCGCCAGAGGCGTGGCAGAAACTGGCAGCCAAAACCGTCACCGTCACCAAGGGCTGGAGCGAAGCCTACGGCCTGTTCCTGAAAGGTGAAAGCGATCTGGTGCTCAGCTACACCACCTCTCCGGCCTATCACATCATCGCCGATAAAAAAGACAACTACGCCGCAGCCGACTTTAGCGAAGGCCATTATTTGCAGGTGGAAGTCGCCGCCCGTACCGCGGCCAGCAAGCAGCCGGAACTGGCCGAGAAATTCCTGAAGTTTATGGTATCCCCGGCATTCCAGAATGCGATTCCGACCGGCAACTGGATGTATCCCGTGACGCAAGTCGCCCTACCGCCAGGATTCGAGCAACTGAATAAACCGGCCACCGCGCTGGAATTTACGCCGCAGCAGGTTGCGGCCCAGCGTCAGGCATGGATTAGCGAATGGCAACGCGCCGTCAGCCGTTAATCCCCGGCTGGCTGGTTCCAGGGCTTACCGCCGCCACGCTGATGGTGGCCGTTGCCCTGGCCGCATTTTTGGCACTGTGGTTTAACGCCCCGCAGGGAGAATGGCTCTCGCTGTGGCAAGATGACTACCTGTGGCACGTGGTGCGCTTTTCTTTCTGGCAGGCTTTTTTATCCGCAGTGTTGTCGGTTGTCCCGGCGATTTTCCTTGCCAGAGCGCTCTATCGTCGCCGTTTTCCAGGACGTCTGGCGCTGCTGCGCCTGTGCGCGATGACGTTAATCCTGCCAGTGCTGGTCGCGGTATTCGGTATTCTTAGCGTCTACGGCCGCCAGGGTTGGCTGGCCTCGCTCTGGCATACATTCGGGCTGGAGTGGACGTTTTCGCCATATGGTTTGCAGGGCATTCTGCTGGCGCATGTCTTTTTCAATCTGCCGATGGCCAGCCGCCTGCTGTTACAGTCGCTGGAGAATATTCCCGGCGAACAGCGGCAGTTAGCCGCTCAGTTGGGTATGCGTGGCTGGCATTTCTTCCGTTTTGTTGAATGGCCGTGGCTGCGTCGTCAGATCCTGCCCGTCGCGGCACTCATCTTTATGCTGTGCTTCGCCAGCTTCGCCACCGTTCTGTCGCTTGGCGGCGGGCCACAGGCCACCACCATCGAGCTGGCTATCTATCAGGCGCTGAATTTTGATTACGATCCTGCCCGCGCAGCCATGCTGGCGTTGATCCAGATGGTTTGTTGTTTGGCGCTGGTGCTCCTCAGCCAACGTCTGAGCCGGGCGATTGCTCCCGGTGCTACCCTGTTACAAGGCTGGCGCGATCCCGACGATCGCCTGCACAGCCGACTGGCTGACGCAATCCTGATTATTCTTGCCCTGTTGCTGTTACTGCCGCCGTTGCTGGCGGTGATTGTCGATGGCTTAAACCGCCATGTTCTGGATGTACTGATGCAGCCAGTGCTGTGGCAGGCGCTGGGAACCTCGCTGCGCATCGCATTAGCAGCAGGAGCGTTATGCGTCGTGCTCACTATGATGCTGTTATGGAGCAGTCGTGAACTTCGTGCCCGACAGCAACTGCTGGCAGGTCAGATGCTGGAGTTGAGCGGCATGATGATCCTCGCCATGCCGGGCATCGTGCTGGCAACCGGCTTCTTTCTGCTGCTCAATAACACCATTGGTCTTCCTGAATCTGCCGACGGCATTGTCATTTTTACCAATGCGCTGATGGCGATCCCTTATGCACTGAAGGTACTGGAAAACCCAATGCGTGACGTCACTGCGCGCTACAATATGTTGTGCCAGTCGTTGGGCATTGAGGGATGGTCGCGCCTGAAAGTGGTTGAACTGCGCGCCCTGAAGCGCCCGCTGGCGCAGGCGATGGCGTTTGCCTGCGTCCTGTCGATTGGCGATTTTGGCGTAGTGGCGTTATTTGGTAATGAGGATTTCCGTACCCTGCCGTTTTATTTATATCAGCAGATTGGCTCTTATCGCAGTCAGGATGGCGCAGTTACGGCGTTATTACTGCTGATCCTGTGCTTTACGCTGTTTACCGTTATTGAGAAATTGCCGGGTCGAAATGTTAAAACTGATTGATATCACATGGCTTTATCACCATTTGCCTATGCGCTTTACGCTGTCGGTCACGCGCGGTGAGCAAATAGCTGTACTCGGGCCCAGCGGCGCCGGGAAAAGTACGCTGCTGAATCTGATTGCCGGCTTTCTCACGCCTGCCAGCGGTACCATGATGATTGACGGTGAAGATCACACCACCACGCCGCCCTCACGCCGTCCCGTTTCCATGTTGTTTCAGGAAAATAACCTGTTCAGCCATCTGAGCGTACAGCAAAACATCGGCCTGGGCCTGAATCCGGGATTGAAGCTGAGCACATCGCAGCGGGAGAAAATGCACCACATCGCTCAACAAATGGGACTCGACTCTCTGCTGGAACGCCTCCCCGGTGAGCTTTCCGGCGGGCAGCGGCAGCGCGTGGCGCTGGCGCGTTGTCTGGTGCGGGAACAACCTATTTTACTGCTTGATGAACCGTTCTCAGCGCTCGATCCCGCGCTGCGCCAGGAGATGCTAACACTGGTCGCCGAAGTCTGTCGCGAGAAGCAGCTGACGTTACTGATGGTTTCTCACAGCGTAGAAGATGCGGCGCGAATTGCGCCCCGCTCGATGGTAGTCGCCGATGGGCGCATCGCGTGGCAGGGCAAAACGGACGATCTGTTAAGCGGCAACGCCAGCGCCTCGGCGCTATTGGGCATTAAAGCATAATGCGTTGCCGGATGACGGCGTGAACGCCTTATCCGGCCTGTAGGTCGCACATTTTGTAGGCCGGATAAGGCGAAGCCGCCATCCGGCAAAGGTATCGTCAGTAACCTACAACCTTACGCAGAATGTCGATATACACCGGCATCAGCGGATGGCGCAGTAACGCCACCAGCGCGACCACGCCGATCCCGAGCGTTAACGGCGCCAGATACAGCAAACGGCTGCGGGGGAAATACGCCGTTAAGCGATCAACAGCCGCTTTGCCACTACGCCATAGCCGCCAGCAAAACCAGCCGCCCACCCAGAGCAACACCGCCGTCGCCAGCAGCAACCATTTAAAATCCCCGCTCTGCATATCAGAAGGGATATCAATTGCCGCTCCCGCCAGGATCCCCGGCAGGAAGTAGAACGGTGGCCACAGCACGCAGCCAATAATATTCGGGACGATAAATTTAGCGACAGGCAGATCCAGCATGCCTGCTACCATCGGCACCAGCGGGCGCGTCGGTCCGACAAAACGCCCCACCAGAATAGTAAACATGCTGTGCTGATGCAGGGCGTGCTCGGTTTTATCCAGCAACGCCTTGTTCTTTTTCATGAATGACCAACGGTGCAATGGCTTTTTAAAGCGCCAGCCCAACCAGAAGGAGATCCAGTCCCCCAACAGGCAGCCGACAATGCCCGCAAGCCAGGCATGCCAGAAGTTCAGTTCGCCGCTGCCAATCAGCGCGCCCAACCCCGCCATCATCACGGTCCCGGGCAGAATCAGACCAACCAGCGCCAGCGACTCCAAAAAAGCCACCAGAAGTACGGCAATCAGAGAGTACAGGGCGGACTGGAGAATAAAGTGTTCCAGCAATGCTTGCATAATGTGTCCGTCAAATTTACGAAGCAGGGATTTTGATAACCCCTCTCAACTTCGTCAAGCCATCAATTGTCTGAATAGATTGCGAGTTATGACAACTTTCAGGATACATCATTCACTTTTTATTCACATCCAGCGCGAAACTCGCTCGGACTGGCACCGGTACATTTTTTGAAAACACGAGAGAAATAGAGCTGATCGTCAAAGCCAACATTGCGACCTACGGTGGCGATAGGCATACGTGTGGTACTCAGCAGTAGCTTTGCCTGGCTGATGCGCTGGTCCTCGCGCCAGCTTAATACGCTGATCCCCAATTGCTGACGGAACAGATGCGACAAACGGGAAGGCGACAGGCAGACGTGCTGCGCGACGCTGGCGATATCAAAATTGCTGTCCGCCAGGTGATCGCTGATGTACTGGCAGGCATCACGGACGCGGTTGTCCATGGGCGGGTGTAGCGATTCATTGATGGCTTCCATACGTCGGAGCAACAACTGCTCCAGTAAATTAATCGCCAGCAGTTCGGAATAACGACCTTCTCCCTGCCCGGCGTTAATTATCTGCCCAAACAGTTCGTTAAAATGCGGCTGATGCGCTTCATCCGGGCGGAAAAAGCCGGTCTGGCCAAAAATGGCCGGCCAGGTCAGCCACTCCTGCCAGTAGGCGCGCGGACGAAAGTAAACCCACTGGTGATACCACTCGCTGGCATCAGGGTGGCGCCCGTAGTGATGAATTTCTCCAGGTGGAAACAACAGAATATCGCCAGGCCGGCAGACAAACTGCTTGCCCTGATTATTGATAACCCCTTCGCCACGGATGGTGAGATTGAGGATATAACCCTTCATACCCAGCGGCCTGTCGATAAAAAAATCCAGGTATCCGTTCGCCTCAATGGGGGTTAATCCGGCCACCAAATGCGCGTTAAACGAATAACCTGGCAACAGGGGATCGTTTTGCGTTTCAGCCATAATTTCAATACTCCCTATGTCCTGCCAAGAAACAATTTGTCCATATTACGCCAGACATCATCGCTGTCGCCCCTGCGGGCCGCTGTATTTGCGGCAATGGACCACCAACCCCGCTTGTGAAAAGCTCTTTGTAAAAAACATGTACTACGCCAACGTCAAAATCGGCTAACAAAAGTGTCTATAACTACGGCAGAAATGTCCACATTGATTATTTGCACAGCGTCACACTTTGTGATGCCACAGCATTTTAGTCCATAAGATTAGCGGATCCTGCCTGACGGTTTTTATCGCTACTCACTACTGTTTATCCATACCCGTATTTTTGGATGGAGTAAGACGATGGCGATTGCAATTGGCCTCGATTTTGGTAGTGATTCAGTACGCGCTTTGGCGGTGGAATGTGCCACCGGCGAAGAGATCGCCACCAGCGTTGAGTGGTACCCACGTTGGCAGGAAGGGCAGTATTGCGATGGCCCAAACAACCAGTTTCGCCATCATCCGCGCGACTACATTGAATCCATGGAAGCGGCGCTGAAAACCGTACTGGCCGAACTGAGCGCTGAGCAGCGCGCGGAAGTGGTCGGTATTGGCGTTGACAGTACCGGCTCAACCCCGGCACCCATCGATGCAGACGGTAATGTACTGGCGCTGCGTCCGGAGTTCGCGGAAAACCCGAATGCGATGTTTGTCCTGTGGAAAGATCACACCTCAGTAGAAGAAGCCGAAGAAATCACCCGCCTGTGCCATACACAGGGCAAGATCGATTACTCCCGCTATATCGGCGGCATTTATTCCAGCGAATGGTTCTGGGCCAAAATCCTGCATGTCACTCGTCAGGACCACGCAGTTGCCGAGGCTGCGGTTTCGTGGATTGAGCTATGCGACTGGGTTCCGGCCCTGCTCTCCAACACCGTACGCCCACAGGATATTCGTCGCGGTCGCTGCAGCGCCGGGCATAAATCTCTGTGGCATGAAAGCTGGGGTGGTCTGCCGCCAGCCAGTTTCTTTGACGAACTCGACCCCATCCTCAACCGCCATCTGCAATACCCAATGTTTACCGATACCTTCACCGCGGATCTGCCGGTTGGCACCCTGTGCGCCGAGTGGGCACAGCGTCTGGGGCTACCGGAGAGTGTGATGATTGCAGGCGGCGCTTTTGACTGCCATATGGGCGCGGTCGGCGCAGGTGCACAGCCTAACACGCTGGTGAAAGTCATCGGCACGTCAACCTGCGACATTCTGATTGCCGACAAGCAAAGCGTTGGCGAGCGTGCGGTGAAAGGCATTTGCGGCCAGGTTGATGGCAGCGTGGTACCTAATTTTATTGGCCTTGAAGCTGGTCAGTCTGCATTCGGTGACATCTATGCCTGGTTTAGCCGCGTGCTGAGCTGGCCGCTGGAACAGCTTGCCGCGCAGCACCCGGAACTGAAAACACAGATTAAAGCCAGCCAAAAACAGCTGCTGCCTGCGCTCACCGAAGCATGGGCGAAAAATCCGTCGCTGGATCACCTGCCGGTGGTGCTCGACTGGTTCAATGGTCGTCGTACGCCCAATGCCAACCAGCGTCTGAAAGGCGTCATTACCGACCTGAATCTGGCAACCGATGCACCAGCGCTGTTCGGTGGTCTGATTGCCGCCACGGCCTTTGGCGCACGCGCCATCATGGAATGCTTCACCGAACAAGGCATTGCGGTTAACAACGTGATGGCGCTTGGCGGTATCGCGCGCAAGAACCCGGTCATCATGCAGGCCTGCTGTGACGTGCTGAACCGTCCGTTACAGATTGTCGCTTCAGACCAGTGCTGCGCACTCGGTGCGGCTATCTTCGCCGCCGTTGCCGCGAAAGTACACGCCGATATCCCTGCCGCTCAGCAGCAGATGGCAAGCGCCGTGGAAAACACGCTGCAACCTCGCCCAGAGCAGGCTCAACGTTTTGAACAGCTTTACCACCGCTATCAGCAGTGGGCAGTAAGCGCTGAACAGCAATACCTTCCGACTGCCGCTCCGGCGCAACAAGCCCCGGTAGACCTGGCAACCCTGACACATTAAGGACACGACAATGACGATTTTTGATAACTATGAAGTGTGGTTTGTGATTGGTAGCCAGCATCTGTATGGCCCTGAAACCCTGCGTCAGGTAACCCAACATGCCGAGCACGTCGTTAACGCACTGAATACTGAAGCCAAACTGCCCTGCAAGCTGGTATTAAAACCGCTGGGCACTTCCCCTGATGAGATTACCGCTATCTGTCGTGACGCGAACTACGACGATCGCTGTGCAGGGATGGTGGTCTGGCTGCATACCTTCTCCCCGGCCAAAATGTGGATTAACGGCCTGACTATCCTCAACAAGCCGCTGATGCAGTTCCACACCCAGTTCAATGCCGCCCTGCCGTGGGACAGCATTGATATGGACTTTATGAACCTGAACCAGACTGCGCACGGCGGTCGTGAGTTCGGCTTCATCGGCGCGCGTATGCGTCAGCAGCATTCCGTGGTCACCGGTCACTGGCAGGATAAACAAGCGCACGAACGCATTGGCTCCTGGATGCGCCAGGCCGTGTCCAAACAAGATACCCGCCACCTGAAAGTCTGCCGTTTTGGCGACAACATGCGTGAAGTTGCGGTCACCGATGGCGATAAAGTCGCTGCGCAGATCAAGTTCGGCTTCTCGGTAAACACCTGGGCCGTGGGCGATCTGGTGCAGGTAGTGAACGCAATTAGCGACGGCGAAATCAACGCGCTAATCGATGAGTACGAAAGCACCTATACCATGACGGCGGCGACGCAAGTCCACGGTGAAAAACGTCAGAATGTCCTGGAAGCGGCCCGTATTGAACTGGGGATGAAGCGCTTCCTGGAACAGGGTGGATTCCACGCCTTCACCACCACATTTGAAGATTTACACGGCCTGAAACAGCTCCCTGGTCTGGCCGTACAGCGTCTGATGCAGCAAGGCTACGGCTTTGCGGGCGAAGGCGACTGGAAAACCGCCGCTCTGCTTCGCATCATGAAGGTGATGTCAACCGGTCTGCAGGGCGGCACCTCATTTATGGAGGATTACACCTACCACTTCGAGAAAGGCAACGATCTGGTGCTCGGCTCGCACATGCTGGAAGTGTGCCCGTCCATCGCGGTGGAAGAGAAACCGATCCTCGACGTACAGCACCTCGGCATTGGTGGTAAAGACGATCCTGCCCGTCTGATCTTCAACACCAAAACCGGCCCGGCAGTGGTTGCCAGCCTGATCGATCTCGGCGATCGCTATCGCCTGCTGGTTAACTGCATCGACACGGTACAAACGCCGCACACCCTGCCAAAACTGCCTGTCGCTAACGCGCTATGGAAAGCTCAACCGGATCTGCCAACCGCTTCTGAAGCCTGGATCCTGGCCGGTGGCGCGCACCACACCGTGTTCAGCCACGCGCTGGATCTGAACGACATGCGTCAGTTCGCTGAAATGCACGATATCGAGATCGCGGTGATCGATAACGATACCCGCCTGCCGGCTTTTAAGGACGCGCTGCGCTGGAACGAAGTCTATTACGGCTTCAAACGTTAACAACTGCCGGATGACGGCGTAAACACCTTATCCGGCCTACAAGAATATGCGATTTGTAGGCCGGATAAGCGTAGCGCCATCCGGCAAGATTCATCGGAGAGCATCATGTTAGAAGATCTCAAACGTCAGGTACTGGAAGCGAATCTGGCGCTGCCAAAGCACAACCTGGTGACGCTGACCTGGGGAAACGTTAGCGCCGTCGATCGCGAGCGCGGCGTGTTTGTGATTAAACCTTCGGGAGTCGATTACAGCGTAATGACCGCCGACGATATGGTGGTAGTCAGTATCGCCACGGGTGAAGTTGTAGAAGGTACGAAGAAACCTTCCTCAGATACCCCAACACATCGTTTGCTGTATCAGGCATTCCCGACCATTGGCGGCATTGTTCACACCCATTCGCGCCATGCAACCATCTGGGCGCAGGCGGGTCAGTCGATTCCGGCAACGGGGACCACCCATGCGGACTATTTCTACGGTTCGATTCCCTGCACACGCAAAATGACCGACGAAGAAATCAATGGCGAATATGAATGGGAAACCGGTAACGTAATCGTTGAAGCCTTTGAAAAACAAGGTATTGATGCCGCACAGATGCCTGGCGTGCTGGTGCACTCTCACGGTCCATTTGCCTGGGGAAAAAATGCCGAAGATGCGGTGCATAACGCCATCGTGCTGGAAGAAGTCGCCTATATGGGGATTTTCTGCCGCCAGCTCGCGCCGCAATTACCGGATATGCAGCAAACCCTGCTAGATAAACACTACCTGCGCAAACACGGTGCAAAAGCGTATTACGGGCAGTAAAAGAAATAAGCGCGCAGATAATCTACGCGCTCCTTTATAGTTATTCGCTATAATATTCGGCGAATGAACCTTGGTATACACAATCATTTGAACAGATATAATCAATTACATTATCATAGTGTCCATGAGCCTTATTTCCTTCCAGACAATGGAAAAAGATATAATCTGTAATCGTCGCCTGCCACTTCTGCCCGTTCAGCAGATAATTAATCACTGTATCTTTGTGTCCCTTACTTTTGTCATTACCCTGCCAGTGAAAAAAAGCGCTACCATTTTCAATAATTTCAGCATTCCACAACTTACCGTCCCATGTTTTATATAAAATATATTTGCTCACAGTTTTAATCGCTGGATTAGAAATCATTGTGTTAACAAATATATAGTTCTGATATTTAATGCCAAGCTGATGTTTGGAAAGAACGTTCATAAAAACTCCATTTTTTCAAAATTAATATTAAAAGGACAAAAAATGCACAAGCCATCGACAAAATAAAATTATATTCACAGAGAATTTCCCGACGAAATTGAATTGAAACTGCTTAGTTAGAACAATAACAACCCCATTTAAATATATTATATTTAAGATAATGACCCAAACATTTCGAATGAAAGTTTTACACTAACAGCTAATAAAAACAAATAAAAATATAATTTTTTCACTAATCCGAGAAATATGTAGCAAAATCAAATGAGCACTATTCCTAAAAAATAGAAAAAGTATGAAAACGAACTTGTAATTAACAATTAAAACATAAACAACGTAATTAATGGAAACTAATGTACAAATACCAGCTATAACATATCTATCTGTAGCCTATCAAAGCTATTTTATTCATATATTGCATATGAAGATAACATTGTCAGGTAGGAATAATTATTTTACTCAGGAAAGCGTATTTCGGGCAGTAACCTCTTCTGAGCATGACAACTGTATAAAATCACAGCTAATCTATCAGAACCAGGCTATAATAATGCCTGGTTTTTTGACGGATACGCAGCGTGGCGCAAGCAGGTTTTATTTTAACCCGGCACTGGCGGGACACCCCGCAGGGAACTGAGGTCTCATTCTGGCTGGCTACAGACGATGGGCCGCTGCAGGTCACGCTCGCGCCTCAGGAGTCGGTCGCGTTTATTCCCACCAGTCAGGTTCCTCGCGTAATGTCATTATTACGCACTGAAAACGGCTATCGCCTGAAATCGCTGCAATTGCAAGACTTCCACCGCAATCCTGTTTCCGGCCTGTATTGCCGCTCACATCGCCAGCTCATGCGGTTGGAAAAACTGCTGCGCGAAAACGCAGTCACCGTCTATGAGGGCGATGTACGCCCACCTGAGCGGTATCTGATGGAGCGCTTTATCACCTCCCCTGTTTGGGTCGAAGGCGACAGACATAATGACATGCTGGTGAATGCCCGCCTGAAGCCGAACCCTGACTATCGACCACCGCTAAAATGGGTATCGCTGGATATCGAAACCACGCGCCACGGCGAACTCTATTGCATCGGTCTTGAAGGCTGCGGGCAGCGTATTGTCTATATGCTCGGCCCGGCAAACGGCGACGCCTCTACGCTTGATTTTGAACTTGAGTACGTTGCAAGCCGCCCGCAGTTGCTGGAAAAACTCAATGACTGGATTGCCCGTCACGATCCTGATGTGATAATCGGCTGGAACGTCGTGCAATTCGATTTACGCGTCCTGCAAAAGCACGCCGAACGTTACCGCATTCCCCTGCGTTTTGGTCGTGATAGCAGCGAGCTTGAGTGGCGCGAGCATGGCTTCAAGAACGGCGTATTCTTCGCTCAGGCTAAGGGGCGCCTGATTATCGACGGTATTGAGGCGCTAAAATCAGCGTTCTGGAATTTCTCGTCATTCTCGCTGGAAACGGTGTCGCAAGAATTGCTGGGTGAAGGCAAGTCGATTGATAACCCGTGGGACCGAATGGACGAAATTGACCGTCGGTTTGCCCAGGATAAACCCGCGCTCGCCACCTACAATCTCAAAGACTGTGAGCTGGTCACGCGTATTTTTCATAAAACCGAGATCATGCCATTTCTGCTGGAGCGCTCGACGGTCAACGGTCTGCCGGTCGACCGTCACGGTGGTTCGGTTGCCGCCTTCGGCCACCTCTACCTGCCACGAATGCACCGGGCGGGTTATGTGGCGCCGAATCTGGGTGAAATCCCCGCGCACGCCAGTCCCGGCGGCTATGTGATGGACTCGCGCCCGGGATTGTACGACTCCGTACTGGTGCTGGATTACAAAAGCCTGTATCCCTCAATAATTCGTACTTTTTTAATCGATCCGGTGGGGCTTATCGAAGGGATGGCGCAGCCGGATCCGGAACACAGCACCGAAGGTTTCCTTGACGCCTGGTTTTCACGCGAAAAGCACTGCCTGCCGGAAATCGTTACTCAGATCTGGCACGGGCGCGAAGAAGCAAAACGCCGCGGCAATAAGCCACTCTCGCAGGCGTTGAAAATCATCATGAACGCATTTTACGGCGTGCTGGGCACCACCGCCTGTCGCTTTTTCGACCCGAGACTGGCCTCGTCCATTACCATGCGCGGCCATGCGATCATGCGCCAGACCAAAGCGTTAATTGAGGCTCAGGGTTACGATGTCATCTATGGCGATACCGATTCCACCTTTGTCTGGCTGAAAAAGGCGCACTCAGAAGACGATGCAGCCCGAATTGGTCGGGAACTGGTGAGCTATGTCAACACCTGGTGGGCGCAATCGCTGAAGCAACAAAATCTGACCAGCGCGCTGGAGCTGGAATTTGAAACCCATTTTTGTCGCTTTCTGATGCCGACCATTCGCGGTGCAGATACCGGCAGTAAAAAACGCTATGCAGGGATGATTCAGGACGGTGCTGAGCAACGTATGGTGTTTAAGGGACTGGAAACGGTACGAACCGACTGGACGCCGCTGGCCCAACAATTTCAGCAGGAGCTATACCTGCGAATTTTTCGTAACGAACCTTATCAGGAGTTTGTTCGCGAGACTATTGCCCGTCTTATGGCCGGCGAAATGGATGAACAACTGGTGTACCGCAAGCGCCTGCGCCGCCCGTTAAGCGAATACCAGCGAAATGTTCCACCACACGTTCGTGCCGCGCGACTCGCCGATGAGCAGAATGTAAAGCTGGGGCGTCCACCGCAGTATCAGAATCGCGGAACCATAAAATATGTCTGGACGGTCAATGGCCCAGAACCTGTTGATTATCAGCTATCTGCGCTCGATTACGAGCATTATCTGACCCGCCAAATCCAACCCGTTGCTGAGGGAATTCTTCCCTTTATTGACGATAATTTTGCTACACTACTCACAGGACAACTGGGGTTATTTTGACGCGTGACGAAACCGCCGCCATCCAGTACCATAGCGCCCTTTCCATTCCTGGACCCATTTAACACCACTACCACTGATTTATTAGCCTGGTAGCGGGGTCGTATGCTCTCAATAACGGGGATTAGCCCGGAAAATGACGAGTATTGCCTGCAATTAAAGATATAGAGCCGAACATATATGCCTTTTACACTTGGTCAACGCTGGATCAGCGATACAGAAAGCGAATTGGGACTTGGTACTGTTGTCGCCATGGATGCGCGAACCGTCACTTTACTTTTCTCATCGACGGGCGAAAACCGTCTGTATGCGCGCAGTGATTCCCCCGTGACCCGCGTGATGTTCAATCCTGGCGATACGATAACAAGCCATGAAGGCTGGCAACTGCATGTCGATGAAGTAAAAGAAGAAAACGGCCTGCTTGCCTATATCGGAACCCGCCTGGATACCGAAGAAACCGGTGTCATGCTGCGTGAAGTACTGCTCGACAGCAAACTGGTATTCAGCAAACCGCAAGATCGCCTGTTTGCCGGCCAGATTGACCGCATGGATCGCTTTGCTCTGCGCTATCGCGCCCGTAAATTTCAGAGCGAACAATACCGTATGCCGTGGAGTGGTTTGCGTGGCCAACGTACCAGCCTGATTCCTCACCAGCTGAACATTGCCCATGATGTTGGCCGTCGTCATGCCCCTCGCGTTTTACTGGCAGATGAAGTGGGTTTAGGTAAAACCATTGAAGCCGGGATGATCCTGCATCAACAACTGCTGTCCGGCGCCGCAGAGCGCGTGCTAATCATCGTCCCGGAGACATTACAGCACCAGTGGCTGGTCGAAATGCTGCGCCGCTTCAACCTGCGTTTTGCACTGTTTGATGATGAGCGTTATGCAGAAGCGCAGCACGACGCCTACAACCCGTTTGAAACCGAACAACTGGTCATCTGCTCGCTGGACTTTGCCCGTCGTAATAAACAACGTCTGGAGCACCTGTGTGACGCCGAGTGGGATCTGCTGATTGTCGATGAAGCCCATCACCTTGTGTGGAGCGAAGACGCGCCCAGCCGCGAATATATGGCCATTGAACAGCTGGCAGAACGTGTGCCGGGCATCCTGCTGCTAACCGCTACACCGGAGCAGCTGGGCATGGAAAGTCACTTTGCACGCCTGCGCCTGCTGGACCCGAGCCGTTTCCATGATTTCGCCCAGTTTGTTGAAGAGCAAAAAAATTATCGTCCGGTCGCCGACGCCGTCGCCATGCTGCTGGCTGGTAACAAGCTGAGTAACAATGAGCTGAACATGTTAGGCGACATGATTGGCGAGCAGGACATTGAGCCGCTATTGCAGGCGGCAAACAGCGACAGCGAAGACGCCCAGAGCGCGCGTCAGGAGCTGGTTTCGATGCTGATGGACCGCCATGGCACCAGCCGTGTGCTGTTCCGTAACACCCGTAACGGTGTAAAAGGCTTCCCGAAACGCGAGCTGCATACCATCAAGCTGCCGCTGCCGACCCAATACCAGACGGCGATTAAAGTCTCCGGCATTATGGGCGCGCGTAAAAGTGCAGAAGACCGGGCGCGCGACATGCTCTACCCGGAACAGATTTATCAGGAATTCGAAGGCGACACCGGCACCTGGTGGAACTTTGACCCGCGCGTGGAATGGCTGATGGGCTACCTGACCAGCCACCGCTCGCAAAAAGTATTAGTTATCTGTGCAAAAGCCACCACCGCGCTTCAGCTGGAGCAGGTTCTGCGCGAACGCGAAGGTATCCGCGCTGCCGTATTCCATGAAGGGATGTCGATCATTGAGCGTGACCGCGCCGCAGCATGGTTTAGCGAAGAAGATAGCGGCGCCCAGGTAATGCTGTGCTCTGAAATCGGCTCCGAAGGGCGTAACTTCCAGTTCGCCAGCAATCTGGTGATGTTTGACCTGCCGTTCAACCCGGATCTGCTGGAACAGCGTATTGGCCGTCTGGACCGTATTGGTCAGGCGCATGATATTCAGATTCACGTTCCGTACCTGGAAAAAACCGCGCAATCTGTGCTGGTGCGCTGGTACCACGAAGGTCTGGATGCGTTCGAACACACCTGTCCGACCGGCCGTACTATCTATGACACGGTCTATAACAATCTGATCGGCTACCTGGCTGAACCAGAAAATACCGAGGGCTTTGACGATCTGATCAAAACCTGCCGCGAACAGCATGACGCGCTGAAAGCACAGCTAGAGCAAGGTCGCGATCGCCTGCTGGAGATCCACTCTAACGGCGGCGAAAAAGCACTGGCGTTGGCTGAGAGTATTGAAGAACAGGACGACGATACCAGCCTGATCGCCTTCGCCATGAACCTGTTTGATATCGTCGGTATTAATCAGGATGACCGTGGCGACAATTTGATCGTACTGACGCCGTCCGATCATATGCTGGTGCCGGATTTCCCTGGGCTGCCGGAAGATGGCTGCACCATTACGTTCGAGCGCGATGTCGCCCTGTCGCGTGAAGATGCCCAGTTCATTACCTGGGAGCATCCGCTGATCCGCAATGGTCTGGATCTGATCCTCTCCGGCGACACCGGAAGCAGCACTATTTCGTTGTTGAAAAACAAAGCATTACCTGTTGGCACACTGCTGGTTGAGCTGGTCTATGTTGTTGAAGCGCAAGCGCCGAAACAACTGCAGCTAAACCGCTTCCTGCCACCAACGCCGGTACGCATGCTGCTGGATAAAAACGGCAATAACCTTGCTGCACAGGTTGAGTTCGAAACCTTTAACCGTCAGCTCAGCGCCGTTAACCGCCACACCGGCAGCAAACTGGTCAACGCCGTGCAGCAGGATGTTCATGCCATTCTGCAACTCGGTGAAGCTCAGGTGGAAAAATCAGCCCGCGCGCTGATCGACGCAGCGCGTAAAGAAGCTGACGAGAAGCTGACGGCAGAACTTTCCCGTCTCGAAGCGCTGCGTGCCGTTAACCCGAACATCCGTGATGACGAACTTAGCGCAATTGAAAGCAACCGTCAGCAGGTGATGGAAAGCCTGGATCAGGCGGGCTGGCGTCTCGATGCCCTGCGCTTGATCGTCGTGACGCATCAGTAACGGAGCCATACATGGGGATGGAAAACTACAATCCGCCGCAGGAACCCTGGCTGGTCATCCTGTATCAGGATGAACACATTATGGTGGTCAACAAGCCGAGCGGCTTGTTGTCTGTGCCAGGTCGTCTGGATGAGCACAAAGACAGCGTGATGACACGTATTCAGCGCGATTATCCGCAGGCTGAATCCGTGCATCGTCTGGATATGGCAACCAGCGGCGTGATTGTAGTCGCGCTAACCAAAGCGGCAGAGCGCGAGCTAAAACGCCAGTTTCGCGAGCGCGAACCGAAAAAACAGTATGTCGCACGCGTCTGGGGGCATCCTGCTCCGGCCGAGGGTCTGGTTGATTTACCGCTGATTTGCGACTGGCCAAACAGGCCAAAGCAAAAAGTATGTTATGAGACCGGGAAATCGGCGCAGACCGAGTATGAAGTCGTGGAGTTCGCGGCGGATAACACCGCCCGGGTAGTGCTCAAGCCCATTACCGGACGCTCCCACCAGCTGCGTGTGCATATGCTGGCTTTAGGGCATCCTATCCTGGGCGACCGCTTCTATGCTCCGCCGGAAGCTCTGGCGTTAGCGCCGCGCCTGTTGCTGCATGCAGAGATGTTAACCATCACGCATCCCGAATACGGCAACAGTATGACGTTTAAAGTCCCGGCGGATTTTTAAATTCTGAGCCAATTTATGCCGGGGGCGCTTCGCTTGCCCGGCCTACATTCATTAACGTAGGCCGGATAAGGCGCTAGCCGCATCCGGCAATTCAATCACTTGAATCCTTTTTGATCCTTAATCAGCTCGTAAGCTTTTTGGATTTCCTGCGCTTTTTGCTTCGCCATTTCCATCATCTCTGGCGGTAGACCTTTCGCAACCAGTTTGTCCGGATGGTGCTCGCTCATCAGCTTACGGTAAGCCCGCTTGATGGTGGTCGCATCGTCGGTCGTTTTCACACCCAGCACATTACAGGCGTCTTCCAGCGTCGGGCCGCGTTGCGCCTGCTGCCAGCCACTGCCGCCAGACTGCTGCTGATATCCGCCGCCAAACTGTGCGCCGCCCTGCATCATGCGCAGGAACTGATCAAATTGGGTGCGTGAGATCCCCAACTCTTCAGCAATCACATACAGCACTTCACGTTCGTTAGGATGCAACGACCCATCGGCAAATGCCGCCTGGATCTGAATCTCCAGAAACATGCGGATCAGATCGAATCGACCAAAACAGACGCTGCGAAACTGACGCATCTTTTCACGTAATGGGTAATTATCCGATTTTCCTACCCGGAAGGCATGTTGTGCAGCCGTTCGCGAGTCACCGTGCAAATTCATCCGATCCATCAACTGGCTGGCGATATGTATATCGGCTTCCGTGACGCGACCTTTGGATTTGGTCAGATGTCCCATCACCTCAAAAGTGGTGGCAAAAAACAGCGCCTGGCGTTCACGTTGGTTGGCAAACCACGCCATTTTGCGCATGCGGGCTTTGTCGAACATGTGGCCAACTAACAGCCCCAGAACCACACCCCAGAAGCCGCCGCCCATCATTAAGGCCACGGCTACACCAATTATCTTTCCCCAATACTGCATAGACTCCCCAAATCTTTCCGCTCTCAGCCAGGCTATGTCCCACAATATAAGGTGCTTTTACCGATTTACGGCTGCGGTCAATTGTGGGACATCGCCTATAATTTGCATTATCATACCTGTCATTCAATGCCGTGCCTAACACCACAAACGCTATACCCGTTGGATTTCGAGTTGCAGCAAGGCGGCAACGTAGTGAGTCCCCTGGAGCTTACCCATGTAAGTGACTGGGGTGAACGAGGAAGACAACGAAGATGCAGCTTGAAAGGTGGCGGGTATAAAATGGGCAGGATTAATACTAGCGAAGTGAAGATGAGATAAGTTAGGCTGTGACCGTTTGTCACGCGCGACGCTACTGATGATGGAACAATAAATACAACGTATGAAAAAACGTATTCCCACTCTTCTGGCCACCATGATTGCCAGCGCCCTCTATAGCCATCAGGGCCTGGCAGCCGATCTCGCCTCACAGTGTATGCTGGGCGTGCCGAGCTATGACCGTCCTCTGGTACAGGGCGAGACTAATGAGTTACCCGTCACCATCAATGCCGACAACGCAAAAGGGAATTATCCCGATGACGCGGTGTTTACCGGCAACGTGGATATCGCACAGGGTAACAGCCGCCTGCAGGCCGACGAAGTACAGCTTCATCAGAAGCAGGCTGAAGGCCAGCCGGAGCCAGTACGTACCGTCGATGCGTTGGGCAATGTCCATTATGACGACAATCAGGTTATTCTGAAGGGACCAAAGGGCTGGTCTAATCTGAATACCAAAGATACCAACATCTGGGAAGGTGATTACCAGATGGTGGGCCGTCAGGGGCGCGGGAAAGCCGACCTGATGAAACAGCGTGGGGAAAACCGTTATACCATTCTGGAAAACGGTAGCTTTACCTCCTGTCTGCCAGGTTCCGATACCTGGAGCGTCGTCGGTAGCGAAGTTATCCACGACCGTGAAGAACAGGTCGCGGAGATCTGGAACGCCCGTTTTAAACTGGGTCCGGTTCCGGTCTTTTATAGTCCTTATTTACAGTTACCCGTCGGCGATAAACGCCGTTCCGGTTTCCTGATCCCGAACGCAAAATATTCCACCAATAACTATTTTGAGTTCTACCTCCCGTATTACTGGAACATTGCGCCCAATATGGACGCCACCATCACGCCACATTATATGCACCGTCGTGGCGGGATCATGTGGGAGAACGAATTCCGCTACCTCACCCAGGCGGGTGCGGGCTTGATGGAGTTCGACTATCTGAATTCCGATAAAGTGTACGAGGACGAACATCCGAAGGATGACAATTCACGCCGCTGGCTGTTCTACTGGCAGCACGCCGGTGTACTGGACCAGGTGTGGCGTTTCAACGTCGACTACACCAAGGTCAGCGACACCAGCTACTTTAACGATTTCGATAATAAATACGGTTCCAGTACCGACGGCTACGCCACGCAGAAATTCAGCGTCGGCTACGCGGTACAAAACTTTGACGCTACGGTATCGACCAAGCAGTTCCAGGTCTTCGACGCACAAAACAGTAACAGTTACTCTGCCCAGCCGCAGTTAGACGTCAACTACTACCAAAACGACGTCGGTCCGTTTGATACCCGTATTTATGGCCAGGCGGTCCATTTCGTCAATACCAATGACAACATGCCGGAAGCAACGCGTGTTCACCTGGAACCGACGATCAATCTGCCGTTGTCGAATAACTGGGGCAGTATCAATACCGAAGCGAAGCTGCTAGCGACACACTATCAGCAGACCAATCTGGATTGGTACAACAACAACCCGAGTAACGTTAACAAGCTCGACGAGTCAGCCAACCGCGTCATGCCGCAGTTTAAAGTTGACGGCAAAATGGTATTCGAGCGCGACATGCAAATGCTGGCACCGGGCTATACCCAGACGCTGGAGCCGCGCGCGCAGTACCTGTACGTACCGTATCGCGACCAAAGTCATATCTATAACTATGACTCATCCTTGCTGCAATCTGACTACAGCGGCCTGTTCCGTGACCGTACTTATGGCGGTCTGGACCGTATTGCTTCTGCCAACCAGGTGACGACCGGGGTCACATCTCGCGTTTATGATGACGCTGCCGTTGAACGTTTTAATATTTCTGTGGGTCAAATCTACTATTTCACCGAGTCTCGCACCGGCGATGACAACATTAAATGGGAGAATGACGACAAAACGGGTTCGCTGGTATGGGCGGGCGACACCTACTGGCGTATCTCCGATCGCTGGGGTTTACGCAGTGGGATCCAGTACGACACGCGTCTGGATAGTATCGCCAACAGCAGCAGCAGTATCGAATACCGTCGCGATGAAAACCGGATGTTGCAGTTGAATTACCGTTACGCTAGCCCGGAATATATCCAGGCGACTCTACCGTCTTACTACTCTACGGCAGATCAGTATAAAAACGGGATTTCGCAGGTGGGCGCGGTGGCAAGCTTCCCAATTGCTGAGCGTTGGTCGATTGTTGGCGCTTACTACTTCGATACCAACGTGAACAAAGAAGCAGATTCAATGCTGGGCTTACAGTACAACTCCTGCTGTTACGCCATTCGCTTCGGCTACGAGCGTAAGCTGAACGGTTGGGATGACAAACAGCAACACGCGATTTATGACAACACGATCGGCTTTAATATCGAACTGCGCGGTCTGAGCTCCAACTACGGTCTCGGCACCAACCAAATGCTGCGTTCGAACATTTTGCCGTATCAAAGCTCTTTATGATCTGATTTATTGATACCCAATGGATTTCGAGCTGCATTGAGGCGGCAACTGAGAGAATCCCCAAGAGCTTACATAAGTAAGTGACTGGGGTGAGTGACAAATCTGTCAGGAACAGATTTGAACGTCGCACAGCGACGGCCCATAAGGGCGAGTCTCATGGATGAGACGAGTAACTCAGCAGCCAACAAAAATGCGGCTTGAAAGACGAAGGGTATACAACGTAATCCGCATTGCGGTTAATTAATAATGGAAAAAGTATGAAGAACTGGAAAACGCTGCTTCTCGGTATCGCCATGATCGCGAATACCAGTTTCGCTGCCCCACAGGTAGTCGATAAAGTTGCAGCCGTCGTCAATAACGGCGTCGTTCTGGAAAGCGACGTCGATGGCTTAATGCAGTCAGTAAAACTGAATGCAGGTCAGGCAGGTCAGCAATTACCGGATGACGCTACGCTGCGTCATCAGATCCTGGAACGTTTGATCATGGATCAAATCCTCCTGCAAATGGGTCAGAAGATGGGGGTGAAAATCTCTGACGAGCAGTTGGATCAGGCTATTGCCAACATCGCCAAACAGAACAACATGACGCTGGATCAGATGCGCAGCCGCCTGGCACAGGATGGCTTAAGCTATTCAACCTATCGTAGCCAGATCCGCAAAGAGATGACCATCTCCGAAGTGCGTAACAACGAAGTTCGCCGTCGCATCACCATCCTGCCTCAGGAAGTAGATGCCCTGGCGCAACAGGTGGGCAACCAAAACGATGCCAGCACCGAGCTGAACCTGAGCCACATTCTGATCCCATTACCGGAAAACCCAACGTCTGACCAGGTTAACGCGGCTGAAAGCCAGGCGCGCTCTGTTGTTGATGAAGCGCGTAACGGTAGTGATTTCGGCAAACTGGCTATTACTTATTCCGCTGACCAGCAGGCGCTGAAAGGCGGTCAGATGGGGTGGGGACGTATTCAGGAGCTGCCGGGTATCTTTGCCCAGGCGTTAAGCACTGCGAAAAAAGGCGATATCATTGGCCCAATTCGTTCCGGTGTCGGCTTCCACATCCTGAAAGTCAACGATATGCGTGGCCAAAGCCAGAGCATCTCCGTGACTGAAGTTCATGCTCGCCACATTCTGCTTAAGCCGTCGCCGATCATGACCGATCAGCAGGCACGTCTGAAGCTGGAACAAATCGCGGCAGATATTAAGAGCGGTAAAACTACCTTCGCGGCAGCCGCTAAAGAGTTTTCTCAGGATCCAGGCTCTGCCAACCAGGGCGGCGATCTGGGCTGGGCTGCAGCGGATATTTTCGACCCTGCTTTCCGCGATGCGCTAACCAAACTTAACAAAGGCCAGATGAGCGCCCCGGTGCACTCCTCTTTCGGTTGGCATCTGATCGAACTGCTGGATACGCGTAACGTTGATAAAACTGACGCAGCGCAGAAAGACAGAGCTTACCGTATGCTGATGAACCGTAAATTCTCGGAAGAAGCAGCAACCTGGATGCAGGAACAGCGCGCCAGCGCTTACGTTAAAGTTCTGAGCAACTAATGACTCGTGCTCAACGCGTTGTTATCACTCCCGGCGAACCCGCCGGGATTGGCCCGGACCTGGTGGTTCAGCTCGCCCAGCGCGATTGGCCTGTAGAACTTGTTGTCTGTGCGGATGCAGCACTCCTCAATGACCGGGCAGCGATGCTCGGTTTACCGCTTTCACTCCTCCCCTACTCTCCAGATACCCCAGCCAAACCGCAATCAGCAGGCACATTGACGCTGTTACCGATTGCGCTGCGGGCACCTGTTGTCGCGGGTCAGTTGGCGGTAGAAAACGGGCAATATGTGGTGGATACGCTGGCTCGCGCCTGCGATGGCTGTCTGCAAGGTGAGTTTGCGGCGCTGATCACCGGCCCGGTTCACAAGGGCGTTATCAATGACGCTGGCGTCCCGTTTACCGGACATACCGAGTTTTTTGAAGAGCGCTCACAGGCAAAGAAAGTTGTTATGATGCTGGCGACCGAAGAGCTGCGCGTTGCCCTGGCAACCACGCATTTGCCGCTCAGAGCCGTTGCCGACGCCATTACGCCCGCCCTGCTTCAGGAAGTGATCGGCATTTTGCATCATGATTTACGCACCAAGTTCGGCATTGCCGATCCGCATATTCTGGTGTGCGGTCTTAACCCGCATGCTGGTGAAGGCGGTCATATGGGAACGGAAGAGATAGATACCATCATTCCGGTACTCGATGAACTGCGTGCGCAGGGAATGAAATTAAACGGTCCGCTGCCCGCAGATACGCTGTTTCAGCCCAAATATCTCGACCACGCGGATGCCGTGCTGGCAATGTACCACGATCAGGGTCTCCCCGTGCTAAAATACCAGGGATTTGGTCGCGGTGTGAATATCACGCTGGGCCTGCCCTTTATTCGCACATCCGTCGATCACGGCACCGCACTTGAACTCGCGGGCCGTGGGCAAGCAGATGTCGGCAGTTTTATTACGGCGCTTAATCTCGCCATCAAAATGATTGTTAATACCAATGAATAATCGAGTCCATCAGGGCCATTTAGCCCGTAAACGTTTCGGGCAGAACTTCCTCAACGATCAGTTTGTGATCGAAAGTATTGTCTCTGCTATCAACCCGCAGAAAGGTCAGGCTATGGTCGAAATCGGCCCTGGCCTGGCGGCATTGACCGAACCAGTAGGCGAACGCCTGGACAAGCTCACGGTCATTGAACTTGACCGCGATCTGGCAGCACGCCTACAGACACACCCGTTTTTAGGGCCTAAGCTGACGATTTATCAGCAAGATGCTATGACCATGAACTTCGGCGAACTGGCACAAACGATGGGGCAGCCGCTGCGCGTATTCGGCAACCTGCCGTACAACATCTCCACGCCGCTCATGTTCCATCTTTTTTCCTATACTGATGCCATTGCCGACATGCATTTCATGTTGCAAAAAGAGGTGGTGAATCGTCTGGTTGCAGGGCCAAACAGTAAAGCGTATGGTCGATTAAGCGTCATGGCGCAGTATTACTGCAATGTGATCCCGGTACTTGAAGTACCGCCTTCCGCATTTACGCCAGCGCCTAAAGTTGATTCAGCCGTTGTGCGTCTGGTGCCTCATACGACGATGCCGTACCCGGTTAAAGATGTTCGTGTGCTGAGCCGTATTACCACCGAAGCGTTTAATCAGCGCCGTAAAACGGTACGTAACAGTCTCGGCAACCTGTTTAGCGTTGAAGTACTGACAGAGCTGGGCATTGATCCGGCGATGCGAGCGGAAAATATCTCTGTCGCGCAATACTGCCGGATGGCTAACTATCTGTCAGAAAACGCGCCATCGAAGGAGAGTTAAACATGATCAATTCGCCCCGAGTGTGCATTCAGGTACAAAGCGTCTACATTGAGGCGCAATCCTCACCTGATGATGAACGTTACGTTTTTGCTTACACCGTAACTATCCGCAATTTGGGGCGAGCGCCTGTGCAGCTGTTGGGGCGTTATTGGTTGATCACTAATGGTCATGGCCGCGAAACCGAAGTTCAGGGTGAAGGCGTGGTTGGCGTCCAGCCCCACATCGAACCCGGCGAAGAGTACCAGTACACCAGCGGTGCGGTGATTGAAACACCGCTGGGCACCATGCAGGGTCATTACGAAATGATCGATGAACAAGGCATCGCCTTTACCATCGATATTCCCGTATTCCGACTCGCCGTTCCAACACTCATTCATTAAAACAATAACTATGGCGACATACCTTATTGGCGACGTTCACGGTTGTTACGATGAACTGGTAGCCTTGCTGCATCAGGTAGACTTTAATTCCGAAAAAGATACCCTATGGCTCACCGGCGATCTGGTCGCTCGTGGACCGGGCTCGCTGGACGTTTTGCGCTACGTGAAATCACTGGGCGACAGCGTGCGGTTAGTATTGGGTAATCACGATTTACACCTGCTGGCCGTATTTGCTGGTATCAGTCGTAATAAACCTAAAGACAGGGTCACATCGCTGCTCGAAGCACCGGATGCCGACGAATTACTTAACTGGCTCCGCCGTCAACCGCTGTTGCAGGTAGACGAAGAGAAGAAGCTGGTGATGGCGCATGCCGGTATCACCCCACAGTGGGACCTGCAGACGGCAAAAGACTGTGCTCGCGATGTTGAAGCCGTGTTGTCGAGCGACTCGTATCCCTTCTTCCTTGATGCGATGTACGGCGACATGCCCAATAACTGGACCCCGGAACTGACCGGGCTGGCGCGCCTGCGTTTTATTACCAACGCCTTTACCCGCATGCGTTACTGCTTCCCTAACGGTCAATTGGATATGTACAGCAAAGAGTCACCAGAAGACGCACCTGCCCCGCTGAAGCCGTGGTTTGCCATTCCAGGACCTGTCAGTGAAGCGTACAGCATTGCATTCGGGCACTGGGCATCGCTGGAGGGTAAAGGCACGCCAGAAGGCATTTACGCGCTGGATACGGGGTGTTGCTGGGGAGGCGATCTCACCTGTCTGCGCTGGGAAGACAAACAGTACTTCGTGCAGCCGTCAAATCGCCATCTGAATCTGGATCCTGGCGAAGCGGTCAACGCCTGATAGTCGTTTGCCGGATGCGGTGCTCGCACCTTATCCGGCCTACATTAGCTGGATGATAAGGCGTTTCGCCGCCATCCGGCACTTACAGTATTAACGACGTTCCAGAATCTCGAAGCAGTAGCTGTGAGAGTTTTGCGCGTCGGCATCGTGGAATTCACTGAACACCGATTCCCAGTCATCCGGTTCGTAGTCCGGGAAATGCGTATCCCCTTCCACTTCCGCATCAATGTGCGTCAGATACAGTTTCTGTGCTTTTGGCAGGAACTGCTCATACACACGCCCACCGCCAATTACCATAATTTCAGGTTCATCGCCGCAGGCCGCAATTGCTTCATCCACAGACTTCACCCACTGCACGCGATCGTCGGTGCCAGGCTTACTGCTGATGACGATATTTTTACGCCCAGGTAACGGTCGCCCGATGGATTCCCAGGTGTGGCGTCCCATGACAACCGGCTTGTTTAAGGTATTACGTTTAAACCAGGCGAGATCGGCAGGGAGGTTCCACGGCATGGCGTTCTCCATACCGATGACGCGATCTACCGCTAACGCCGCAATCAGACTGATCATTGAATATTTCCCGGATACAAAAAAATTGTCGCCACTATACGGAAAGCGCAATCTTTCGTCGACTGGCGGAAAGAGGATGAACAGGAAAATTTTCCGTTCTGCTGGCGAACCGACCTATTTAAGGTGGTACGCCAGCATTACAGTAGTTCAAAAACAGCCAATTAGCAGTAAAGTTTGCAGAACATCACATTTTTTACCCTATGCTGACGGTTTCACTTCCGGCTCATCGGCGACGTCGCCCGTATGCTTACCTTCATCCGTGCCTTGCCAGCCATGGCGCTGAATTAACGATAAGTGCTGACGATCTTCCGCAATAATTTCACTCAGCATTGCGCTGGTGCGTTTATAAACGGCCGCGCGGGAAGTCGCGTCATTTTCCCCTTTCACCATCTCCTCTACCATCATGGTATTGAATCGGCGGAATACGTCAGCCCGTTCACGTGCCTCATAGCGCCCTAGCCCGAGACCTTCCAGCGCCAGACGTCCGGTCTTCAGTGCACCTTCAAAGGTTTCACGTTCCGGCATATCCACGCCCGCCTGGCGCAGGCGGATGTAATGATCCACGTCGCGCGCACGAGCAATAATTTGCAGATGCGGGAAATGCTCTTTCACCATTTCGGTTAATTGCAGGCTGGTTTGCGGATCGTCAATGGCATTAATAATAACTTCAGCTTTCGCCGCCCCGGCAGACTCCAGCAGATCCATCCGGGTCGCGTCGCCATAGAAAACCTTCATCCCGAATTTACGCAGCGTTTCGATATGGTCCGGGTCATGATCAAGAACCACCATTTTGACCCCGCTCGACAACAGCAAACGACCGGTTATCTGGCCAAATCGCCCAAACCCGGCGATGATCACCCGCGGTTGCTCCTCATCGATTTCATCGGCTTCGCGCTCTTCTTCAGTCGCCGATTTTTCCAGACGCGTCAAAATCACCAGCAAAATCGGTGTAGCCGCCATCGACAATGCCACCGCCAGCGTCAGCGATTTCGCCCAGTCAGGATCGAGCACATTTGCCATTTGCGCCGCGCCAAACACCACAAAGGCAAACTCACTGCCCTGCCCTAATAATACGGCAAACCAGCGACGCTGCTTGTTCGGCACCTGCAACGGTTTCGCTATCAACCACAGCATGACGGTTTTGATAACCAGGAAACCGACCAGTAGAATGATAATGCGCAAGGGATTATCAATCAGCGTACCAAAGTCGATAGACATCCCTACACCGATGAAAAACAGCCCCAGCAGCAGTCCTTTAAATGGTTCAATGTCGCTTTCCAACGCGTGACGATACTCAGAGCTTGCCAGCAGCACCCCGGCCAGGAATGCCCCCATCGCCATCGACAATCCAACCTCTTCCAACAGCAGACCGAAGCCAAACACGAGGAACAGCGCAACGGCACTGAACACTTCCCGCAGGCCCGAACGGGCGACAAAACGCAAGGCAGGACGTGTGACATAACGACCTAACAGCACCACCAGCACCAGTGCGCCCGCTACCTTAAGGGCAGACAATGCAAACGCCCCAAGCGTTGTTGATGCGCCACTCGCTGCCAATAATGGGATCATCGCCACCAGTGGAATAGCAGCGATGTCCTGGAACAGCAGCACGGCAAACGCGCTGCGGCCCATTTGCGAAACCATCAGGTTGCGTTCATTCATTGCCTGCATAGCGATGGCCGTAGAGGAAAGCGCCAGCGTCATGCCGATCAGCTCCGCTACCTGCCAGCGCAGGCCGAGGAACATACAGAACGCACCAATCAGGCCTCCGCAGACCACCATTTGCAATGCGCCGCCGCCGAACACCGAGGCTCGCAGTTTCCACAAACGTTGCGGATCCAGCTCCAGACCAATGACAAACAGCATCAGCACCACACCGATCTCCGCAAAATGCAGGATGGATTCGGCGTCCGTCACCAGCCTCAGGCCCCATGGGCCGATAATGCACCCGGCGATGAGATACCCCAGTACCGACCCGAGTCCCAGCCGTACGGCGATGGGGACAATCAGTGCCGCCGATCCGAGATAAATCAGCGCCTGTATCAGCGTATGGCTATCCATGGTGTGCCTCCTGCCATTCCATCAGACGCTGTTTGTAGTGACGCGCCTGCGCTTGCAGGGTTTCATCATCACAGATAAACGTACAGTGCATCGCAAACGGCGGTAGCCATTTGAGGCCACAATAAAGTGCCGTCGCCTGTAAGGGTTGAGAAAGCACATCAAATCCGGGATGGGAGCCAATATCGAAGTGGTTTTCACCGCCGCCGGTCGTCACCGCCCACAGCAGATGTTTACCGTGCAGCGCAGTACCGCCATGGCCATACGCCCAGCCGTGCGAAAGGACTTTATCCATCCACAGCTTGAGTAATGGAGGTGTGCTGTACCACTGCATCGGATGCTGCCAGATGATCAAATCAGCGCGTGCCAGCGCATCCTGTTCAGCGGCAATATCAATATTGAAGTCGGGGTAGAGCTGGTAGAGCGAGCGGATCTCCACGCCCTCCAGCGTCCTTGCCTGTTCAAGCATCCGCTTATTCGCATGCGAATGCTGCGGATAGGGGTGCGCATAAATGATGAGGATCATGATTAGCCTGTTTCACTGCATTATTGTAATAACAGTGAGTTTAGTCACTTAATCCACAGGCTAACAGTCAATATTATTGAGTGGCTGAATGGAGAAAACTGAACTAGTTATCCAGTTCACTCATATCTTTAACCTGATCGCGGTTAATCTGTTCCGTCTTACCCGTTTGCGCATTTTTATACGACACCAGGCCAGTATCATCATCGACTTGCGGTTTGCCGTCAGTGACGATTGTTTTGCCATCGGTGGTTTTAACCGCCTGGTTTGAGGAACAACCGGCCACGGTAAACAGTGCTGCTGCGGTAAAAATTGAGGTGATCAGGATATGTTTTTGCATGGTGTTCTCCCTGCTTTTCAGTTGTTTTCAGTGATATACCCAGTTAACTGTAGGCTAACTGACTGAGTTGCAGGGAAAATACAGAACACTCCTAATAACTCGCCCTGGTCACGGGCTTACTGCGAATCGTCATTTGACTGGTTTGCGCCAGCGTCAGACCTCGCGTTTCCGGGGCGAAAGCGATGGACACCAGCAGGCCAATCAGCGAAATTCCTGCGCCCATCAGCATGACATTGCTGATCCCGTATTTGGTAATGAACACCGGCAGCGCCCAGGTTGAAACAATGGTGCCGATGCGGCTTAAGGACATAATCACCCCGACGGCAGACGCGCGAATGTCGGTAGGGAACAGTTCATTTGGGTACAGCCACTGAAGATTTCCCGGTCCCCCCGAGAAAAAGGCGTACACGGCAAACGCCAGCACCACCAGCCACGCTCCCATATCAGGAATTAACCCGAGCACGGCCAGCGCCAGCGTCATCATAATAAAGCTGCCAATTAACAATGGCCGACGGCCCGCGCTATTAAGCCAGAACATGGGTGGAATGCACCCCAGCATAAAGCACAGGCTTATCACCACATTGCCCAACGCCGCGCTTTTCCCGGCACCAAGCCCCAACAGTCCAACAATCTGCGGACCAAAGGTATAAATGGCGAACATCGGGATCACCTGACAGGTCCAGATAGCGGCGACAAACAGGACAAACGGGAAATGACGGCGGTTAAACAGCTGCAGGAAGCGCGTCTCCTGCGGCGCCTCTTCGTCGAACACCACCGGTTCGCCGAACAGTTTGATCATCATCGCTTCACACTCTTTCACCCGACCTTTACGCAGCAGCCAGCGCGGCGATTCAGGAAGATCGAAGCGCCCAATCAGGATCAAAATACAAGGGATCACCGCGCTGCCCAGCATCCAGCGCCATCCTCCTTCAACATCATACAGCCAGTAACCGACCAGATCGGCACAGGTGGCGCCGACATACCACATCGCGGCGATAAAACCGATGGAGAAAGCGCGCTGGCGGGTATTGGAGAACTCGGTAATCATCGAGGTAGCAATCGGATAATCGGCACCAATCACAATACCGATCAGCACACGCATTACCAACAGCTCAATGGGCGAGGAAACAAACATGGTTGCCGCCGATATCACGCCAATGGCAATAATATCGATGATAAACATTTTGCGCCGCCCGACCTTATCGGAAATGTAGCCAAACAGCGACGTCCCCACAAACAGACCGGCGAGCGTGCCCGCCCCCAGCAGACCAATCCACTGTGCGTCCAGTTTCAACGCTGGCGTGAGCTGTTCCAGCGCCACGCCAATCATCACCAGCACATAACCATCCAGAAATGGCCCACCGCTTCCCCACAGCATTATCCGGCGGTGAATAGAGGTAAATTTGATGTCATCAAAGTTCCTGGGCTGCTGCATAGCGACTTCCTGTTTCAACACGGGCAAAGCGTCATCTGTAGGCCGGATAAGGCGTTTACGCCGCCATCCGGCATTGGCGCCACATGATTGCCGGATGGCGACGCTACCACGTCTTATCCGACCTACGGGTGCACAACCTCATACTTATTAGCCGTAGCGAAACTCCACGCCAAATGTCCCGCGCGGGTATTCCCATTTTTCCAACGCTGTATCAAGTCCGAGAATGCGGCACGTTCCGCACTCCAGGCATCCGGCGTAATCAAAACGGACGCTGCCGTCGTCCTGCTTTTTATACAGTCCGGCTGGACAAGCTTTAATCAGTACTTCCAGCGCCTGTTTATCAGGATCGGTTTTGAGAATGATGTGCGGGCTGTCTTCATCCACATTGAACTTATTGACGCCCAGTTTGACGTCCACATTGACGGGAGATGTCATAATACGGTCACTCCTTTCAGGCCATCTTTCATCAGGTTGATGAAGCCCACTTTCTTCGCATGACGCAGGATTTTTTTGCGCATTGGCACCGGAGCAGAGCCATCCACGGTGAACAAGTCGCGCGCGATGCTGACCGCCATTTCGGGATAGGCGGTAAACATGCGTGGGTTATCAAGGAAAGCGGGAAGCTTCTGATACATGCGCATATCGCGCATTGGACCATCATCGAGATGCTGACGGTATTCGCCCAGCGACTGTTTGCTGAAGTCGTCGCGCTTCATCGCGGAAAGCACCGTTTTCGCCGCCGCTTCGCCTGCAGATATGGCGAGATCCATACCACGGATGGTAAAGCCGAGGTTCATACACATTCCGGCAGCATCACCGGCAATCAGCACACCGTCACCCACCAGTTCAGGCTGCATATTCATACCGGCCTCCGGTACGACGTGCGCGGCATATTCCACCAGCTTGCCACCGGCGATCAGTGGGGCAACCGCCGGATGCTGTTTGAAATCTTCCAGCATTTGTGGGACCGATTTTTTAGCATCTTTCAGATGATGAAGACCGCAGACCAGCCCCAGAGAAAGGGTCGTTTCATTAGTATAGAGGAAGCCCCCGCCCATCAACCCATCGGTTGGAGAACCGGCAAACAGGCAAGCTGCACCTTCGTTCCCCTGTAACTGGAAACGATCTTCAATCACCGATTTTGGCAATTCGATCAGCTCTTTTACGCCAACGGCAACATGCGATGCCTCAACGCGCTTTGCCATGCCCAGTTTTTCTGCCAACAGAGAATTCACCCCGTCAGCGAGGATCACCACTTTGGCTTCCAGAATATCGCCGTCGGCTTCCACGCCCACGACTTTGCCTTCGCGTTGCACAACGTTATCCACCCGAATACCGGTGATAAGCTGGGCTCCCGCCTCCTCGGCCTGCTCCATCAGCCAGGCGTCAAATTTGCTGCGTAAGACGGAATAAGAAACCTGCGACGATGCGGCCTCTTCACCATTGCAATAGTCGATGGTCATCGCCCCTTTGTCGGTCATAAAGGCGAGTTTTTCGTGGGTGATTATGCGTTCAATGGGGGCCTGCTCAGCAAAGCCGGGAATGATGCGTTCCAGGCTATGCGCATACATGCGCCCACCGGTGACATTCTTCGCGCCAGCAGAATTACCGCGCTCGATGACCAGCACCTGTGCACCTTCCCGAGCCAGCACCAGCGCCGCAACCGAACCGGCCAGACCTGCACCCACGATGATGGCATCAAAGATATCTTCGGACATACGTACTCCTGTCAGTGGCAGGATACTTTCGCACCCTGCCCGAATGGTTTAACGCGCCAGAGCAGCCGTCAGCGCAGGCAGGATCTTCAGCGCATCGCCAACGATGCCAAAATCTGCGTACTGGAAGATCGGCGCATTTTTATCTTTGTTGATGGCGAAAATCGTCTGCGCGCCGTTGGCGCCGACCATATGTTGGATCTGCCCGGAGATCCCCACGGCCAGGTACAGTTCTGGCTTGAGCATCAGGTTGGAAATGCCGACGTAGCGTTCGTGCTCCATCCACTTCTCGTTTTCCGCCACTGGACGGGAACAGGCCAGCTCAGCGCCAATCGCCTGGCACAGCGCTTCGGCCAGCGAGATATTTTCTTTGCTACCAATACCACGTCCCACGCTGACCACCAGACGGGCTTTGTCGAGATCAACGCTGTTGCTCTGACGCGCCTGCGTTGCCGTACGGGTCACGGCGATAGTCGGAGCCTGCCACTGGACGGTGTGCACCTCGCCGCTGTGAGCGGTATCCGGTTGCTGCGCGTCAAACGTTCCGCTGCTGAGAGTGATCACGGCAAACGGTGAAGCGATTGTTTCTGCTCCCATCGCCAGGCCGCCGTAGACCATATGTTTGACCGCCGCTTTTCCGTCCTGCACCGCGACTGCGCTGGCGTCGTTTGAGACCGCAGCCGACAAGCGAAAGCCCAGCTTTGCCGCTAACAGCTTGCCCCGACGCGTATTCGGCAGCAGCACCGCGCCGCCCTCGCTGTGCTGACGAATGGTTTCGGCCATCGCATCGGCGTAGTCTTCAACCATACGGTCTTCTGGTTTGCCGCTGAGCAGCCAGACATGATCTGCGCCTAAATGGCATGCCGCCGCGCAGTCCTCATCGCTGAGCACAAACGTGTTAACGTTTTCACCTAAAGCCTGCGCACCATTCATCAGTTCCGGCAGACGAGAAGGGGTATCGCTGAATACCCAGACACTGGAAAATTTGTTCATAACATCCCCTGATAATTAAATGATTTTGCGAAGATTCTCGACAAACGCGGCAATCTGTTCTTCACCGTCACCTTCAATCACAACGCGCTGACGCTCGCGCTGCTTCGGTGCGGCAACCTGTTGTTCGGAATACGCTTGCGCGCCGTTCAGCCCAATGTCCGCAGACGACCAGACCTGGACCGGTTTTTTCGCTGCACCAAGAATGGCTTTCATGGAAGGGATTTGAGGGGTGTTGATGTCGGTAGAGACCGCGATCACCGCCGGAAGCGGGATACTCAGGGTTTCAACTTCATCTTCCAGTTCACGCTCTACCGTCAGCGTGCTGTCGGTAAGAGAGAGGATTTTACTCACGCCGTTAATCGCCGGCACGTTCAGCATTTCGCCCACCAGCAGACCAACCTGCTGTGCATAAAGATCGGAAGAACCGTCGCCGCAAATAAGCAGATCAAAACCT
>NZ_SZWU01000039.1:1607-18788 GCF_005280935.1 Citrobacter sp. wls757 | reverse complement strand
GCGGCGGCAGCCAGCGCAGTGGCGGTTTGTTGCGGCAGCGCCTGTTCAAATTGATCGTCAATGACAACAATCAGTTCATCAGGGCCACGGGAGAGCACATCTTTGCGCCCTTTTGCATTGGTCAGCGCTTTGCCGCCGACGCTCATGGCCACAACCTGAGCCTCTCCCACCTGCTGTTTTAACTGGCAAGCCGCTTCGATCGCATTCAGATCATATTGGCTGATTTTGCCATCTGCTTTGCTGAAATCGAGTGTTCCATCAGCATTATTAATCGCAATATCCTGCTCATCAGGTACGCATTTGTAGCAAGTAATTATCTTCATTGCATCTCCAGAAATCATGAAGGAAACGTATTTATATCGGCGGTGTTAAATACAGATATCACGCTCTTTAATTCGGAAATAAAACATTAATCACCAATATTGAAAATGTCACACATTGATATTCGTAACTTTCAATAGTGTTATGCACCTCACCAATATTGAAAGAAACATGTCAAATACGAAAATTTTCAATATTGTTTGCTGGTTCAACAATATTGAACGTCAGTCACTTAAAAAAGTTAAAAAAGCAACATCAACATTATGATTAATAAGGGAATTATTTGTATTTTCAGACAAAATAACCAGCATAAGAAAGTGTGACGCAGATAACAGAATAGCCGGAAATGAATACCCATTATGAGTTACTCACTGAGGCGCCCAGAGGTTAAAAGGTTATCAACAAATCATTAATAATAAATAAACAAACGATCACATACGGGCACGCTAAATAAATTTCGTTTTCACACTGGAATTCACTTATGAAAAATGAAAAGAGAAAGTCGGGAATTGAACCGAAGGTTTTTTTTCCGCCATTAATAATTGTTGGGATACTTTGTTGGTTAACAGTAAGAGATCTTGATGCCGCTAACGTCGTTATTAATGCGGTATTCAGTTATGTCACCAACGTCTGGGGTTGGGCATTCGAATGGTATATGGTCGTCATGCTCTTCGGCTGGTTCTGGTTGGTCTTTGGCCCGTATTCGAAAAAGAAATTAGGCGACGAAAAACCTGAGTTTAGTACCGCCAGCTGGATTTTTATGATGTTCGCTTCCTGTACATCCGCCGCGGTGCTGTTCTGGGGTTCCATCGAGATCTACTACTATATCTCTACCCCGCCGTTTGCTCTCGCCCCCAACTCCGTTGGCGCAAAAGAGATAGCTCTGGCGTACAGCTTGTTCCACTGGGGACCGCTGCCGTGGGCGACCTACAGCTTCCTTTCAGTCGCGTTCGCCTACTTCTTCTTTGTACGCAAAATGGACGTTATCCGCCCCAGTTCCACGCTGGTACCGTTAGTTGGCGAGAAGCATGCTAAGGGCTTGTTCGGCACCATCGTCGATAACTTCTATCTGGTGGCGCTGATCTTCGCGATGGGCACCAGCCTCGGTCTCGCTACCCCGCTGGTAACCGAGTGTATGCAATGGCTGTTCGGTATTCCACATACGCTGCAACTCGACGCCATCATCATTACCTGCTGGATCATATTGAACGCCATTTGCGTGGCCTGCGGCCTGCAAAAAGGGGTCAAGATCGCCAGCGACGTACGTAGTTATCTGAGCTTCCTGATGCTCGGCTGGGTGTTTATCGTCAGCGGCGCCAGCTTCATCATGAACTACTTCACCGACTCGGTCGGCATGCTGCTGATGCATCTGCCGCGCATGCTGTTCTATACCGATGCCATCGGCAAAGGCGGCTTCCCGCAGGGCTGGACTGTTTTCTACTGGGCGTGGTGGGTTATTTACGCTATCCAGATGAGTATCTTCCTGGCACGTATTTCTCGCGGTCGTACCGTACGTGAACTGTGTTTCGGGATGGTACTGGGCCTGACCGCTTCCACCTGGATCCTGTGGACCGTCCTTGGCAGCAACACGCTGCTGCTGATTGATAACAACATTCTCAACATCCCGCAACTGATTGAACAACACGGCGTGGCGCGCGCCATTATCGAAACCTGGGCTGCTTTACCGCTCAGCACCGCCACCATGTGGGGATTCTTTATCCTCTGCTTTATTGCCACCGTCACGCTGATTAACGCCTGCTCCTACACCCTGGCGATGTCCACCTGTCGCGAAGTTCGTGATGGTGAAGAACCGCCGCTGTTGGTGCGTATCGGTTGGTCCGTTCTGGTCGGCGTCATCGGCATCGTTCTGCTGGCGCTGGGTGGGCTGAAGCCTATTCAGACCGCAATTATCGCCGGGGGATGTCCGCTGTTCTTCGTCAACATCATGGTGACGCTGTCCTTTATTAAAGACGCCAAAGTGCACTGGAAAGACAAGTAATTCTTATTAACCCAATTGATCAAGAGGCTGAAAGATGGATTTCAACTTAAATGACGAGCAGGAACTGTTTGTCGCCGGTATTCGTGAACTGATGGCCAGTGAGAACTGGGAAGCTTATTTTGCCGAGTGCGATCGCGACAGCGTCTACCCTGAGCGTTTTGTAAAAGCGCTGGCGGATATGGGCATCGATAGCCTGTTGATCCCGGAAGAACACGGCGGGCTGGAAGCCGGTTTTGTCACCGTTGCCGCCGTCTGGATGGAACTCGGACGTCTTGGCGCACCGACTTACGTGTTGTACCAATTACCAGGCGGTTTTAACACTTTTCTGCGTGAAGGTACCCAAGAGCAAATCGATAAAATCATGGCGTTCCAGGGGACCGGTAAGCAGATGTGGAACTCTGCTATCACCGAACCGGGAGCGGGATCGGATGTTGGCAGTCTGAAAACCACTTATACACGCAAAAATGGTAAGGTTTATCTTAATGGCAGTAAGTGCTTTATCACCAGTAGCGCCTATACCCCGTACATCGTAGTGATGGCGAGAGATGGTGCATCACCGGATAAACCTGTTTATACCGAGTGGTTTGTTGACATGAGCAAAGCGGGTATCAAGGTCAACAAACTGGAGAAACTCGGTCTGCGCATGGATAGCTGCTGTGAAATCACCTTTGATGACGTTGAACTGGACGAGAAAGACATGTTCGGTCGGGAAGGTAATGGCTTCAACCGTGTGAAAGAAGAGTTTGACCATGAACGCTTCCTCGTCGCGCTGACCAACTACGGTACGGCAATGTGCGCTTTTGAAGACGCCGCGCGCTACGCCAACCAACGCGTACAGTTTGGCGAAACGATCGGCCGTTTCCAGCTAATCCAGGAGAAGTTCGCACACATGGCGATCAAACTGAACTCCATGAAAAACATGCTGTTGGAAGCCGCATGGAAAGCGGATAACGGCACCATTACTTCTGGTGACGCGGCAATGTGTAAATACTTCTGCGCCAACGCCGCGTTTGAAGTGGTAGACACCGCCATGCAGGTACTGGGAGGTGTTGGTATCGCGGGCAACCACCGCATCACGCGTTTCTGGCGTGACCTGCGCGTTGACCGTGTTTCTGGTGGTTCTGACGAAATGCAGATCCTGACGTTAGGTCGTGCGGTACTCAAGCAATACCGATAGAACGACGCAACCTGTAGGCCTGATAAGACGCCTTAGCGTCGCCATCAGGCAATCAATGCCGGATGGCGGCGCGAGCGCCTTATCCAGCCTACATGGACATCCATAAATGCCAGGAGAAAAATGATGAATCATTTACCAATGCCAGCCTTCGGCCCGCTTTCCGGGGTACGCGTTGTCTTTTCAGGGATCGAAATTGCCGGTCCGTTCGCCGGACAGATGTTCGCCGAATGGGGCGCTGAGGTTATCTGGATTGAAAACGTCGCATGGGCCGATACCATCCGCGTACAGCCTAACTATCCGCAGCTCTCACGCCGTAACCTGCACGCCCTGTCGCTGAATATTTTCAAAGATGAAGGCCGGGAAGCGTTTCTGAAGCTGATGGAAACCACCGATATTTTCATTGAAGCCAGTAAAGGCCCGGCCTTTGCCCGCCGCGGTATTACCGATGAAGTGCTGTGGGAACATAACCCGAAGCTGGTTATCGCCCACCTTTCAGGCTTTGGCCAGTTTGGTACCGAGGAGTACACCAATCTTCCGGCGTATAACACCATCGCACAGGCGTTCAGCGGCTATCTGATCCAAAACGGCGACGTGGATCAGCCAATGCCCGCCTTCCCGTACACCGCCGATTACTTCTCCGGGATGACCGCAACGACAGCAGCACTGGCGGCCCTGCACAAAGTGCGCGAAACGGGTAAAGGTGAAAGCATCGATATCGCTATGTACGAAGTGATGCTGCGCATGGGTCAGTATTTCATGATGGATTACTTCAACGGCGGCGAAATTTGCCCACGCATGACCAAAGGCAAAGACCCGTATTACGCTGGCTGCGGTCTGTATAAATGCGCCGATGGCTATATCGTCATGGAGCTGGTCGGCATCACGCAAATCAACGAATGCTTCAAGGATATTGGCCTCGCCCACATTCTTGGCACACCGGAAGTCCCGGAAGGCACCCAGCTTATCCATCGTGTGGAATGCCCTTACGGCCCGCTTGTGGAAGAGAAACTGGACGCCTGGCTGGCAACGCACACCATCGCCGAAGTCCAGGCGCGCTTTGCTGAGCTGAACATCGCCTGCGCGAAGGTGCTGACTATTCCTGAACTGGAAGGCAACCCGCAGTACGTTGCCCGTGAATCGATTACGCAGTGGCAAACAATGGATGGCCGCACCTGCAAAGGGCCAAACATCATGCCGAAATTTAAAAACAACCCGGGGAAAATCTGGCGTGGCATGCCGTCACATGGCATGGATACTGCCGCCATTCTGAAAAATATTGGTTATAGCGAAGCAGACATAAATGAGCTGGTCGGCAAAGGCCTGGCCAGAGTTGAGGAATAAACGCGATGCGCTGACCCCTCGATGGTTAGCGCTCACGCCTGATTTCAGTGGATAAAGCAATATGGATATCGTTGGCGGACAAAACTTACGTCAGATGTGGGACGACCTGGCCGGGGTGTACGGAGATAAAACGGCGTTAATTTTCGAATCCTGCGAAGGAATCGTTCGGCAGTTTAGCTATGCCTCGCTCAATGAAGAGATTAACCGCACGGCAAACCTGTTCCATTCCTTAGGGATCCGCAAGGGCGATAAGGTCGCATTGCATCTGGATAACTGTCCGGAATTCATTTTTTGCTGGTTTGGGCTGGCAAAAATTGGCGCCATCATGGTACCGATTAATGCCCGCTTGCTGGGTGAAGAAAGTGCCTGGATCCTGCAAAACAGCCAGGTAAGTCTGCTGGTCACCAGCGCCCAGTTTTATCCTATGTACCGCCAGATACGACTGGAAAATAGCACCCCGCTTAATCATATCTGTCTGATTGGCGAACAGCTTCCGGCTGACGACGGTGTGAGTCACTTTACCCAACTGCAATCCCGCCAGTCCACCACGCTGTGCTATACGCCCGCGTTATCCACTGACGATACGGCGGAAATTCTGTTTACCTCAGGCACCACCTCGCGGCCTAAAGGGGTGGTAATTACCCACTACAACCTGCGTTTTGCAGGCTACTACTCTGCCTGGCAAATCGCCCTGCGCGATGATGACGTCTACATGACGGTGATGCCCGCGTTTCATATCGACTGTCAGTGTACCGCCGCAATGCCCGCATTCTCCGCTGGCAGCACCTTTGTGCTGCTAGAGAAGTACAGTGCCAGGGCGTTCTGGAATCAGGTGCATAGATATAAGGCGACGGTTACCGAATGCATTCCGATGATGATCAGAACGCTAATGGTGCAGCCCGCTGCACCAACCGACAGACAGCATCACCTGCGCGAAGTGATGTTCTACCTCAATTTATCCGAGCAGGAAAAAGACGATTTTACCGAACGCTTTGGCGTCAGGCTGCTGACCTCCTACGGTATGACTGAAACCATCGTCGGTATTATCGGCGACCGTCCCGGTGACAAACGACGCTGGCCCTCCATTGGCCGCGTGGGATTTAGCTATGAAGCCGAAATCCGTGACGATCACAACCGTCCCCTGCCCGCCGGAGAAATTGGCGAAATCTGTATTAAAGGCGTGCCGGGCAAAACAATCTTCAAAGAGTACTACGCGCAGCCGGAGGCTACCGCCAAAGCGCTGGAACCTGAGGGCTGGTTACATACCGGTGATTCGGGCTATCAGGATGAGGATGGCTATTTTTATTTCGTCGACAGGCGCTGCAACATGATTAAACGCGGCGGGGAAAATGTCTCCTGCGTCGAGCTGGAAAATATTATTTCTGCGCATCCCAAAATTCAGGACATTGTGGTTGTCGGTATTAAAGATTCGATCCGTGATGAAGCCATTAAAGCGTTTATCGTCCTTAATGAAGGTGAAACATTAAGCGAAGCCGAGTTCTTCAGCTTCTGCGAAAACAATATGGCGAAATTCAAGGTTCCCTCTTTTATGGAGATAAGAACCGACCTGCCGCGCAATTGTTCAGGAAAAATAATCAAAAAAAATCTGAAATAACCCTTCCGACAGGAACTCCTCCTGCCGGGAAATCTATTTATCTGGAGATGAACTATGAGTGATTCATTACATCTGACCCGTAACGGCCCGATCCTGGAAATTACCCTCGACCGGCCTAAAGCCAATGCCATTGACGCCAAAACCAGCTTTGCCATGGGTGAAGCGTTTCTTAATTTTCGTGACGACCCGGAATTACGCGTAGCGATTATCACCGGCGGCGGTGAGAAATTCTTTTCTGCAGGCTGGGATTTAAAAGCAGCAGCTGAAGGTGAAGCGCCAGATGCCGATTTTGGCCCAGGCGGCTTCGCCGGTTTAACCGAAATTTTCGATCTCGATAAGCCGGTCATCGCTGCGGTAAACGGCTATGCGTTTGGCGGTGGTTTTGAATTGGCGCTGGCAGCGGATTTTATTGTCTGCGCGGAAAATGCCAGCTTCGCACTGCCGGAAGCCAAGCTCGGGATCGTGCCTGACAGCGGCGGCGTACTGCGTCTGCCTAAGCTGCTGCCACCGGCAATCGTCAACGAAATGGTGATGACCGGCAGACGAATGAGCGCCGAAGAAGCGCTGCGTTGGGGTATCGTCAACCGCGTTGTCAGCCAGGGCGAACTGATGGATAGCGCGCGTGAACTGGCGCAGCAGTTGGTCAATAGCGCCCCGCTGGCTATCGCCGCACTGAAAGAGATCTATCGCACCACCAGCGAAATGCCGGTGGAAGAAGGCTACCGCTACATCCGCAGCGGCGTGCTGAAGCACTATCCATCTGTACTGCATTCGGAAGATGCGCTTGAAGGACCGCAGGCGTTTGCCGAAAAACGCGACCCGGTGTGGAAAGGTCGTTAATGTGCCGATGCCGGATAGCGATTCGCTTATCCGGCAATAAAACCGAGATAAAACGATGAGCTACTACGCCTTTGAGGGCCTGATTCCGGTGGTACATCCGGATGCCTTTGTCCATCCCAGCGCCGTGCTGATTGGCGATGTCATAGTGGGTGCCGGAGTTTATATTGGCCCGCACGCGTCATTGCGCGGTGACTATGGTCGCTTGATCCTGGAGGCTGGTTCTAATTTGCAGGATGGCTGCATCATGCACGGCTACTGCGACACCGACACCATCGTGCATGAGAACGGACACATCGGCCATGGCGCAATCCTGCACGGTTGCGTGGTGGGCAGAGATGCGCTGATCGGTATGAACAGCGTCATTATGGACGGCGCAGTAATTGGCGAAGAGAGCATTGTCGCCGCCATGAGCTTTGTCAAAGCCGGATTTCAGGGAGAGGCAAGGCAGATGCTGGTTGGCTCACCCGCTCGCGTATTGCGTGAAGTCACGGACCAGGAACTGCACTGGAAACGGCTAAACACCAAAGAGTATCAGGATCTTGCAACTCGCTGCCACACAGGTCTACACGAAACACTGCCCTTAACGCGGGTCGAAGAAAACCGGCCACGCCTGAAAGGCACAACGGACGTAAAACCCAAATCAGCACAGTAATTGATGCCGGATGCGCTCACGCTTATCCGGCCTACGCGTCAATCACCGTTTATGCCGCCATCAGGCAAACTGATTATTAGCGACGCATACTCTTGGAGAGCATCATCTGCCATTTCTGCTCACGGTTGAGCTCTGTTGGAGGAACGGCAGACAGGCGTGGCGTTTTCGCCATGCTCACCTTTTTCTCCTGCAAATTGTGATTCAGTCGGCTGTAGAGATGAGAGTCAATACTCACGACTTTCACCAGACGCTGGCACTGACAACCCCGACCGGCAATCTGATTAGGGATCATCTTAACTTCACAAACAATTTCTCCCACTTCCGACAGAATATAAGAGAGCGTATTAATTGCTTTGCAGTGCTCGATATCAAAATGGCGGGAAATTTCCTTTGCGGTGATCCAACGATCCTCGGCCATCATCCAGTCAGCAATTAACAAATAAAGCGGTCTTTCAACATATTTTTCACACATAAGCACACCATTTTCACAAATTAAAAATCTGGCTACGGCCTGTCCAAATTAATAAAAACTAAGCCATATTAAAATTGTGGATATAAAGGATAGTATGCGACTTGAATGTTGATTAGTGTGAGCAATATCGTGCTTATTACATTGAAAATGTGGTTACGGAAACGGACTTGTCCAGGAATGACCTTACGCAAGACAAAAAAAGGGTTTCTTTACAGAAACCCTTTCAAAATTATATTACAGATCCGGTTAGAGCAATATTCACCGGACCTTTTGTTTATTACTTTTTGATCTGCGCGTGCATTTCCTGCACCGAGGTTACCTTCTCGGTGGCATCGGCATTCAACGCCATCGCTGTGGCGAAACCGCCGTTCAGCGTAGTGTCATAATGCACTTTGTACTGCAGCGCGCTGCGGCGAATAAGCTTGGAGTCTTCAATCGCCTGACGACCTTCGGTGGTGTTGATGATATAGGTGTACTCGCCATTCTTGATACGGTCCTGAATGTGCGGACGACCTTCATGCACCTTGTTCACCAGACGTGGATTGATACCCGCTTCACCCAGAACAATCGCGGTCCCGTGCGTCGCATCCAGCTCGAAGCCAAACTTCAGCAGTTTCGCTGCCAGGTCAACCACGCGCTCTTTATCGCCTTCGCGAACGGAGAGCAGTGCACGACCCTGTTTTTTCATGGTGGAGCTGCTGCCCAGCTGTGCCTTGGCGAACGCTTCCGCGAAGGTACGGCCCACGCCCATCACTTCCCCGGTAGAGCGCATTTCTGGCCCTAACAGCGGGTCAACGCCCGGGAATTTGTTGAACGGCAGCACCACTTCTTTTACCGAGTAGTACGGCGGGATAACTTCTTTGGTTACGCCCTGCTGTGCCAGCGTTTTCCCGGCCATCACGCGCGCCGCGACTTTCGCCAGCGGTACACCAGTTGCCTTGGAGACGAACGGAAC
Organism: Citrobacter sp. wls757; assembly: GCF_005280935.1. Classification (NCBI taxonomy): domain Bacteria; kingdom Pseudomonadati; phylum Pseudomonadota; class Gammaproteobacteria; order Enterobacterales; family Enterobacteriaceae; genus Citrobacter; species Citrobacter sp. wls757. The sequence goes on along the minus strand of NZ_SZWU01000039.1, from coordinate 9,416 downwards.
GGTACGTGCCGCACGCGGGTTCACTTCAATCAGGTAAACTTCGTTATTCTTCACCGCAAACTGGACGTTCATCAGACCGCGAACCTGCAGTTCGAAGGCCAGTTTCTGCACCTGTTGGCGCATCACATCCTGAATTTCCTGGCTCAGGGTGTAAGCAGGCAGAGAACATGCGGAGTCACCGGAGTGCACGCCCGCCTGTTCGATGTGCTCCATGATGCCACCAATCAGCACCATTTCACCGTCGCAGATAGCGTCCACGTCCACTTCAACCGCATCGTCAAGGAAACGGTCCAGCAGTACCGGCGCATCGTTAGAAACGCTGACTGCGGTCTGGAAGTAGCGACGCAGGTCGGCTTCGTCGTAGACGATTTCCATCGCGCGACCACCGAGAACATACGACGGACGCACTACCAGCGGGTAGCCAATCTCTTTCGCCTTCTCAACAGCCTGTTCGATAGCCGTTACGGTAGCATTCGCCGGTTGTTTCAGCTTCAGACGGTCAACCGCCTGCTGGAAACGCTCGCGGTCTTCCGCGCGGTCGATGGCATCCGGGCTGGTACCGATAACCGGTACACCTGCCGCTTCCAGCGCACGCGCCAGCTTCAGCGGGGTCTGCCCGCCGTACTGTACGATGACGCCTTTCGGCTTCTCGATACGAACGATTTCCAGTACGTCTTCCAGCGTGACCGGTTCGAAGTACAGGCGGTCAGAGGTGTCGTAATCAGTTGAAACGGTTTCCGGGTTACAGTTGACCATGATGGTCTCGTAACCGTCTTCGCGCAGCGCCAGCGAGGCGTGTACGCAGCAGTAGTCAAACTCAATACCCTGACCGATACGGTTTGGACCACCGCCCAGCACCATGATTTTATCGCGGTCAACGGACGGGTTCGCTTCGCACTCATCTTCATAGGTGGAGTACATGTAAGCGGTGTCGGTGGCAAATTCTGCCGCACAGGTATCCACGCGTTTGTAGACCGGGTGCAGATTGTACTGGTCGCGCAGTTTGCGGATTTCCGCTTCGCGAACGCCGGCCAGTTTCGCCAGACGCGCATCGGCGAAGCCTTTGCGCTTCAGTACGCGCAGGAAGTCAGCGTCGAGTCCGTTGATGCCAAGGTCGGTGACTTTTTCTTCCAGACGTACCAGCTCTTCGATCTGCACCAGGAACCAGCGGTCGATGTTGGTCAGGTTGAACACGCCATCGACGGACAGGCCAGCACGGAAGGCATCGGCGATGTACCAGATACGCTCAGCGCCAGCGTCTTTCAGCTCGCGACGGATTTTAGTCAGTGCTTCCGGGTCGTCCAGGCTTACTTTCGGGTCGAAGCCGGTCGCGCCCACTTCCAGACCGCGCAGCGCTTTCTGCAACGATTCCTGCTGGGTACGGCCAATCGCCATCACTTCACCGACAGATTTCATCTGCGTGGTCAGGCGGTCGTTAGCACCAACGAATTTCTCGAAGTTGAAGCGTGGTATTTTCGTCACAACGTAGTCGATGGACGGTTCAAACGAGGCCGGAGTACGGCCGCCGGTGATGTCGTTCATCAGTTCGTCGAGGGTGTAACCTACGGCCAGCTTGGCGGCAACTTTCGCAATCGGGAAGCCGGTGGCTTTGGACGCCAGCGCCGAGGAGCGGGACACACGCGGGTTCATCTCGATGACAATCAGGCGACCGTTTTTCGGGTTTACCGCAAACTGGACGTTAGAGCCGCCGGTTTCTACGCCGATTTCACGCAGTACCGCCATCGAGGCGTTACGCATGATTTGATATTCTTTGTCGGTCAGCGTCTGGGCAGGTGCTACGGTGATGGAGTCACCGGTATGGATGCCCATCGCGTCGAAGTTTTCGATGGAGCAGACGATGATGCAGTTGTCGTTTTTATCACGCACCACTTCCATCTCGTACTCTTTCCAGCCAATCAGTGATTCATCAATCAGCAGCTCGTTGGTTGGGGAAAGATCCAGACCGCGTTCGCAGATTTCTTCGAACTCTTCGCGGTTGTAGGCGATACCGCCACCGGTGCCGCCCATGGTGAAGCTAGGGCGGATAATGCACGGGAAGCCAACGTCAGCGGCAACCGCCAGCGCTTCTTCCATGGTGTGAGCGATGCCTGAACGTGCGGTGTCGAGACCAATCTTCTTCATCGCGATATCGAAGCGACGACGGTCTTCCGCTTTATCAATGGCATCCGCCGTTGCGCCAATCATGGTCACGCCGAACTCAGCCAGTACGCCCTGGCGTTCCAGTTCCAGCGCACAGTTCAGCGCTGTCTGACCGCCCATGGTTGGCAGCACTGCATCCGGGCGTTCTTTCTCAATAATTTTGCGCACCACTTCCCAGTGAATCGGCTCGATGTAAGTGGCATCGGCCATTTCCGGGTCGGTCATGATGGTTGCCGGGTTGGAGTTCACCAGAATAACGCGGTAACCCTCTTCACGCAGGGCTTTACACGCCTGCGCGCCGGAATAGTCAAACTCACACGCCTGACCGATAACAATCGGACCCGCGCCCAGAATCAGGATACTTTTTATGTCTGTACGTTTTGGCATGGCTCTTTTACTCCTGATTATTTCGCGGACTGACGGTATTGCTCAATTAACTCGATAAAGTGGTCGAACAACGGTGCAGCGTCGTGCGGACCCGGACTCGCTTCAGGGTGCCCCTGGAAGCTGAACGCCGGTTTGTCGGTACGATGAATCCCCTGCAAGGTGCCGTCGAACAGTGACTTGTGGGTCACGCGCAGGTTGGCAGGCATGGAGGCTTCATCTACGGCAAAACCGTGGTTCTGTGCGGTGATCATCACGGTATTGTTATCAATATCTTTTACCGGATGGTTACCGCCGTGGTGGCCAAACTTCATCTTAATGGTCTTCGCACCGCTCGCCAGCGCCAGCAGCTGATGGCCGAGGCAGATGCCAAATACCGGAATATCGGTTTCGAGGAATTTCTGAATCGCGGTAATTGCGTAGTCGCACGGCGCCGGGTCGCCAGGGCCGTTGGACAGGAAAATACCGTCCGGATTCATCTTCAGAACGTCTTCTGCTGAGGTTTTCGCCGGTACAACCGTCAGGCGGCAGCCGCGGTCCGCTAACATACGCAGAATGTTACGTTTGGCGCCGAAATCGTAAGCCACAACGTGGAACGGCATTTCATCGGCAGATTTCGCTTCCGGCAGGTCACCGGCTAGCGTCCAGCTCCCCTGCGTCCAACTATAAGGCTCCGCGGTGGTCACTTCTTTCGCCAGATCCATACCGTTCAGGCCTGGGAAAGCTTTTGCTTTTTCCAGTGCCAGCGCCGCATCCGGGTTATCTCCCACGATGATGCAGCCGTTCTGTGCGCCCTTTTCACGCAGCAAACGCGTCAGCTTACGGGTATCGATATCAGCAATCGCCACAATGTTATGGCGCTTGAGGTAAGAAGAGAGGTCTTCAGTATCGCGGAAGTTGCTGGCAATCAGCGGCAGGTCGCGGATGACCAGGCCTTGCGCATGTACCTGAGAAGATTCTGCATCGGCTTCATTGGTGCCGACATTACCGATATGAGGATAAGTAAGAGTGACGATTTGGCGGGAATAGGAAGGATCAGTGAGGATTTCTTGATAACCGGTCATTGAAGTATTGAAAACGACTTCCCCAACCGCCGAACCTGTTGCCCCTATGGCCCGACCGTGAAACTGGGTTCCGTCTTCCAGAACCAATAGCGCTGACTTAATCAAAACACCCTCCAGAGAATATTCACTCACTTTATTTGCATATTAATTCATTAACACCTCATGAATCAATGCAAATTTGCTTACCTATGGATTTCTGGCAAACGGCGGCATTCTAGAGATAGCTCACACAAAAGTCTACCCAAAAGGGCTTTTTTTATTATTATTTTGCGCCACTGGGATAAAACACACGATTTAACAGGCAAAAAGATCAGCTAACTCAGGGTGGAAAACGCTTGCGGCAGACAAAGAGTGTAAAAACAGAATGCGGGAGAGAAAAAAGTGGACCATTTGGTCAAAATTTACATTGAGATAACAGAATTACCCAACAAAACATAGACAAATAACCAATTAAAAGAAAAAACACATTCAGAAGCCAAAAATAAAAGGGCAATAAAATATTGCCCTATGTAATCAAATAATTATGATTACAATAACCACATCACGAAGGGTAATGAAAGCTATAAACTGCGTAAATCAAGCACATCTTTCATGTCAAAAAGACCATTTGACTTTGATTTTAGCCAAATTGCCGAACGCACTGCGCCATTGGCAAAAGTCATGCGGCTGGACGCTTTATGCGTGATCTCAATACGCTCGCCAATATCAGCAAACATCGCGGTATGCTCACCGACGATATCCCCCGCCCGCACCGTGGCAAAACCGATCGTGCCCGGTACGCGCTCGCCGGTGTAACCTTCACGCGAATAGACGGCACACTCTTTTAAATCCTTATCCAGCGCCCCGGCAATCGCCTCGCCCATCGCCAGCGCAGTGCCTGACGGCGCATCAACTTTATGGCGGTGGTGAGCTTCAATAATCTCAATATCGGTGTAATCGCCCATCACTTTCGCCGCCTTCTCCAGCAGCTTAAGCATAACGTTCACGCCGACGCTAAAGTTCGCGGCGAAAACAATCGCAATCTCCTGCGCGGCATCACGAATAGCCTGTTTACCGGCATCGTCAAAGCCGGTGGTGCCAATCACCATCCCTTTACCGTGCTGGCGGCAAAACGCCAGATGCGCCAGCGTGCCTTCCGGGCGGGTAAAATCGATGAAAACATCGAAATCATCTTTCACCGCGTCAAGGCTGCTTTGCACGGTAACGCCCGTTTTTCCGGCCCCCGCTAATTCTCCGGCATCGCTTCCCAGTAAGGACGAGCCTTCGCGCTCTAACGCGGCACCCAATTGAACACCTTCCATCGCCATGGCGGCCTGGATTAACTGCCGTCCCATGCGGCCACCGGCGCCGGCAATGGCGACACGGATTTGTGCTTCATGCATAGCTATTCTCTTTTATAAAATTTGCGTAAACCGTTTTCAGAGTAACCAGCGCGCCCGGAGGCCGCTAGCTGAAAACACCCATAATTAGAATTTAATGATAAACAGAGGGGAATATCAGTAAAAGACATGATTCATCCCGCAGGATGAATCATTGCTGGAGCACAGGAAAGAAGTCAAACTTACTCAGTATGGCGCAAAATGATGGGAAAACGACGGAAATACGAGCAGAAACCAGCCAGTCTGCGTAGATATTTTCGCGAATGTGGTTTTATGGCACGAGCGTGTAGTTGACGATCATTTGCCCTTTTTTCATCTTCACCTGAGTAATCGTCACCGGTCCAATCTCAGAGAGATGGGCAACATGCGTCCCTCCGCAGGGATAAGCGAGGAGATGACCAAATCCAACCTGCCGCAACCCGTCGGTGAATGTCACTTGTCTGGCGAGATTGTCTGCCTGCCAGGCGTTGATTTTCTCCTGCAACGATAGCGTATCCGGTAACGTGCCGTTTTCACCGGCGGCGAAAGTAATGCGCCCCTCATTGGGCCAATGGTGTGCTTTCACCGGGAGCCAGCCAAACGCTGTACCCGCCAGGCCGATAAGATGTCCTGCCGAGTGCAGGCGGGCGTGCAGTTGACGCAACGCGACATCCACACGCAGGTTCACGATGCCGGGGAGGAGCGGTTTTGCCACAATGTGCACCACATCGTCACCGCGCGCGAGGACTGTTTCAACCCACTCACCATCAATCCAGCCCGCATCCGCAGGCTGCCCGCCTCCCTGCGGGTGAAAAAGGGTTCTATCCAGTACCACCGCGTACCGTCCATCCGGCTCAGCCGAGCAACTCAGTAAGTTAGCCTGGCATTCAGTGTTATCGCTGGTGTAATAAAGACGTTCAGTCATGATTGCTCTCCTATTGATGGGAAGAGTATATTCACTTTACTGACGGCGATAATCCTGCGCTGGTTCAATGCATCTTTGCCTGGTACGCACAAATGAACCCTAATCTTCTTCCCGACCTTGCCACCTTTGTGTTGATTATCGACCAGGGGAGCTTCTCCGCCGCCGCCAAAGCCTCGGGTGCTACGCCTTCCGCTATTAGCCGCAGCGCTTCACGCCTCGAGAAGGCGTTGGGCAGTAAGCTGCTGCACCGTACGACGCGCAAGCTGGCGCTCAGCGAAACGGGCAAAATTGTGTATGCACACGCGCAGGAAATGCTGCATGCGGCACAAATGGCTGTCGACTCAGGCAGCAGTCGACAAACCATCGCGCAAGGGCAACTAACCCTCAGCGTGCCGAAAGCGGTGGGGCGATTTGTCATTCATCCACTGATGGCCGAATTCTTTACGCGCTACCCGCGAGTGGACGTCTGCCTTCGGCTGGAAGACCGGTATATGGATTTAATCGACGACGGCGTCGACCTTGCACTGCGCATCAGTCAGTCGCCCTCCCCGGGCCTGTACGGGAAACCGCTGATGCCGGTCAGCCATGTGATATGCGCAACCCCCGAATACTTACGCAAGCACGGTACGCCCGAGCACCCGCAGGCACTGCGCGAGCATAGCTGTATCAGTCTTGGCGAGACACCTGCGGATTCACGTTGGAAGTTTCGACGCGGTGAGCGCATGGAGACCATTCAGACTCATGGCCGCTACGCCGCCAACCACACCGGTGTACGTCTGGACGCGGTAAAAAAGGATCTGGGAATCGGCAGCCTGCCACTGTTCACCGCCAGCGAGGCACTCGCCAATGGCGAGATTGTCCAGGTACTGCCAGAATGGGAATTTATCAGCGACTACAGCGGGGAACTGTGGCTGCTATGGACGCGCAATCAACATATGCCCGCCAGAATGCGGGCGATGATTGATTATCTCAGCGAGAAGGTGCCGTTGCACAACACCTGATTACAGCGCGCGGGCAAATACCTCTGCCACCCACTGCTGGAACCCCTCAACGTCAAGATCCAGTGCAACCTGGGCATTTGCCGGATACCCCAAACGCCCTTCAATATCCACCACCGTAGTACCCGAAGTATATTCCCCCTGAGTTTCCACCGCCACGAAGCACGGCTGCTGGGTAAACAGTTCCGGGCGCACCAGCCAGGCAATGGCGCACAGATCGTGCATTCGCAACCCTGTATTCATACTGCCGCTACGGTAATGGCTAAACAGCGCATGCAGCATTTTTCCCGTCTGGTTAAGCTGAGGCAACGTCGCCAGATAGTCTGGGGCGAGCATAGCCTGATTAGTGACATCCAGCCCACACATCACAATCTCCAGCCCGCTCTGGAAGACTTTCGCGGCGGCCTCGGGATCGATAGCAATATTAAACTCGGCGTTGGGTGTGAAGTTCCCGCGTCCGGCAGAGCCGCCCATAATCACCAGACGGTGAATGTTGAATACACATTCAGGATAATGGGTCAGCAGCAGCGCAATGTTGGTCAGCGGGCCAATTGCCACCAGCGTCACGGGCTGCGGGGCATGCATCAGCGCATCGCGAATCGCCTGGAAGGCGGGTTTTGCCATCGCCTGCCGGTCGTGCTCGACAAATTCATACCCTTCCATACCGGACTCGCCGTGCACGGAAGCGGCATCACGCAGCGGTCGCACCAGCGGCATTGATGCTCCCTGCGCCAGCGGAACATCCGCATTCCAGAAGTGCAGCAGTTGCAACGCATTACGGGTGGTTTTTTCCACCGACACATTGCCTGCTACCGTGGTCATCAGTTGCAGATCCAGCTCAGGGGCAAACAGCGCGGCGGCAATGGCCGCGGCATCATCAATGCCGGGATCGGTATCAAGAATGATCGGTAAGCGCATGG
>NZ_SZWU01000039.1:0-1570 GCF_005280935.1 Citrobacter sp. wls757 | reverse complement strand
TAAAAAAATGCCAGACGTTAAGTCTGGCATCTTCTCATAATCGTAACCGGAAAGACTTACTCTACTTCACGAACATCCACACGCAGCTCTTTCGGCACTTCGAAAACGATGTTCTCTTCGCGGCCTTCCAGTGGGATCGCTTCCCCACCACCAAGCTCTTGCAGGCGAGCAATCACGTTTTGCACCAGGATATCCGGCGCCGAGGCTCCGGCCGTCACGCCCACACACTTCGCTTCTTTCACCCACGCTTCCTGAATGTCGGTCGCATCGTCAATCAAATACGCCGCTTTCCCCATTCGCTGGGCCAGTTCAGCCAGACGGTTGGAGTTAGAGGAGTTCTTAGAGCCGACCACCAGCACAACATCAGCCTGTTCCGCCAGCGCGCGAACCGCTTCCTGACGGTTGGTGGTGGCATAACAGATATCGTCTTTGCGCGGCCCGACAATTTTCGGGAAGCGTTGACGCAGCGCATCAATAACGTCAGAAGTGTCGTCAACGGAAAGCGTTGTCTGCGTCATGAAGGATAATTTTCCTTCATTTTTCACATTCAGTTTCAGCACATCATCCGGTGATTCAACCAGATACATTCCCCCTTGCGGGTTGCTGTACTGGCCCATTGTGCCTTCGACTTCCGGGTGCCCGGCGTGACCAATCAGAATGGATTCTTCGCCACGACGACTGGCACGGGCAACTTCCATATGCACCTTCGTTACCAGCGGGCAGGTCGCATCAAAAACCGTGAGGTCACGGCCTTTGGCTTCGTTACGCACCGCCTGAGATACGCCATGAGCGGAGAAAATCAGGATCGCGCCATCCGGCACTTCGCTGATTTGCTCGATAAAAATAGCGCCGCGCTCGCGCAGGCTATCCACCACATAGCGGTTATGCACCACCTCGTGACGGACATAAATCGGCGCGCCATAAATAGCCAGCGCGTTTTCCACAATGCTGATAGCGCGGTCTACGCCAGCGCAAAAACCGCGCGGGTTGGCCAACAGGATCTGCATTTTACGCCTCCAGTGCCGGTTCGACTTCCAGCACTTCAATATCAAAATGAACGGTATGCCCGGCCAGCGGATGGTTGAAATCAACCGTGATCGAGTCACCGTTGATTTCGCGGATCACGCCAGGCATCTCACTGCCGTCCATTGCGGTAAAGAGCATGATAGCGCCAATTTCTGGCTCGCCCGCGTCCATAAACTCCCGACGCGAGAAATACTGAATTAAGTCCGGACTTGACACGCCAAAGGCGGCATCCGGTTCCAGAGCAAAAGTGGTTTTATCACCTTCTTTTAGCCCCAGCAGGTGTTGTTCCAGTCCTTCAGACAGAGAACCGTCGCCCAGGCGAAACAGCGCAGGCTTGCCGTTATTGCGGGTTGACTCTGCGGTTGAGCCATCGTCGAGCTTAAGGGTGAAGTGCACCAGCACCGCACTGTTACTCTGTACTGATTTAGACATGCAGGTTGCTCTTTAAAATTGCTGCCGCCTGTTTGCCCGGTGGCGATACGCTTACCGGGCCAACAAGGATCGCAGTATATTGTAGATACTGTTATCGCCTGCAAGCCTTTTC
>NZ_SZWU01000036.1:17732-26787 GCF_005280935.1 Citrobacter sp. wls757 | reverse complement strand
GGATGTGGGGGTTCGAGTCCCCCCCCTCGCACCACGACTTAAAGAATTGAACTAAAAATTCAAAAAGCAGTAAAACGGCGAGTAGCGCAGCTTGGTAGCGCAACTGGTTTGGGACCAGTGGGTCGGAGGTTCGAATCCTCTCTCGCCGACCAATTTTGAACCCCGCTTCGGCGGGGTTTTTTGTTTTCAGATTTTCCCTTCTTAGCCTGCGCATCTGCGAATTTCCTGAAGTCTTAAAAAGTCCGAATACCTGGTTTTTGCAGTGCAATCGTGGCATGCGTTGTGCAATAATATGCGGGTAGATGCTCATTCCATCTCTTATGTTCGCCATCTGGCCTCATAAACTCAGGAATGATGCAGAGCCGTTTACGGTGCTTATCGTCCACAGACAGATGTCGCTCAGGCCTCATCAAACACCATGGACATAACGTTGAGTGAAGCACCCATTTATGTTGTCATACAGACCTGTTTAACGCCTGCTCCTTACCGAGCGGGCGTTTTTTTATGCATAAACAAAATCCTTCGAGCGACTTCTCGAAGGATTTTGTTTATACGATTGAAAAATATGTAGGCCCGGTAAGCGAAAGCGCCACCGGGCATTCAGGAGTTACTGCGGGGGATTGTTGTTCTGCAGCGTCAACATCAGGCCATCACGGCGCATGGCGGCGGCTTCTTCCGGCTGGTGCAGTCTGTCCAGCGCGTCAGCAAGCCAGGCGTAGTCATAGGCATCCGGGCGCTGTTTGAGAGCGGCACGGAAGGCGAGTGTAGCTTCCTGCCATTCCCCATGCTTCATTAACGACTGACCCAGCGTACTCCACAGCAACGGGCGATCGCCCACGGCTTTAATCTGCTGGCGCAGCACTTTTTCTATCTGTTCCGGATTATTGGTTTTCAGACGCGGGATCGGCAGCACCAGGCGGTCATCGTACTGACGTTTCAAACCATCAATGATGACCTGCTGCGCTGTATCGTGATCGTCACACTCAATCAGATGTTCAGCCATTGCTACCTGCAAAGCAACCTGATGACGGGTTTTACGGCTCTGGTTTTTCCACCATGCACGCAGCCCCTCGCTGCCCTGATCGGCGCGGACTTGATCCATCAAGCCAACCCATGCCTGTTGTTCCAGCATGGCGCGGTGCTCGTCATCACCCACATGCGCTTTTGCCATGGATGGGATGATATCCAGCAAGGAACTCCATGCGCCGGTGCGAATGTAGGCCTGCTCAGCCAGACGCAGCACTTCCGGATGACGTGGCGTCACTTCCAGCAGTTTGTCTACGCTGTGGCGTGCGGCGTGATTTTCATTACGCGCCAGTTGCAGGCGAACGCGAGCGATTTCTACCGGGATCGTATCATTTCCGGCCAGTTCGGCAGCACGCTCAAGGTGTTGGTTGGCGCGCGCTTCGTCACCGCGCTGCTGAGCCGCTTCTGCCGCCAGCAGGTAATTCACTACCGGCTGTTCTGCATGATCGGCATTTTTCGACATCAGCTTCTCAACCTGCTGATAGTCACCTTCTGCCAGTTTGAGCAGCGCCTGTTCGGTCTGCTTACGGGCGCGACGTCGCTTACGACCCACAAACCACCCACGGGTATGTGCGCCGGTGCGGAAGATTCGGCGCAACAGCCATTCAATCGCAAACAGGACGACCATGGCGACGATAAGGATGATCACCAGGCCCGTAACGCTGGTTTCGATATTGTAGTTATCCGTCTGGATCAGCACGTAACCCTGATGACCGGCTATCATCGGACCGACGACGATCCCGGCGATCAACAGCACAAAGAGCAACAATACTTTTAGCATCATTATTCTCCTTGCGGCGCGGTTGCCGGAGCATCTGTCGAAGGCGCTGGCGCAGGTGCTACTGCTACCGGTGCTGTGGCAGGCTGCGCCAGTAAATTACGTACGCGGGTCTGCATTAACTTGTCGAGAATAGCCTGGCTCTGCAGCGTTTCCGGAACATCCATACTGATGCTTTGCTGGCTCAGTTGGTCTACTTCTTCAAGGAACGCTTTGGTCGCTGCATCGTCGGTGTCGTAGTAAGCACGCACCCATGTGGAGACATTTTCCAGCGCCTGGCGGTATGTTTCTTCCTGATGACGCGGCACGGCCTGTGCGGCCACTAACAGACGAGAACGGATGTTCTCACGTAAGTAAACATCCTGGTTCGGTGCCAGCAGCGGGACGGCGGTTTCATCACGACGGCGAATAGTGATAAAGCTGTCCATAAAGTTCTGCCAGCTTTTTTGCAGATTGACGCGCCATTCACTAATCGAACTGGAAAGCTCGCTGCTGTCAGAGTCCATTGGAGAATCGTCGGTGTCGTTGTCGGCCAGACGCAGGTTATCAATCTGATTAGAGAGCTGATTCACTTTCAGGATAATGCCGTCATAGTCGACCTGAGTCACCGCGGAGAGGCTCGCGATGTCGTCAGTAATCGCACGTCGCGCGGTAATTAAGCTCGGGTCGTTCATATCCGCCAGGCTGGCGTCGGCGCTTTTCAACAGCGCAGCGGCGGTGGTGACGTCCTGATCGCTCCATAATTTACGACCGGCCAGTTTCACCAGAAAATCAGCCTGCGCCAGCAGCCATGTGCCAGCATCGCTGCCGGAGATGGTGGCGACTTTTTGCTGGACTTCATCAAGCTGTTTGACCAGCGCGGCCTGCTGGCGAGTGGCTTCATCCAGCTGTGTTGCCTGCTGTTTAATAATGCCTTCCAGCTCAGCTTTTTGGCTTTCCTGCGCTTTTTGCAGCGCCGTCAGCTGGTTCGCCAGCGCATCGCTGGTTGCCGTTTGTGTTGTTGCCTGTTGTTTCCCCCAGCCGTACAGCCCAACGCCTGCAGCCAGCGCAATAGCAATCGCCACAGCGCTCAGAATCAGCGCCGTGCTGTTCTTACTCTTCTTTTCAGTATTGACTGGCTGTGACGTGGTTTCCACGGCCTCCCTGGTCTCTTCAACCACGGCGGAGGATTTTTCTTGTTCCGTCATTATGGCATCCCATTATGAGAGTTATTGTAATGCGCGTAGTAGCGCATCGTTGTCGGCGTTATCAGCGACCTTAATATCTTGCCAGCCCAGTTCCCGGGCGAGGTGCGCCAGACGCTCACTGACGACCAACAGCCGACAGCGTAGTAACCAGTGCTCACGATACCACTGCGGAATGAGCGACCAGAGCTGTTGTAGCATCTCTCCGCTGGTGACAACCACCGTGGTTACGCCACGGGATTGCCAGCGCATAGCTTCTTCCGCACCATCGTAATGTTTTGCACTGCGTTGATAACATTCACAAAAATCGACATCGGCTCCGCGTGCCGTCAGGGTTTCACCTATCAGCTCCCGGCCACCGTTGCCGCGTAATATAAGCGCGCGTTTTCCCGCAATATTTTGTAATTCAGGTAATTGTAGCAAGACTTCGCTAATTTCCCGATCCAGAGGGTAGTGAATATTGAAGCCGCTAACAGTATGCAGCGCCAGCGCCGTTGTACGGCCAATGGCAAAATAACGCGGAAGGGATGGCCAGCTTTTCTCTTGCTGGCGAAGCTCGGCATCTGCAAAGGTGACGGCGTGCTGCGAGAGAGCGAAGACCAGATCGTTCTCCGTCAGCGCCGACAGTCGGGAAGCAACCGTTGCCAGTTCCCGACCAGGTGAAAACTCGATGAGCGGAAAACTCCAGGCCACCTGCCCCAGTGTGCGCAGTCGGCTCACTAACTCTTCCCCTGCGGGAGACGGGCGGGTGACCAGAATACTCATGCGGGGGCTTCTCCGTTATAAACTTCCGCCAGAATGGCGCGCGCACCGTTCTCCAGCAGTTCTTCTGCCAGAGAGATGCCCATCTGTTCGGCATCTTGTGTAGCGCCGCGACGTTCTCCGCATACCATCTGTGAACCGTCTGGCGCGCCGACCAGCGCACGTAGCCAAATCTCACCGTCGATGATTTCGGCATAGCTACCAATAGGTACCTGACATCCCCCTTCCAGGCGGGTGTTCATGGCGCGTTCTGCTTTGACGCGTAGCGCGGTCTCTTCATGGTTGAGCGGCGCTAACAGCGCCTGAGTGCGCATATCATCCAGTCGACATTCTATGCCTACTGCGCCTTGCCCGACAGCGGGCAGGGAGACTTCCGGCGGCAGAGCGGTGCGGACTCGCGACTCAAGACCTAAACGTTTTAATCCGGCGACCGCCAGAATAATGGCGTCATAATCGCCGTTATCCAGTTTGCTGAGGCGCGTGCCTACGTTGCCGCGCAGCGAACGGATGACGAGATCCGGGCGACGCTTCGCCAACTGGCACTGGCGGCGCAAACTGGATGTCCCGACGATGCTGCCTGCGGGGAGTTCATCCAACGTGTTGTACTTATTTGAGACGAAAGCATCGCGCGGATCCTCTCGCTCACAAATGGTGACCAGCCCAAGACCGTCAGGGAATTCAACCGGCACATCCTTCATGGAATGCACGGCGATATCGGCGCGTTTTTCCAGCAGCGCGACTTCCAGCTCTTTAACAAACAACCCTTTCCCCCCGACCTTCGCCAGTGGGGTATCAAGGATCACATCGCCACGGGTTACCATAGGAACCAGTTCCACGATCAGACCGGGGTGGTTTGCCATTAAGGCGTCTTTGACATAATGTGCCTGCCAGAGCGCAAGGGGGCTTTGGCGTGTGGCAATTCTCAAAACATTGTCTAACATGCTTGTTACCGTCATTATCAATCATTGACCATCCTAACATCCTTATCAAAGGGATGTCAGCGTTACGCTCAAACGTAAGTGAGAGGAAAAGGCGCTGCATCATCACTGGCAGTGAATAATGACGAGAAACCTCCCGACCGTATGAAGGAATTTACACGTAACGAACGGTGCTACACTTGTATGTAGCGCATCTTTCTTTACGGTCAATGAGCAAGGTGTTAAATTGATCACGTTTTAGACCATTTTTTCGGCTGAACAGCATTAAAAAATATGGGCGAAAAACAGGTAACGGTTATTTTTGACATACGGTTTATCCGAATTGATGGCGATTATTGTGAGCGCTTGCGCCGCGGCAATCGACAACATGACGGATAGCAACATCAGGCGATACGTCTTGTACCTCTATATTGAGACTCTGAAACAGAGACTGGATGCCATAAATCAACTGCGTGTGGATCGCGCGCTTGCTGCCATGGGACCTGCCTTCCAGCAGGTATACAGTCTGCTGCCGACATTATTGCACTACCACCATCCGCTGATGCCGGGTTACCTCGATGGTAACGTTCCCAAAGGCATATGCTTTTACACGCCTGATGAAACCCAACGCCACTACCTGAACGAACTGGAACTGTACCGCGGTATGTCGCCGCAGGATCCTCCCAAGGGCGAACTGCCGATCACCGGCGTTTACTCAATGGGCAGCACCTCTTCGGTAGGGCAAAGCTGTTCCTCTGACCTTGATATCTGGGTCTGCCATCAATCCTGGCTGGATAGCGAAGAGCGCCAGCTGCTGCAGCGTAAATGTAGTCTGCTCGAAAGCTGGGCCGCCTCGTTGGGCGTGGAAGTCAGCTTCTTCCTGATTGATGAAAACCGTTTCCGTCACAATGAAAGCGGCAGTCTCGGTGGCGAAGACTGTGGCTCGACGCAGCATATCCTGTTGCTTGATGAATTCTATCGCACCGCTGTGCGCCTCGCGGGTAAACGTATTCTGTGGAATATGGTGCCTGGCGACGAAGAAGAGCATTACGACGATTACGTCATGACGCTCTACGCGCAGGGGGTGCTAACGCCAAACGAATGGCTGGATCTCGGCGGACTCAGTTCGCTTTCCGCCGAAGAGTACTTTGGCGCCAGCCTCTGGCAGTTGTACAAGAGTATCGACTCCCCGTACAAAGCGGTGCTGAAAACGCTGCTGCTGGAAGCCTATTCCTGGGAATACCCAAATCCACGCCTGTTGGCGAAAGATATTAAACAGCGCCTGCACGATGGCGAGATCGTCTCTTTTGGTCTCGACCCTTACTGCATGATGCTGGAGCGCGTTACCGAGTACCTCACGGCGATCGAAGATCCGACGCGCCTGGATTTAGTGCGTCGATGTTTCTACTTAAAAGTGTGTGAGAAACTGAGCCGTGAGCGCGCCTGCGTGGGCTGGCGTCGTGAAGTATTAAGTCAGTTAGTGAAAGAGTGGGGCTGGGATGACGCCCGTCTGACCATGCTGGATAACCGCGCTAACTGGAAGATTGACCAGGTACGCGAAGCGCATAACGAACTGCTCGATGCGATGATGCAGAGCTATCGTAATCTGATCCGCTTTGCGCGGCGCAATAACCTCAGCGTCAGCGCCAGCCCGCAGGATATCGGCGTGCTGACCCGTAAGCTGTATGCCGCGTTTGAAGCGTTGCCGGGTAAAGTCACGCTGGTGAACCCACAGATATCTCCGGATCTCTCGGAACCGAATCTGACCTTTATCCATGTACCGCCGGGTCGTGCCAACCGTTCTGGTTGGTATCTCTACAACCGCGCGCCGAACATGGACTCGATCATCAGCCATCAGCCGCTGGAATATAACCGCTATCTCAACAAGCTGGTGGCGTGGGCCTGGTTCAACGGCCTGCTGACCTCGCGTACGCATTTGTTTATTAAGGGCAACGGCATTGTTGATTTGCCGAAGCTGCAGGAAATGGTCGCCGACGTGTCGCACCACTTCCCGCTGCGACTGCCTGCACCAACGCCGAAAGCGCTCTATAGCCCATGCGAAATTCGCCATCTGGCGATTATCGTTAACCTCGAATATGACCCAACGGCAGCGTTTCGCAATCAGGTGGTACATTTTGATTTCCGTAAGCTGGACGTCTTCAGCTTTGGCGAAGAGCAAAATTGCCTGGTAGGAAGCGTCGACCTGCTGTATCGCAACTCGTGGAATGAAGTGCGTACGCTGCACTTCAACGGCGAGCAGGCGATGATTGAAGCGTTAAAAACGATTCTGGGCAAAATGCACCAGGATGCCGCGCCGCCGGATAGCGTCGAAGTGTTCTGCTATAGCCAGCATCTGCGCGGTTTAATTCGCACCCGCGTCCAGCAACTGGTGTCTGAGTGCATCGAATTACGCCTCTCCAGCACCCGTCAGGAAACCGGACGTTTCAAAGCGCTGCGTGTTTCCGGCCAGACGTGGGGATTGTTCTTCGAACGCCTGAACGTTTCGGTACAGAAGCTGGAAAACGCAATTGAATTCTATGGCGCGATTTCACATAACAAACTGCACGGGCTTTCCGTCCAGGTTGAGACCAACCATGTGAAACTGCCGTCGGTGGTCGACGGTTTTGCCAGCGAAGGGATTATTCAGTTCTTTTTCGAAGAAACGGGTGATGAGCAGGGCTTTAATATCTACATTCTGGACGAAAGCAATCGGGCCGAGGTGTATCACCACTGCGAAGGTAGCAAAGAGGAGTTGGTACGAGACGTCAGCCGTTTCTACTCATCGTCGCACGATCGTTTTACCTACGGCTCCAGCTTCATCAACTTTAACCTGCCGCAGTTCTATCAGATTGTGAAAACCGACGGGCGCGCGCAGGTGATTCCGTTCCGCACCCAGCCGATTAGCGCCGTTCCGCCAGCCAGTCAGGACAACGACACGCCGCTGTTACAGCAGTATTTCTCGTGAGTTAACTTGCCCGGTGGCGCGACGCTTACCGGGCTAAAGTAGGCCGGATAAGCAAAGCGCATCCGGCACTAAAGCTTAGCGGAAGCTCACCTCTTCACCCGCCTGCTGCGTTGCCGCTTGTTCCAACAGATCCCAGAACGTTTCGCCGCTTCGGTCGCAGATCCATTCGTCGCCTTTCAGGTCAAAGTGGTAGCCGCCCTGTTTGGTCGCCAGCCACACCTGGTGCAGCGGCTCCTGACGGTTAATGATAATTTTGCTGCCGCTTTCGAAGCTGATGGTCAGCACGCCGCCGTTGATCTCACAATCGATATCGCTGTCGCCATCCCAGTCATCCAGACGTTCTTCAATGGTCATCCACAGGGTGTCAGCAAGGCGATGAAATTCACTGTCGTTCATTTTCTTATCCTATTTTTCGTGATGCCCGCAGTATAACGTGGAATAAATCGCGATGCAGTTTTTAGCCAAACTCTTGCTTTTACGCCTTCTCCTGCGATGATAGAAAACAGAAAGCATGAACTTTACAGGCAATCCATAATGAAAAACGTGTTAAAGCCACTCGCTGTCATTTTTACTCTGTTCAGCCTTACGGGCTGTGGGCTAAAAGGCCCGCTCTATTTCCCGCCAGCTGATAAAACCGCGCCGCCTCCGACCAAGAGCGTTCAGCCGCAATCGCAATCCACCACGCCTGAGAAAAACGATCGTGGGATTAGTGATGGGCCTTCTCAGGTGAATTACTAACGGCAGGAATAGATTTTACATTTCTGTACCCGCGTGAACGGAGTGAATGATGCAATTCTCTAAAATGCATGGCCTTGGCAACGATTTTATGGTCGTCGACGCGGTAACGCAGAATGTCTTTTTCTCACCAGAGCTGATCCGCCGCCTGGCCGACAGACATCTCGGCGTTGGATTTGATCAGCTGCTGGTGGTTGAGCCTCCGTATGATCCGGAGCTGGATTTCCACTACCGTATTTTTAATGCCGACGGCAGTGAAGTGTCACAGTGTGGCAATGGTGCCCGCTGTTTTGCCCGTTTTGTTCGCCTGAAAGGGCTGACCAATAAACGTGATATTCGCGTCAGTACCGCGAATGGTCGTATGGTATTAACCGTAACCGACGACGAGCTGGTGCGGGTGAATATGGGCGAACCCAATTTTGAACCCTCGCAGGTTCCTTTTCGCGCTAACAAAGCAGAGAAGACCTATATTATGCGCGCGGCCGAACAGACAGTATTGTGCGGCGTGGTTTCAATGGGGAACCCGCACTGCGTGATTCAGGTTGATGATGTTGATACGGCCACGGTAGAAACACTGGGACCGGTTCTGGAAAGCCACGAACGCTTCCCTGAACGCGCCAATATCGGATTTATGCAGGTGGTAAAACGCGAGCATATCCGACTGCGCGTCTATGAGCGCGGTGCGGGT
>NZ_SZWU01000036.1:6413-17701 GCF_005280935.1 Citrobacter sp. wls757 | reverse complement strand
TCTGGCCTGCATCGTGGTGCCCGTGTTCGTGCGCTGCCGTTGCGGTCGGTATCCAGCAGGGTCTGCTGGCAGAAGAAGTGAGGGTGGAATTACCGGGCGGTCGACTTGATATCGCCTGGAAAGGTCCGGGTCATCCGCTGTATATGACTGGCCCGGCGGCACATGTCTACGACGGATTTATTCACTTATGAAGCAACCAGGGGAAGAACTACAGGAAACGCTCATGGAGCTGGACGACCGGGCGGTCGTCGATTACCTGCAACGTAATCCTGAGTTTTTTATCCGTAATGCCCAGGCCGTTGAAGCGATGCGAGTTCCGCACCCAGTGCGGGGCACGGTCTCTTTAGTGGAATGGCATATGGCGCGGGCACGTAATCATATTAACGTGCTGGAAGAGAACATGGCGTTGTTGATGGAACAAGCCAACGCCAATGAAAGCCTGTTCTATCGTCTGTTAAATCTGCAAGGGCGGCTGGTGTCGGCCAGCAGTCTTGACGACATGCTGATGCGATTTCATCGCTGGGCGCGTGAGTTAGGGCTGGCCGGAGCGACGGTTCGTCTGTTCCCGGATCGCTGGCGACTTGGCGCGCCATCAAAATTCACCCATCTGGCATTAAGCCGTCAGGCTTTTGAACCGCTGCGTATCCAGCGTCTGGGTCAGTCACAGCACTATCTTGGGCCGCTCAATGGTCCGGAATTGCTGGTCATGATGCCGGAGGCGAAAGCCATAGGCTCGGTGGCGATGTCGATGCTCGGGCAAGATGGCTCTCTGGGCGTGATGCTGTTTAGCAGCCGTGACGTTAATCATTACCAGCAGGGGCAAGGCACGCAATTGCTGCAGGAAATCTCGCTGATGTTGCCGGAGCTGCTGGAGCGCTGGATTGAACGCGTATGACCGATTCACTCCTTTCTCAGGATGTGGCGCGCTTCTTGCGCTATCTGGGCGTTGAGCGTCAGCTTAGCCCGATCACATTGCTTAATTATCAGCGTCAGCTTGATGCCATCATTGCGTTAGCCGGAGAGACTGGTCTGCAAAGCTGGCAACAATGTGATGCTGCGATGGTACGTAGTTTTGCTGTTCGCAGCCGTCGTAAAGGACTGGGGCCGGCGAGTCTGGCGCTGCGTCTCTCCGCGTTACGCAGTTTCTTCGACTGGCTGGTTAATCAGGGCGAGCTGAAAGCTAATCCGGCAAAAAGCGTTTCCGCGCCGAAAGCACCGCGTCATCTCCCTAAAAATATCGATGTCGACGATGTTAATCGTCTGCTGGATATCGATCTCAACGATCCCCTTGCCGTGCGCGATAGAGCAATGCTGGAAGTGATGTACGGCGCGGGTCTGCGTTTATCTGAGTTGGTTGGGCTGGATATTAAACATCTCGACCTCGACACCGGCGAAGTGTGGGTGATGGGTAAGGGCAGTAAAGAGCGTCGCCTGCCGATTGGCCGCAACGCGGTGGCGTGGATTGAGCACTGGCTGGATCTACGCGGGCTATTTGGTAGCGATGACGATGCGCTATTTCTGTCCAAACTGGGCAAACGCATCTCGGCGCGTAATGTGCAGAAACGCTTTGCTGAATGGGGTATCAAGCAGGGGCTGAACAGCCACGTACATCCCCACAAATTGCGTCACTCCTTTGCGACGCATATGCTGGAGTCGAGCGGCGATCTGCGCGGAGTGCAGGAGTTATTGGGTCATGCCAATCTCTCCACGACTCAAATCTATACCCATCTTGATTTTCAACACCTAGCTTCAGTGTACGATGCGGCGCATCCGCGCGCCAAACGGGGGAAATAATGCGTTTTTACCGGCCTTTGGGGCGCATTTCTGCGCTCACCTTTGACCTTGATGACACCCTTTACGATAACCGTCCCGTTATCACACGCACCGAGCAGGAAGCGCTCGCGTTTGTACAGAATTATCATCCGGCGTTGAATTCGCTGCAAAATAGCGACCTACAGCGCTTACGTCAGGCCGTTCGCGACGCCGAGCCGGAAATCTATCACGACGTTACCCAATGGCGTCACCGTGCCGTAGAGCGCGCTATGCTGGAGGCGGGGTTGTCAGCGGCAGAAGCCAGAATGGGGGCGAATGCGGCGATGATGAATTTTGCCAAATGGCGTAGCCGCATTGAAGTCCCGCAGACGACGCATGACACGCTGAAGGCGCTGGCCCGCAAATGGCCGCTGGTGGCGATCACCAACGGTAACGCGCAGCCGGAACTGTTTGGCCTGGGTGATTACTTTGAGTTTGTGCTGCGCGCCGGTCCCGACGGGCGATCAAAACCGTTTAGCGACATGTACACGTTGGCGGCGGAAAAACTGAAAATGCCTGTGGGTGAGATTCTGCACGTGGGTGATGACCTGACGACGGACGTCGCGGGCGCCATCCGTTGTGGTATGCAGGCCTGCTGGATCAAACCGGAAAATGCCGACCTGATGCAAACTGCAGACAGCCGTTTGCTGCCGCATATCGAAATTTCACAGTTGGCATCTCTGACCTCGCTGATATAATCACCAGCAGAACTCTGTATATATACCCAGCTTTTTGGCGGATGGCGCTACGCTAATCCGCCTTACCTACTTTTACGCGGCGGTGCCAATGGACGTTTCTTACCTGCTCGACAGCCTTAATGATAAACAGCGTGAAGCGGTGGCCGCGCCACGCAGCAACATGCTGGTTCTGGCAGGCGCGGGGAGTGGTAAAACGCGCGTGCTGGTGCACCGTATCGCCTGGTTACTGACGGTTGAGAACAACTCGCCGTACTCCATTATGGCGGTGACCTTTACCAACAAAGCGGCGGCGGAAATGCGCCACCGTATCGGCCAGATCATGGGAACCAGCCAGGGCGGTATGTGGGTGGGGACATTCCACGGTCTGGCGCACCGTCTGCTGCGCGCGCACCATATGGATGCGAACCTGCCGCAGGATTTTCAGATCCTCGACAGTGAAGACCAACTGCGTTTGCTCAAGCGTCTGATCAAAGCGATGAACCTTGATGAGAAGCAGTGGCCACCGCGTCAGGCGATGTGGTTCATCAACAGCCAGAAAGACGAAGGGCTGCGTCCGCATCATCTGCAAAGCTACGGCAACCCGGTTGAGCAAACCTGGCAGAAAGTGTATCAGGCTTACCAGGAAGCGTGTGACCGCGCGGGGCTGGTGGATTTCGCCGAGCTGCTGCTGCGCGCCCACGAGCTGTGGCTCAACAAACCGCATATCCTGCAGCACTACCGCGAACGTTTTACCAATATCCTGGTGGACGAATTTCAGGATACCAACAACATTCAGTACGCGTGGATCCGCCTGCTGGCGGGCGATACCGGCAAGGTAATGATCGTCGGCGATGACGATCAGTCAATCTACGGCTGGCGCGGAGCGCAGGTGGAGAACATCCAGCGCTTCCTTACGGACTTCCCCGGCGCAGAAACTATTCGCCTGGAGCAGAACTACCGCTCGACTAACAATATCCTCAGCGCGGCCAACGCCCTGATTGAAAACAACAACGGGCGTCTGGGTAAAAAGCTGTGGACCGATGGCGTCGACGGCGAACCGATCTCGCTGTACTGCGCGTTCAACGAACTCGATGAAGCGCGCTTTGTGGTCAATCGTATCAAGACCTGGCAGGACAACGGTGGTGCGCTGGAGCAATGCGCTATTCTTTATCGCAGCAACGCCCAGTCGCGCGTACTGGAAGAGGCGTTGTTACAGGCCAGCATGCCGTATCGGATTTATGGCGGGATGCGCTTCTTCGAACGCCAGGAAATCAAAGATGCGCTTTCCTACCTGCGTCTGATCGCCAACCGCAATGACGACGCCGCATTTGAGCGCGTGGTGAATACGCCCACCCGCGGGATTGGCGATCGTACTTTAGATGTGGTGCGTCAGACCTCCCGTGACCGCCAGCTAACGTTGTGGCAGGCCTGTCGTGAGCTGTTGCAGGAAAAAGCCCTCGCGGGTCGCGCCGCCAGCGCCTTACAGCGCTTTATGGAGCTGATTGACGCACTGGCGCAGGAGACCGCCGATATGCCGCTGCACGTGCAGACTGACCGGGTGATTAAAGACTCCGGCCTGCGCATGATGTACGAGCAGGAAAAAGGCGAGAAAGGCCAGACGCGTATCGAAAACTTAGACGAACTGGTGACGGCAACGCGCCAGTTCAGCTACAACGAAGAAGACGAAGACTTAATGCCGCTGCAGGCATTCCTGTCTCACGCTGCGCTGGAAGCGGGCGAAGGGCAGGCGGATACCTGGCAGGACGCGGTACAACTGATGACGCTGCACTCGGCGAAAGGTCTGGAGTTCCCGCAGGTGTTTATCGTCGGGATGGAAGAAGGCATGTTCCCCAGCCAGATGTCGCTGGACGAAGGCGGTCGCCTCGAAGAAGAGCGCCGCCTGGCTTACGTAGGCGTGACCCGCGCAATGCAAAAGCTGACGCTGACCTACGCCGAAACGCGTCGTCTGTACGGCAAAGAGGTTTACCATCGTCCGTCGCGCTTTATCGGCGAACTGCCGGAAGCATGCGTTGAAGAGGTTCGCCTGCGCGCCACGGTCAGCCGCCCGGTGAGCCATCAGCGGATGGGTACGCCAATGGCGGAAAATGATACCGGCTACAAGCTCGGCCAACGCGTGCGCCACGCTAAATTTGGCGAGGGCACCATCGTCAACCTGGAAGGAAGCGGCGAACACAGTCGTTTGCAGGTCGCGTTCCAGGGGCAGGGAATCAAATGGCTGGTTGCCGCCTACGCCAGACTGGAAACGGTATGATCGCCTGATGTCGCTGCGCTTATCAGGCCTACGCGGAACGTAATATTTTGATTTGTAGGCCGGATAAGGCGAAGCCGCCATCCGGCTATCTGTCGGTTAATATTCTGAAATCATAGATAAATAATTCCCCTCTGCTAACCTTTCTGTATAAGGGGAAATTATTACTTTTTCGCCATCCGTTGCGTGTTGACGTCAAAATTTTGCTGGCGTAACATGCGCGCACGATTACGCTAAGAGGACATTCGCCTTGGACACACCCAGTAGATACTGGCTCATTATCCTGTCATCCAGGATCAACTCCTAAGGCTATCCCTTTTTGCTGATAGCCTTCGCGGTTGTCAGCGACCTTCTGTTTTTTTCCCGTCGCGCTGAGTCAGGCTGTTTAATGGTCTGAAACCCAATTTGTTTCTGTGTGCCCTCCGAACTGTCCGATAATTTTTTGCATTGGGAGTCCCGGTCATGCTGAGCGCATTTCAACTGGAAAACAATCGTTTAACTCGCCTTGAGGCAGACGAGATCGAGCACCTGGCCAGTTCGGTTTGGGTCGATTTAGTCGAGCCGGATGACGAAGAACGAAACCGTGTGCAAAAGGACTTGGGCCAGAATCTGGCTACGCGCCCTGAACTGG
This sequence comes from Citrobacter sp. wls757, assembly GCF_005280935.1. Classification (NCBI taxonomy): domain Bacteria; kingdom Pseudomonadati; phylum Pseudomonadota; class Gammaproteobacteria; order Enterobacterales; family Enterobacteriaceae; genus Citrobacter; species Citrobacter sp. wls757. The sequence continues at coordinate 12,312 of NZ_SZWU01000036.1, read as the reverse complement.
AAGACATCGAAGCATCCGCACGTTTTTTTGAAGACGAAGACGGTCTGCACATCCACTCCTTCTTCTTTTACGAAGACGCCGACGATCACGCGGGTAACTCAACCGTCGCATTTACCATTCGCGAAGGCCGCCTGTTTACTCTGCGCGAGCGCGAACTGCCGGCCTTCCGCCTGTACCGCATGCGTGCGCGTAACCAGGCTATGGTGGATGGCAACGCCTACGAGCTGTTGCTCGACCTGTTCGAAACCAAAATTGAACAGCTGGCAGATGAAATCGAAAACATCTACAGCGACCTGGAAAAACTCAGCCGTGTGATCATGGAAGGGCGTCAGGGCGATGAGTATGACGAAGCGCTGTCGACGTTGGCGGAACTGGAAGATATCGGCTGGAAAGTACGTCTGTGTCTGATGGATACCCAGCGCGCGCTGAACTTCCTGGTACGTAAAGCGCGTTTGCCGGGCAGTCAGCTGGAGCAGGCGCGTGAGATCCTGCGCGATATCGAATCCCTGCTGCCTCATAATGAATCGCTGTTCCAGAAGGTTAACTTCCTGATGCAGGCGGCGATGGGCTTTATCAACATCGAGCAGAACCGCATCATCAAGATCTTCTCGGTGGTTTCTGTGGTATTCCTGCCGCCGACGCTGGTGGCTTCCAGCTACGGGATGAACTTTGAGTTTATGCCGGAATTGCACTGGAGCTTCGGTTACCCGGGCGCGATTGTCTTTATGATGCTCGCGGGACTGGCGCCGTATCTGTACTTTAAGCGCAAGAACTGGCTGTAATCACTGTACTTTATCCGGCCTACGGCGATGTGCTTTTGTAGGCCGGATAAGCGAAGCGCCATCCGGCACTCCCCTAGCTCCGACGAACCCGTCGTTGCGTATAAATCGCATCCATCACGAAAATCGCCAGTGCCACCCAGATAAACGCAAACGTGACCATTTTATCCGTTCCCGGGACTTCACCGTAGAAGGTGACGGCCAACAGGAACATCAGCGTAGGCCCGATATACTGGAAGAATCCCAGCGTGGACAGACGCAGGCGGGTTGCCGCGCCGGTAAAGCACAGCAGCGGAATGGTGGTCACGACACCCGCGGCAATCAGCAGCAGGTTGAGCGACATGGGGTTTTGCCCCATATGGCTGGTTGAGCTGTCCGCAATGCCAAACAGATAGATGGCGGCGACAGGTAAAAGCCACAGGGTTTCGATCAGCATGCCGGTTTGTGCTTCGACGGCAATCTTCTTGCGCACCAGCCCATAGAACGCAAAGCTGAACGCCAGTCCCAGCGCGATTATTGGCAGCGATCCGAAGGTCCACAGCTGTACCAGCACGCCGCAGGCGGCTAACAGTACTGCCAGCCACTGCATGCGACGAAAGCGCTCACCGAGGAATAGCATTCCCAGCACAATATTCACCAGTGGGTTAATAAAATAGCCGAGGCTGGCTTCCAGCATATGGTGATTATTGACCGCCCAAATGAACAGCAGCCAGTTTCCGCCGATGAGCACTGCAGAGAGCGCCAGCAGGAAGATCTTCTTTGGCGTTTGTAGCAGCGTTTTGACGCCTGACCACTGGCGGCTGATGCTCATCAGTACCACCATAAAGAAAAATGACCAGATGACGCGGTGCGTCAGGATCTCATCCGCCGGGACATAGTAAATCAGCTTGAAGTAGGCGGGAGCGATACCCCAAATAAAATAAGCAGCAAGAGCGAGTAGCACGCCCTGCCGCGTTTGTTTAGCATCCATCGGGAAAACTCATTGCAGAAATGTAACAGCAGTTTACCTTTTTTTAGGCACTTACCCCACCATATAAGTGGCGGTTGCGCTGGCAATATAAAGCTGTTCTTCGTTATGCAATTCCACGCGCGCAACAGCGACTTTATTACCCGCCCGCAGCAGGCTACTGGTGGCGGTAAAGCGATTCCCTCTTCCGGGACGCAGATAATCAACACGCAAATCGATTGTACCCATGCGTGACATCCGCTGACGCAGTTCGTCCTCGCTGATCGTTTCATGGCGGGTCAGCGTACTCCCAACGCATACCAGCCCGGCGGCGACGTCCAGCGCCGAGGCGATCACGCCGCCATGCAGAATGCTTTGCGCCCAGTTGCCGACCATCATCGGTTGGTTATTAAAGGCTAATTGAGCAAATTCTTTCTCATAGCGTTCGAGCTCCAGTCCCAGCGCCCGGTTAAACGGCATATGATAGACAAACATTTCACCCACTAACTTCAGCGCTTCCTCAGCAGTAAGTACGGCAGACATACGATCCCTACATCTCGGTGGTTAATGAAATGTTGATATTATGCTTATTATTTGTTGTTTTCTACTTTAGGACGGGATAACTAACGAGTAACTAGCTAAGTATGTAGAATACTTGCCAGATAATTATACAATTCATCAATATTTTGGTTCAGGAGAACATTACCGATGCGGGCGATTCTGGGATGGTTACTACCAGCAATTATGCTGCCGTTGACCGCGTATGCGCAGGAAGCGACAGTGAAAGAGATTCATGATGCACCGGCGGTTCGTGGCAGTATTATCGCCAATATGCTGCAGGAACATGACAACCCTTTCACGCTTTATCCTTATGATACCAACTATCTTATTTACACCAATACCAGCGACATGAACAAAGAGGCGATCAGCAGTTATAGCTGGTCCGAAAATGCGCGCAAAGATGAAGTTAAGTTTCAGTTAAGCCTGGCGTTTCCGCTCTGGCGCGGGATATTAGGCCCAAACTCGGTACTTGGCGGTTCCTATACCCAGAAGTCCTGGTGGCAGCTTTCGAACAGTGAAGAGTCTTCACCGTTTCGCGAAACCAACTACGAACCGCAATTGTTCCTAGGTTTCGCCACCGACTATCGCTTTGCCGGTTGGACGCTTCGTGATGTCGAAATGGGTTATAACCATGACTCCAACGGCCGTTCCGATCCCACGTCACGTAGCTGGAACCGTCTTTATACCCGTCTGATGGCTGAAAATGGTAACTGGCTGGTGGAAGTTAAGCCGTGGTACGTGATTGGTAGCACCGACGATAACCCTGATATCACTAAATACATGGGCTACTATCAGCTGAAAATGGGGTATCACCTGGGTGACGCGGTTATCAGCGTGAAAGGCCAGTACAACTGGAATACCGGCTACGGCGGTGCAGAGCTGGGGGCCAGTTATCCCATTACGAAGCATGTGCGCCTATACACTCAGGTCTACAGTGGTTACGGCGAATCGCTGATTGACTACAACTTCAATCAGACGCGTGTTGGTGTGGGCGTGATGCTCAACGATATCTTCTGATAAGTATTGAGAGTATTTTAATCATTGCAGTTTCTCTCTCAGGCGCTGAAAATAGCGCCTGTTTTTATTTCGGGCGAATGGGGTTAATGTGGCGCAGGCGGAAGTGTTGAATCTGGAAATGGGCGCTAAACAGGTTTTGCAGGAAACCTTTGGCTACCAACAGTTTCGCCCCGGTCAGGAAGAAATCATTGATACCGTGCTCTCTGGTCGCGACTGCCTGGTCGTTATGCCGACCGGCGGCGGTAAATCCCTGTGCTATCAAATTCCCGCATTATTGCTAAACGGACTCACCGTTGTTGTTTCCCCGCTGATTTCCCTGATGAAAGATCAGGTCGATCAACTGCTAGCCAACGGCGTGGCGGCGGCGTGCCTGAATTCTACTCAAAGTCGTGAACAGCAGCTTGAGGTGATGGCGGGCTGTCGCAGCGGGCAGATTCGCTTACTGTACATTGCGCCCGAACGCCTGATGCTGGATAACTTCCTTGAGCATCTGGCGCACTGGAATCCGGTGCTGCTGGCGGTTGATGAAGCGCACTGTATTTCGCAGTGGGGGCATGATTTCCGCCCCGAGTACGCTGCGCTGGGTCAGTTACGTCAGCGTTTCCCGACGCTGCCGTTTGTGGCGCTGACCGCGACCGCGGATGAGACAACCCGGCTGGACATTGTGCGTCTGCTGGGACTCAACGACCCGTTAATTCAGATCAGCAGCTTTGACCGCCCGAACATTCGCTACATGTTGATGGAGAAGTTTAAGCCGCTCGATCAGCTGATGCGCTACGTGCAAGAGCAGCGCGGTAAGTCTGGCATTATCTACTGTAACAGTCGTGCCAAAGTCGAAGACACCGCCGCGCGTCTGCAAAGCCGTGGCATCAGCGCCGGGGCTTATCATGCCGGGTTGGAAAATGCCGTACGCGCTGAAGTGCAGGAGAAATTCCAGCGTGATGACCTGCAAATCGTAGTGGCGACCGTGGCGTTCGGTATGGGGATCAACAAACCTAACGTACGCTTCGTGGTGCATTTCGATATTCCGCGTAACATCGAATCCTATTACCAGGAAACCGGCCGCGCCGGGCGTGATGGCCTGCCGGCGGAAGCGATGCTGTTTTACGATCCGGCGGATATGGCATGGCTACGCCGTTGCCTCGAAGAGAAACCCGCCGGGCAACTACTGGATATCGAACGTCATAAGCTCAATGCGATGGGGGCGTTTGCCGAGGCGCAAACCTGTCGTCGTCTGGTGCTGCTGAACTATTTTGGCGAAGGGCGTCAGGAGCCGTGTGGCAACTGCGATATCTGTCTCGACCCGCCAAAACAGTACGACGGACTTATGGATGCGCGCAAAGCGCTGTCGACGATTTACCGTGTTAACCAACGCTTCGGCATGGGGTACGTCGTGGAAGTGCTGCGCGGAGCGAATAACCAGCGTATTCGCGAACTGGCTCATGACAAACTGCCGGTCTATGGCATTGGTCGCGAGCAAAGCCACGAACACTGGGTGAGCGTTATTCGCCAGCTTATTCACCTGGGCCTGGTGACGCAGAATATTGCTCATCACTCCGCGTTACAGCTAACAGAAGCCGCGCGTCCGGTGTTGCGCGGTGACGTTGCGTTACAGCTTGCTGTACCGCGTATTGTGGCGCTGAAACCGCGTGCGATGCAGAAATCCTTCGGTGGTAACTACGACCGCAAACTGTTCGCCAAATTGCGTAAGCTGCGTAAAGCCATTGCCGACGAAGAGAACATTCCGCCGTACGTGGTGTTCAACGACGCCACGCTGATTGAAATGGCGGAGCAGATGCCGGTTTCACCGAGTGAAATGCTAAGCGTCAACGGTGTGGGGATGCGTAAACTGGAGCGTTTCGGTAAAGAGTTTATGGCGCTTATTCGCACACACGTTGATGGTGACGACGAAGAGTAGTCAGCCGGGCAAAAAAGTGCCAGGATGGTGACTCACTGAACTATTCCCCCGCGAGTCATTTTTATGTTAACGCTATTTTTCACCGTTGCGTTGGTGCATATCGTTGCGCTGATGAGCCCCGGTCCCGATTTCTTTTTTGTTTCTCAAACTGCGGTTAGCCGTTCGCGCAAAGAAGCTATGATGGGTGTGCTGGGCATTACCTGCGGCGTCATGGTCTGGGCTGGCGTGGCACTGCTCGGCCTGCATCTGATTATCGAAAAAATGGCCTGGCTGCATACCATTATTATGGTAGGCGGGGGGCTGTATCTGTGCTGGATGGGTTATCAGATGCTGCGCGGCGCGTTTAAAAAACAGGATGTTGCAGCGCCCACTCCGCAGGTGGAGCTGGCGCAGAGCGGACGCAGCTTTTTGAAAGGTCTGCTGACCAACCTGGCGAACCCTAAAGCCATTATCTATTTTGGCTCCGTCTTCTCATTGTTCGTTGGCGACAACGTGGGAACGGGCGCGCGTTGGGGGATCTTTGCTCTGATTATCGTGGAAACACTGGCGTGGTTTACCGTGGTCGCCAGCCTGTTTGCGCTCCCGAAAATGCGTCGTGGCTATCAGCGTCTGGCGAAGTGGATTGATGGTTTTGCCGGCGCGCTGTTCGCAGGCTTCGGTATCCATCTGATTATTTCG
>NZ_SZWU01000036.1:0-6360 GCF_005280935.1 Citrobacter sp. wls757 | reverse complement strand
CCTGGGACTCCCAGGCGGTATGCGGCTTATTGCGCAAGCTTCTGTAGCTCATCCTTCGAAAGGCCGGTCATTTCCATAATCGCGTCGGTATCAAGACCTCGCTTGAGCATCGCTTTTGCTACATCAGTAAGGGCAATGCGCCTCCCTTCTTCACGGCCTATCTGCTTTAGTTGATCCGCCATTGTCATCAGTTTTTCTCCATGCTGCGGCACCCGCTGTGCCAGCTTATACAATAATGTCTGAACATCTTGTGTATTCCCTGCTTGCACCATGTAGTTTACCAGCACGGTTATTTGTTGTCCGCTCATCTTCTCCAGCATAAACAGGCGGGTAAGTTTATCCAGCAACTGCGCCATGTCGCGCTGGCGAATGTGTTTTTGTACTAATGTCAGCGCTGCCATACTGCGATGCTGCATGATCTCATCATCTGGAATAACCGTCACATCCACCAACGGAAATGGTGTGCTGTAAAGTTGAAGGGCGGTTCCAGAATCCTCAAAGTGATCCAGCCAGTTCATTGAGCCTTGCCATGGGCTTTGCTTGCCATGGTAAAAGAGCACTGGAATAACCAGCGGCAGAGTGTCGTTTCCAGCCTCAAGATGACGCTGCATCGCTGCGATAGCGTAGCGCATCAGGCGAAATGACATGTGCTTATCCGGTGAGCTTTGATGCTCAATGAGCACATGTACATAGCCATGTCCGCTGGTGGTTTCCAGTGAGTAGAGAATATCGCTGAAATAGGGGCGCAGATCGTCCTCCACAAAACTGCCTGATTCCAGACGGAGCGTTTCCAGTTTGCATATTTTGATTAACGAGGGAGGAAGATGAAGTTCGATAAAGTCCCGCGCGGTTTCCACGCGGGAGAGGAAGGTTTTAAATACTGCGTCATGTGGTGTTGTTACTTCCGCCATCGTTAATCATCCGTGAGTGGTGAATATGGCAGCATTCTGGCATTAGCAATCAACGTCTAACAGTACAGGATAAAAGGCTTTTCTCCCTTTGCGGCGAAGTACGAAAAGCCATGTTCAGAGGCTCTTACAGATAGCATTTCTTTGCGAGTGCCGTTCCATTTGCTAGGCATGCCTTGCCGATGCCAGCAGGGCGCCTATCAGCATAAATAGCGAACCAAACACTTTGTTGAGCGCCTTCATTTGCTTTGGCCCTTTAATCCAGCCAGCAATGCGCGTGGCCAACGTCGCGTAACCGATCATCACAATGATATCGACCACGATGGTTGTGACGCCAAGCACCACGTACTGCATCAACTGCGGTTCTTGCGGCAGGATAAACTGCGGGAACAGAGCGGCAAGGAAAACTATGCTCTTAGGATTGGTCAGATTAACAAAGACCGCGCGTTTGAACAGCCGGCTGCGCGATTGCGTATTCGCCATGGTATTCAGATCGATAGCACCCGCCGCCCGCCATTGTTGAATACCCAGCCAAATCAGATAGGCCGCTCCCGCCCACTTCAGCACCTCAAATGCGATCACCGAACGTGAAAATAGCGTTCCCAGTCCTACGCCAACCAGAACGATATGAATACCCAACCCGGTCTGCAAACCCGCAATCGACGCGCTGGCACCGCGATATCCGTGGCTGATGGCGGTGGTCATGGTATTGATTGCGCCAGAGCCTGGGGACAAGCTCAAAATAATAGAGGTCAGCAGGTAGGCGAACCACCATTCAAAGGTCATGAGAAACTCCCGGATTGTCTATTTTTATGCCACAATACGCTACTGCCGTTAGGTTGTGTCAGTGACGGCGAAAAAAACGATTTTACTTGGTCAGCGAGGCTGGATACCCGATGTTTCAGCAGCAAAAAGACTGGGAAACAAGAGAAAACGCGTTTGCTGCTTTTTCCATGGGGCCACTGACAGATTTCTGGCGTCAGCGGGAAGAAGCGGAATTTACGGGCGTGGATGATATTCCCGTACATTTTGTTCGTTTTCATGCAGAAAAAAACGATCGCGTCATCGTCGTCTGTCCTGGACGCATTGAAAGTTACGTGAAATACGCTGAACTGGCGTATGACCTGTTTCATTCTGGTTTTGACGTTCTCATTATCGATCACCGTGGCCAGGGGCGTTCCGGGCGTATGCTTTCGGATCCGCATCGCGGTCATGTCGATAACTTTAATGATTATGTCGACGATCTAACCGCCTTCTGGCAGCAGGAAGTGCTACCCGGCCCGTGGAGAAAACGCTATATCCTGGCGCATTCAATGGGCGGGGCGATTGCCACGTTATTCCTGCAACGCCACCCGAATCAGTGTGATGCCATCGCGCTTTGCGCACCGATGTTTGGTATTGTGATGCGCTTTCCCGACTGGATGGTGCGCCATATACTGGACTGGGCCGAAGGGCATCCGCGGATCCGCGAAGGCTATGCGATGGGAACCGGGCGCTGGCGGGCGCTGCCGTTCGGTATGAATGCGTTAACCCATAGTCGACAACGCTATCGGCGCAATCTACGCTTTTATGCTGATGAGCCGCGGTTGCGCGTTGGCGGTCCCACCTATCACTGGGTACGTGAAGGGATTCTGGCAGGCGAACAGGTTTTGGCTGGCGCCGGAGATGATGCGACGCCGACGCTGCTGATTCAGGCTGAGGAAGAGCGTGTGGTAGATAACCGCATGCACGATCGTTTTTGTGAACTCCGCGCCGCAGCGGGCCATCCTGTAGAAGGGGGGCAGCCGCTTGTCATCAAAGGCGCGTACCATGAGATCCTTTTTGAAAAGGACGCCATGCGCTCAGTCGCGCTTAACGCTATTGTCGAATTTTTCGACAAGCATAACTCATCCAGCGGAACCCGCTTTGCCTAGAGGTTGAATTTTCTTATGTATCAGGTTGTTGCGTCTGATTTAGACGGTACGCTGCTTTCTCCCGACCATACTCTGTCCCCTTATGCCAAAGAGACGCTGAAGTTATTGACCGCTCGCGGCGTTAACTTCGTGTTTGCGACTGGCCGTCATCATGTTGATGTGGGGCAAATTCGCGATAACCTCGGCATTAAAACCTACATGATCACGTCCAACGGCGCGCGCGTGCATGATTCTGACGGGAATCTGGTGTTTTCCCATAACCTAGATCGCGATATTGCCAGCGACCTGTTTGGCGTAGTGAATGCAAACCCGGACATCGTGACCAACGTATATCGTGATGATGAGTGGTTTATGAATCGCCATCGTCCGGACGAAATGCGTTTCTTCAAAGAAGCGGTGTTTAACTATTCACTGTTTGAACCTGCATTACTGGAGCCTGAGGGCGTCAGCAAAGTGTTCTTCACCACCGACTCTCACGAAAGGCTACTGCCGCTGGAGCAGGCGATTAACGCCCGCTGGGGCGATCGCGTCAACGTCAGCTTCTCTACGCTTACCTGTCTGGAAGTCATGGCTGGCGGCGTATCGAAAGGTCATGCGCTGGAAGCGGTAGCAAAAGCGATGGGCTACAGCCTGAAAGACTGCATCGCCTTTGGCGACGGGATGAACGATGCGGAAATGCTCTCCATGGCAGGTAAAGGCTGCATCATGGGCAACGCCCACCAGCGCCTGAAGGATCTGCACCCGGAACTGGAAGTCATTGGTCTTAATGCCGACGATGCCGTGCCACACTATCTGCGTGAACTGTTTTTGCAGTAACCTTCTGTTCATTAGTTGACCAGTTGTCAACTAAAAACTTCGCTACAATGGGTGTACCTTTTGTTAAGAGACATCCATTGTGGCGTTACTCATCATTACCACAATTCTGTGGGCCTTTTCCTTTAGCCTGTTTGGCGAGTACCTTGCCGGTCATGTCGATAGCTATTTTGCGGTGCTGGTGCGCGTTGGGCTGGCGGCGCTGGTGTTCCTGCCGTTTCTACGTACTCGTGGGCACAGCGTAAAAACGATCGGGCTGTATATGCTGGTGGGTGCCATGCAGCTTGGCATTATGTACATGCTGAGTTTTCACGCCTATCTGTACCTGACGGTTTCAGAACTGCTGCTCTTTACCGTGCTGACGCCGCTCTACATTACGCTGATTTATGATCTGATGAGCGGGCGTCGTCTGCGCTGGAGTTACGCCTTTAGTGCGTTACTGGCGGTGATTGGCGCGGGGATCATTCGTTACGATCAGGTGACCAGCCACTTCTGGACCGGTCTGCTGTTGGTGCAGTTGTCCAATATCAGCTTTGCCATTGGTATGGTGGGCTATAAACGTCTGATGGAGACGCGGCCAATGCCGCAGCACAACGCCTTTGCCTGGTTTTATATGGGCGCCTTTATGGTGGCTGTCGTGGCCTGGTTCATGCTGGGCAATGCGCAGAAAATGCCTGCAACCACGCTACAGTGGGGAATTCTGGTCTTTCTTGGCGTGGCGGCGTCCGGCATTGGTTACTTTATGTGGAACTACGGCGCGACCCAGGTGGATGCGGGCACGCTGGGCATCATGAACAATATGCATGTCCCTGCCGGACTGCTGGTTAACCTTGCTATCTGGCATCAACAACCTCACTGGCCAAGCTTCATCATTGGTGCGGCTGTGATAGTGGCTTCACTGTGGGTACATCGAAAGTGGGTCGTTCCGCACTCCGTACAAACGGCAGGTGATCGCAGGCGTGATTCCGCGCTGAGCGAATAAACGCTTCTGTGACCGGCTGTCGCTGCTCGCCATCACGCACGGCGGCGTACAGTCGGCTCCACAATCCATCACCCAGGGTTTTGGTCACTACCAGGCCCTGGCGTTCAAAACTCTCCACCACCCAGTGCGGTAATGCCGCGATACCCATTCTGGCTGCAACCATCTGAATCAGCAGCAAGGTGTTATCCACGCTTTTCAGCGACGGACTAACACCTGCAGGCTGCAGAAAATGCCGCCATACATCCAGTCGACTCCGCTGTACCGGGTAAATCAGCAGCGTCTCGCTGGCCAAATCTTCCGGTGTGATTTGTGTTTTGCTGGCCAACGGATGGTCAGGTGCCAGTACCAGGCGGACTTCAAAATCAAACATCGGTGAGTAGTGCAATCCGCTGCGCGGCAGGATGTCGGAGGTTAACACCAGATCCAGCTCATCCTGCTGTAGCGCTGGTTGCGGATCGAACGTCACGCCGGATTTAAAGTCCATCTCCACCTGCGGCCAGTTGGCACGAAAATTCTCCAGCGCGGGCGTCAGCCATTGAATACAACTGTGACATTCAATCGCAATTCGCAGCCGGGTTTGCTGCGGTTCGTTGCAGGCCTGCAGCGCACGACCAATTTGCGGCAACACCTGATTGGCTAACTGCAGCAGGATTTCTCCCTGCGGCGTAAAGCGCAGAGGCTGGCTTTTACGGATAAAAAGTCGAAAGCCAAGGCGCTGCTCCAGATCGCTGAACTGGTGAGAAAGGGCGGATTGGGTCTGATGCAACGTCGCCGCTGCGGCTGCCAGAGAACCACTATTCCGCAACGCCTGGAGCGTTTTCAGGTGTTTAATCTCGATCATGAAAGTCCTTCACTTCGGCATGAACAAATTGCGCTTGAGGAATATACAGTAACCGCCAATTATGGATGTGTAAACATCTGGACGGCTAAAATCCTTCGTCTTTTAAATTTATGGTGCGTTGGCTTCGTTTCCCCACCCCAGTCACTTACTTCAGTAAGCTCCTGGGGATGAGTAAACTTGCCGCCTTCCCTAAATTAAAAATCCATAGGATTTACATATAATTAGAGGAAGAAAAATGACAATATTGAATCACACCCTCGGTTTCCCTCGCGTTGGCCTGCGTCGCGAGTTGAAGAAAGCGCAAGAAAGCTACTGGGCGGGAAATTCTTCCCGTGAAGATTTGCTGACCGTTGGCCGCGAGCTGCGTGCCCGCCACTGGGATCAGCAGAAGCAGGCGGGTGTTGACCTGCTGCCGGTGGGTGATTTTGCCTGGTACGATCACGTGCTGACTACTAGCCTGCTGCTCGGCAACGTTCCGGCTCGCCATCAAAATAAAGACGGCTCGGTCGATATCGATACCTTATTCCGCATTGGCCGTGGCCGCGCACCAACGGGTGAACCCGCGGCGGCGGCAGAAATGACCAAATGGTTTAACACCAACTATCACTACATGGTGCCAGAGTTCACTAAAGGTCAGCAGTTCAAACTGACCTGGACCCAACTGCTGGATGAAGTAGACGAAGCGCTGGCGCTCGGCCACAAGGTGAAACCTGTGCTATTAGGGCCGGTAACTTACCTGTGGCTGGGGAAAGTGAAAGGCGAACAGTTTGACCGCCTGAGCCTGTTGAACGACATTCTGCCGGTTTACCAGCAGGTGCTGGGCGAGCTGGCGAAACGCGGTATTGAGTGGGTGCAGATTGACGAACCCGCGCTGGTACTGGAGCTGCCGCAAGCGTGGCTGGA
>NZ_SZWU01000037.1:0-2040 GCF_005280935.1 Citrobacter sp. wls757 | reverse complement strand
ACGGGTCTACGTTAGAACACCAGCCATTAAAGGGTGGTATTTCAAGGATGGCTCCATGCAGACTGGCGTCCACACTTCAAAGCCTCCCACCTATCCTACACATCAAGGACCAGTGTTCAGTGTCAAGCTATAGTAAAGGTTCACGGGGTCTTTCCGTCTTGCCGCGGGTACACTGCATCTTCACAGCGAGTTCAATTTCACTGAGTCTCGGGTGGAGACAGCCTGGCCATCATTACGCCATTCGTGCAGGTCGGAACTTACCCGACAAGGAATTTCGCTACCTTAGGACCGTTATAGTTACGGCCGCCGTTTACCGGGGCTTCGATCAAGAGCTTCTCCTTACGGATAACCCCATCAATTAACCTTCCGGCACCGGGCAGGCGTCACACCGTATACGTCCACTTTCGTGTTTGCACAGTGCTGTGTTTTTAATAAACAGTTGCAGCCAGCTGGTATCTTCGACTGATTTCAGCTCCATGAGTAAATCACTTCACCTACATATCAGCGTGCCTTCTCCCGAAGTTACGGCACCATTTTGCCTAGTTCCTTCACCCGAGTTCTCTCAAGCGCCTTGGTATTCTCTACCTGACCACCTGTGTCGGTTTGGGGTACGATTTCGTGTTACCTGATGCTTAGAGGCTTTTCCTGGAAGCAGGGCATTTGTTACTTCAGCACCGTAGTGCCTCGTCATCACACCTCAGCGTTAATAAGGTACCGGATTTACCTGGAACCTCCGCCTACATGCTTAAACCGGGACAACCGTCGCCCGGCTAACATAGCCTTCTCCGTCCCCCCTTCGCAGTAACACCAAGTACAGGAATATTAACCTGTTTCCCATCGACTACGCCTTTCGGCCTCGCCTTAGGGGTCGACTCACCCTGCCCCGATTAACGTTGGACAGGAACCCTTGGTCTTCCGGCGTGCGGGTTTTTCACCCGCATTATCGTTACTTATGTCAGCATTCGCACTTCTGATACCTCCAGCATACCTCACAGTACACCTTCAACGGCTTACAGAACGCTCCCCTACCCAACAACACATAGTGTCGCTGCCGCAGCTTCGGTGCATGGTTTAGCCCCGTTACATCTTCCGCGCAGGCCGACTCGACCAGTGAGCTATTACGCTTTCTTTAAATGATGGCTGCTTCTAAGCCAACATCCTGGCTGTCTGTGCCTTCCCACATCGTTTCCCACTTAACCATGACTTTGGGACCTTAGCTGGCGGTCTGGGTTGTTTCCCTCTTCACGACGGACGTTAGCACCCGCCGTGTGTCTCCCGTGATAACATTCTTCGGTATTCGCAGTTTGCATCGGGTTGGTAAGTCGGGATGACCCCCTAGCCGAAACAGTGCTCTACCCCCGAAGATGAATTCACGAGGCGCTACCTAAATAGCTTTCGGGGAGAACCAGCTATCTCCCGGTTTGATTGGCCTTTCACCCCCAGCCACAAGTCATCCGCTAATTTTTCAACATTAGTCGGTTCGGTCCTCCAGTTAGTGTTACCCAACCTTCAACCTGCCCATGGCTAGATCACCGGGTTTCGGGTCTATACCCTGCAACTTAACGCCCAGTTAAGACTCGGTTTCCCTTCGGCTCCCCTATTCGGTTAACCTTGCTACAGAATATAAGTCGCTGACCCATTATACAAAAGGTACGCAGTCACACCCCAAAGGGTGCTCCCACTGCTTGTACGTACACGGTTTCAGGTTCTTTTTCACTCCCCTCGCCGGGGTTCTTTTCGCCTTTCCCTCACGGTACTGGTTCACTATCGGTCAGTCAGGAGTATTTAGCCTTGGAGGATGGTCCCCCCATATTCAGACAGGATACCACGTGTCCCGCCCTACTCTTCGAGTTCACAACACATGCACTTTTGTGTACGGGACTTTCACCCTGTATCGTGCGACTTTCCAGACGCTTCCACTAACACACATGCTGATTCAGACTCTGGGCTGCTCCCCGTTCGCTCGCCGCTACTGGGGGAATCTCGGTTGATTTCTTTTCCTCGGGGTACTTAGATGTTTCAGTTCCCCCGGTTCGCTTC
>NZ_SZWU01000034.1:313982-338122 GCF_005280935.1 Citrobacter sp. wls757 | reverse complement strand
TGGCGAAGTAAATCTCTTCGGTGCCCGACATGCCGATATCCAGCACATCCACGCCCGCATCCTGCAGTCCTTTCGCCAGCGCCAGCTTCAGCGTCTCACTGGTCAGGCGCACGTCACCGCCGAGGACAATCGTTTTCGGCTTCAGGAACTCGCCGTAAGCGCGGCCAATACGCCACGCAATATCTTCATTCAGCTCTTCGCCCAGCCTGCCGCGAATATCGTAGGCTTTGAAACAGGTTAATTTCGTCATGATTTACCCTTCTTCAGGCAACAGGAGGCCCTGACTCTTAATGAGCCTTTTAATGAGTGTTAAATGCATTTCCCGGAGCGCTTCGCTTATCGGCCCTACGATGTTGTAGGCTGGATAAGCGCAGCGCATCCGGCATCAGGTACGCCCGTATCTGTCCGCAAACCGCACCACATCATCCTCATCGAGATAAGATCCGGAGCGCACTTCAATCAGATCGAGCGGGATTTTCCCCGGGTTCTCCAGACAATGGGTCGCCCCCAGCGGAATATAGACAGACTCGTTTTCAGCGAGCAGTTTGATGTCGTCATTGATTGTCACCTTCGCGGTACCAGCCACCACAACCCAGTGTTCAGCCCGGTGATGATGCATCTGCACGGACAATCCCTCACCGGGTTTAACGGTAATCCGCTTCACCTGGTAACGGTCTCCGGCATCAATAGAGTCGTACTTGCCCCATGGACGGTAAACTTCACGGTGAATATGGTGTTCATGTCGTCCGTCAGCTTTAATTTGCTCCACCACTTTTTTGACGTCCTGCACCGCGTTGCGATCGGCGATCAGCACCGCATCTTTGGTCTGCACCACCACCAGATCCTTCACCCCGACGGTCGTCACCAGGCCAGATTCGGCATACACGTAGCTGTTTTCCGTTTTATGGCTAATGACGTCACCATGATGCACATTACCTTCAGCGGTATGGGCGCTGATTTCCCACAGCGATGACCAGGAGCCAACATCGCTCCAGCCTGCGTTCATGGGCATCACCACCGCATCGGCCGTACGTTCCATTACCGCATAGTCCACAGACTCTTCCGGGCAGGCGAGAAACGCCTGTTCATCAACGCGGATAAAATCGAGATCGGGATCAACCGTACTCATGGCGTTTTCGCAGGCCTCAAGAATGTCGGGGCGATATTTTTTCAGTTCTTCCAGATAACGCCCGGCCCGGAACAGAAACATGCCGCTGTTCCAGTAGTAGTCGCCGCTCGCCACGTAAGCCTGCGCGGTTTCCAGATTGGGCTTTTCAACAAACTGCGCCACCTCAAAAGCCACGGCGTCGGTATTGGTCGGCGAAACCTCGCCGCGACGTATATAGCCGTAGCCGGTCTCCGGCTGGTCCGGCACGATACCAAACGTCACCAGCTTACCCGCGCTGGCATACGGCATTGCATTGCGAACCGCCTCGCGAAATGCCTCTTCATCGGCAATCATGTGATCGGCCGCCAACACCAACAGCAGCGGATCTTCCCCCGGACTTTGACGTTTTGCCGCCAGCGCGGCCAGCGCTATCGCCGGTGCCGTATTGCGCCCGGCGGGTTCGAGAATAATATTCTCAGTCAGCTTGTGCAGTTGCCGTAGCTGTTCCGCCACAATGAAACGGTGTTGTTCATTACAGATAACCACCGGGCTTTCACACTCCACGCCGTTCAGACGACAAATCGTTGTCTGCAGCATGGTGAGATCGCCTTTCAGGCACAGAAACTGCTTTGGATATAGTACGCGGGACAGAGGCCATAAACGGCTACCCGAGCCACCGGCCATCACCACCGGAAAGAGTTTGTTTTGACTCATCATGTACCCCGAATATCTGCAATAAATTGGCTCAGCACGTTTTCTTTATCCAACGTGCGTTCGGCATACTCACGTGCCACCGTGTTCACTTTTGGCATGGTTAGCGCCTGTTGAATCCCGCCAACCAGCGCATTCACTGATTCAGGCTCGACACACACCGCGATGCCTGGGTGAGCATCACACAGCTGACCCAACTCGGTCTCAGGTTCGGCGGTAATCACCGCGTTTCCACCAACGGCGAGGATATTGGTCAGTTTGGAGGGCAATACGGCATCCGCCGCACCGCGCTTTTGTACCACCAGATGGCAGTCCGCCATCTTGAGCAGCGCAGGCAGCGCGTCATAAGATTGCAGCGGAAAGAAGATCACATTGTTCAGGCAGCGTTCGCCAGACATACTCTCCAGCCGCGCTTTACCCCCGCCCTGCCCGACAATCACAAACAGCCAGGGCTGTTCGCTCAACAGGGCCGCTGCGTCGATCACACTCTCCAGCCCTTGCTTTTCACCGATATTGCCTGAGTAGAGAATGATTTTTTTATCATCAGGTAAGCCCAGTTGCTGGCGCAACGCCAGAGCATCGGCATCGTTCACGTCACGAAAACGTGCTACTTCTGACCAGTTCGGAAAGAAAATGACCTTCTGTGCATCAACGCCCTTCTCCTGCGCTTTATTCATCATTGAGCGAGAAATGGTCGAAATATGGTCCATATTCAACAGCCCACTGCGCTCAAAGGCGCTGGCCAGTTTTGCCACCGCGCCACGCTTGCCTTTGCCCGCCATGCCAAGCCCCAGCATGGCATCGACTTCGTAATCCTGAATATGCAGCAGCGTGCGCGCCCCGGACAGCTTCGCCAGCAGGCGCATGCCCGGCGTACAACACAGCGTCGGCACTACCCCAATGATGCGATCCGGCTTCCAGCGACGCTGCGCCAGCAGCGGGAAGAAACTGCTCAAGGCGAAACTGCCTAGATGCAGCAAGCGCTTGAGCGTAGAAGGCTGCTCAGGCACATACAGCGGACAACGCCAGACGATGGCATCGCCCTCTTCACGACGATAGCGCCAGGATGAATAGCGACCGTTGACCTTCCACTGCGGATAATAAGGCGGCGCAGTGATCACCCGTACGTCATGCCCCTGTTGCGCCATCCACTCCACCATTTCACCGGTGTATTTACCGATACCGGTCAACTCCGGCGAATAGTTGATGCCATACACAAGGATCTTCATAGCCCGGGTACTCCGGCCTGACTCTTCTCACAGAAGTAAGCCCGGCTGTTGTCGTGCACGTGGTCACTGGCCAGGATCTCTTCAATTGCCAGCCAGCGGTACGCGCCATGTTGAACGTCAGGCAGTTGCAGGTCGTTTTCCGACACCCGCAGACGAAATCCCAGCACGATGTAATGCGTTGAGAAATCTTCCCCGGAAAAGTTGTCGTCATAGAAGTGCTGCCAGACCCCGTAAAACTCTGCAGCGGACAGCGGTAAACGTAACCCCAGCTCAGCGTCAGTCAGCCGCTCAAAGGCCGCGCGCAGCGGTTCATCTTTTTGCACCCGACCGCCGGGCACGAACCAGTACCCCTGCGCCGGACGATTGAGGCGCTTGCCAAGCAGAAATTCGCCTTGGGCGTTTTCCACGATCAAATCGATGGAAATCAGCGGAGTTGAACGTACAACGGTGGCAAAATCCTCATGACGTAAAAACATGCTTACCCCCGGTAACGCTGCTGGTTTTCAAGGAACCACTGATATGTACTGGCAAGCCCCGCTTCCAGAGATATCTCGTGATACCAGCCCAACTGATGCAGACGCGTAACGTCGAGCAATTTGCGCGGCGTCCCATCCGGTTTGCTGGCGTCGAACACCACGCGCCCCTTGTAACCCACGACCTGCGCGAGGGTTTGGGCCAGTTCACGGATGGTGCAGTCCACACCGGTACCCACATTGATATGCGACAGCATTGGTTGGGTATATTCCTGCAACACTTCCTGAGCCAGCTCCATCACGTGGATACTGGCCGCCGCCATATCGTCGACATGCAGAAATTCACGCATTGGCGTCCCGCTTCCCCACACCACCACATCCGGCGCATTTTGCTCGCAGGCTTCGTGAAAGCGGCGCAGCAGCGCCGGGATCACATGCGAATTACTCGGATGAAAGTTGTCATGCGGTCCGTACAGATTGGTCGGCATCACCGAGCGATAATCACGGCCATACTGTCGGTTATACGATTCGCACAGCTTGATACCGGCAATTTTGGCAATCGCATACGGCTCATTGGTCGGTTCAAGTGCCCCCTGCAACAGTTCACTTTCGGCGATTGGCTGGGTAGCTTGCTTGGGATAAATACAGGATGACCCGAGGAACAACAGTTTATTCACGTTATGCAGATGCGCTGCATGAATAATGTTGCTCTCAATCATCATATTTTCATAAATAAAATCAGCAGGATAAGTATTGTTCGCCACAATCCCCCCCACTTTTGCCGCCGCCAGATAAACCTGGTCAATACGTTCAGCGGCAAAGAACGCCTGCACCGCAGCGGCGTCCAGCAGATTAAGCTGGTCGCGGGTACGCAGCACCAGTTCTACGTTATCTCGCTGCGCCAGTTGTCTGACGATGGCGGCCCCCACCATCCCGCGATGGCCCGCCACAAAAATACGTTGTCTATTCATCCTCAGTACTCCAGCGCGATGGCGACCTCGTATCCGTGCGACTTCAGCAGGGAGTGTTTCTTCGCTGCTTCAAGGTCGTTAGCGACCATTTCCGAGATCATCTGGCGCAGCGTGATTTCCGGTTTCCAGCCCAGTTTTTCATGTGCTTTGGCCGGATCACCCAGCAGCGTTTCCACCTCAGCCGGGCGGAAGTAGCGCGGGTCAACGGCAATCATGACATCCCCGGGTTTCACCCCCGGCGCATCGTGTCCGGTCACAGAAACCACGATGCCTTTCTCATTCACGCCCTCGCCTTCAAAGCGCAATTTAATCCCCAGCTGAGCGGCCGCCATTTCCACGAATTGGCGCACGGAAAACTGCACGCCGGTGGCAATCACGAAATCTTCCGGCTTATCCTGCTGCAGCATCATCCACTGCATCCTGACGTAATCTTTGGCATGCCCCCAGTCGCGCAGTGAATCCATGTTGCCCAGGTACAGGCAAGACTCCAGCCCCTGAGCGATGTTGGCGATCGCCCGGGTAATTTTGCGAGTGACAAAGGTTTCGCCGCGGCGCGGAGATTCGTGGTTGAACAGAATGCCGTTACAGGCATACATCCCGTAAGACTCGCGGTAGTTGACGGTGATCCAGTAGGCGTACAGCTTGGCAACGGCATACGGTGAACGCGGATAGAACGGCGTGCTCTCTTTCTGTGGGATTTCCTGTACCAGACCGTACAGCTCAGAGGTGGACGCCTGATAAAAACGGGTCTTTTTTTCCAGACCAAGGAAGCGGATCGCCTCCAGCAAACGCAAGGTGCCGATCGCATCAACATCTGCGGTGTATTCCGGTGAATCAAACGACACCGCGACGTGACTCATGGCGCCCAGGTTATAGACCTCATCCGGTTGGACCTCTTTTAAAATACGGGTCAGGTTGGATGAATCCGTCAAATCACCATAGTGCAGATGGAATTTGGGATTGCCTGAATGCGGATCCTGGTAGATGTGGTCCACACGTTCGGTGTTGAATGATGAAGCGCGACGCTTAATACCGTGTACTTCGTACCCTTTTTCCAGCAGGAGTTCTGCCAGGTAAGAACCATCCTGCCCGGTTACGCCAGTAATGAGAGCGACTTTTGACATGTTATAACCTCTTCAGTGATCCCCTCAGGGAGTAACTTTCTCGACGCGTTCGCGCGTGACTACTGCGGGATTTCCCCGACAAATGACATTTGCTGGCAGCGATTTAAATACGCTGCTTCGTGCTCCAACGACGGTGCCATCGCCAATCGTCACGCCAGGCGCGACAAAGACATCTGTCGCCAACCAGCATTTAGCGCCAACCACAATCGGCGTGGCGTTAATATCAAAATGTTGACTGGCATAATCATGACTCCCGGTGCATAAATAACTTTTTTGCGAAATAACCGCATGGGCGCCAATCGTAATATCACCTAACGTATATAAAACCGCGTCGTCACCCACCCAGGCATAATCTCCCAGGGTTAATTTCCACGGATAAGTAATTTTTACTGAAGGCCGAATGACTACGTTTTTTCCTATTTTTGCGCCAAACATTCGTAATAAAAATGCACGCCAGCGATACATGACCTGTGGTGACCAGCGGAATAATGTTGCTTGCACCGCCCACCATAATTGCACTTTAATAGCACCACCACCGCGAAAACCTCCAGGAACTTTAAATCCGCTTAAGTCCTGCATAATATGCCCTTACGTTTTCCCATATAAGGTTTTTGTTTTACCGGTTGTGCGCAGACGTAAATATTTTGACAAACCGGTCCAAAAACCTGGCATGTGTAATATCTGGCGCTGTACTTTTTTGGCATCCCGACACAATTCCAGATTATTCGTCGTTGACACTCCGCCCATAGAAAACTCCGATACCAACCCGCTCAGCTTTTTAAAAGCGTAACCGGACTTGTATAATTGGGCTGCCAACGCGTAATCAGACGATATTTTATATTGCAAATCATAATGCCAGACATTCAGCCCTGAGAGCGGAAAGAATATCGCCTGATGACTGGCGGGCAGGCTGTGATAAATATACCAACCTGGTTTTGCCCGGCGCTTAATTTTGTTGCCATTGCCGAAATCCAGCAACGCATCGCCAATGACCATGGTTTGGTCGCTCTGCATTTTTAGCTGGCGGATAAAATGTGCCGCATCCGCATGCAGAATATCCCCGGAGTTGAGGAACAGCGCGAACCGTCCGCGCGCCATCGCGATGCCTTTGTTCATCGCATCATAGATGCCGTTATCCGGCTCGCTGACAAACCGTAACCGGTGTTCCCCACAGAGCCCTTCAAGAAACGCCGACGTACCATCCGAGGAGCCGCCATCAACAACAATCCACTCAAAACTGATATCACCCGCTTGCGCCAGATGTGCCAGCGATGCGTGAGTTTTGACGATCCCTTCCAGATTGCGAAAGGCGACGGTAATGATACTGAGCAGCATGTGAGTTACCTCGCGATATTCAGCGCCTTGCGCAATATAAACGGACACACAATTAAAAATGCGTATTCCGGACTAAATACTGAACCTGTAAAAAACAGTGACAACGGTGTAAAAAGATAAAGCTGCACCCGATAATTCTGATTATCGCCAAACGCATTGATCATCATTTTCATGACCTTCCCCATGTACCATAGGGCTAATATCACCGCGAACCATGAAAAATAAATAATCAGCAGATACAAACCATTGTCTATTGTTTTACCGACATCTGCACCGTTAAAAATTCCGAATGACGCAACGTATTCATAAAGTGAGCCAAATCTCACTACGCCATCAACGTTCAGTAATGAATAACCGACCATCACCAATGGCCCTACGATACGATAATACGATGACGAACCTTCAGTTCCTAAATCACCAAGCCGCGTTGCGATGTACGGAAAAGCAAATATCACCCCAACTAAAAACACGCTTAATGAGATTATCGCCAGCGGTAGCTTCTTTTTTATCGCATCCTTATTCAGGTACTGAAACGCCCACTCCAGGAGGTAAAACAAAATAAACGTCATTACCCCTGAAAACGATCCTGATAATATTATCCCTGCCAGAATCATAGCATCGGACTTAGGTGTTTTGATACCAAACTGTTTGATGCTGAGCCAAATTGAGATTAACGCCAGAGCGAAGAATGCCGGTTCGAAATAGAGCGCAGTGGTACGTTTCCCACCAAACTTAATAAAGTTCAGAACATAGCTGTTACTGTAAATAAGATATTTCGAAATAACTTCCATTAAACTGCTGCCGCCGCTGAGAATTATCTGTGCCATTTCAACCGCAGCTAACCCCACCACCAGTCCCACCACCAGCCAGAAAAAACGCAAAATCTTAATGTAGTTATGCGGTGAAATGGTTTTGAAGCGAATACTCCACACCATGCCAATGATCACCACGGTATAAACAAACAGCATCGCTGACGTTACGTACTTACTGGCATCCAGTGATTGGCCGAACAGGTAGTTAAACGCCGTCAGCCCGCCCCCCACCCCCAGCGCAATCATTAATTTTTTGATATTGATGCGCTCGACAAACAGCAACAACAGAACGGGCAAGAACGTGACGATGGTTATCGGGAAGCTCTCGCCAAGCTGGGCAAGTTTGACGTTAACCAGCAGATAAAGCAGCGGTAGCACCAGATAGCTACAGATTCTGATAGAACGAGACATATTCCTCCAGCATCTGTTGCCCACTGTATGCCGCCCGACTGCGCTGACTGAACGCGGTAAGGGACGTGTCAAATACCGCCTGCGCAATGTCTGATTTTTTCAGCTGCACCAGCTGCAATACGTCCGCTTCGCTGAACGTTTTGCCGCCTGATTTAGCCAGCACTTCCTGCGCGGCATCGCTGTGCGTGGCAATTACCGGTACGCCGATGGAAAGCGCTTCGCACAGAATCAGCGGGTAGTTATCGACACGGGAGCTGAACACCAGTCCATCCATCCGGTTAAGCGCACTCATCAACGCGCGCTTATCGCTCTCAAAACCGTGGTTGATGACGTTATCTCCCGCAAATGGCGAAAATTTGCCGAAGGTATGCAGCTCAATTTTGTCCTCAAGCGCGGTAATCGCTCGCACCAGTTGTTGACTGGTTTTGCCGTCATAGCGCAGGTCATGAGCCACCACGGCAATTTTCGGCCGACCGCTCTCCGCAGGCATCGCGGGTAGTTCGGCAAGAATGGCTTCAGTTGCCACATCAATGCCATTATTGATAATGCGGCAGCGTCCCACACCATACAGGCTGTTGAATGCGTCGGCCACATGTTGACTGGGCGAGATAAACTGGCAACCCAGCGCCAGCATGGCGCGAAACATCTGCCGCTTACCGGGCAACTGCTGATGGGCTTTATCGACTTTTACCGGCGGATAGTTGCTGAGCGTTGGGCATTTCTGACAGCCCGTTTTCCAGCCTTCGCAGCCATCAGTAAAGGCACAGCGACCGGTCACGCTCCAGTGATCGTGCAGCGTCCAGACGAAGGTGATATCCGGTTTATGCGCCTTCACTTTTTGACAAAAGGCCACCACCTCTTCCAGGTTCAACCAGTAGCTGTGCAACACATGAAAATGCAGTACCAGTGGGCCGCTGGTGCGGGTAACTTCACGGTATAACTTGTTGAGATTGCCAAACATGTCGCGGTTCGCGAAACGAAATAGCGCAATATTCGCCACCGATGTCAGACGCGGCGTATGTTTGATAACATGCGGATAATCCCTGTGGCTGGCGCTTTTCTTGCCACCTTTGCCATAGCCGTACACAAAGCGCGACGACAGTCCTTTTTCCAGCGCGCGAAGATGCAAATCTAACGCCACGCCTGCCGCACCACCTTCTGCGAGTCGCACATTAAACTGTAATATCTTCATTTTATTACCTTCACCCGTGCCTTCTCGCCCACGACCAGCGTATTGTCCGGAACGCTATCCACCACAACGCTCCCGGCGCCAATCGTCACGTTATCGCCAATAGCAACGTCGCCGAGCAGAGTGACATTGGCCCCCAACTCAACGCCGTTACCGATGACCGGACAGGAGGGATCGTTGGCACCAAGATTGCCGATAGTGACGCCGTGGCGTAGGGTAAAATCATCCCCCGCCACCACGTGTTTATTGATAACCACCCCATAGCCATGATGGATGGTGAAACGACGACCGATTGATGCAGCAGCCTGAATTTCATAGCCAAACATGCATTCAGTGATAAGGCGATACATCACCAGCACCGGGGCAGCCCACAGGTTGTTTATGATGTTTTTTTTACGCCAGACGGAGCAAAAATGGGCAATCCGATAGGCCGCTACCATGCAGCAGGGGCGCAGACTCCAGCCGTTCGCACGTAAATCTTCCAGCATAATTAGCGTCCTCGCAGTCCGTCGGCCAGACGCTTACTGTTACGAACAGAAAGCAGCGTCAGCAGCGTGCGCCAGTTCATCCGTTTGTTGCGGATCTGATAGAGGGTAAACAGCTGATATTTCTTGCTGGCCCGGTCAAATTTGCCTTTGTGCTTGCGGTAAAACTGAAAGTAACCGGAGAATTTATTCGGCGATGAGGTAATACGCATCTCGCCGTGATTCACATGCAGGATCTGCGTCGCCTCTTTGACCTTCCACGGTTTGCCATACGCCACCACCATACGTAGGAAGATGTCGTAATCCTGCGCCGCTTTCAGCGTGGTATCGAACAGGCATGCTTTAAACCGCCATGCCCATGTAAATACCTGATTACCAATGATGTTGCGTTTATAAAACCTGCGGCGTGAATAAACGGACTTCGGATAGAGCGGCAGACTGGTCGGCTGCGAATACACTTCGCCCTCACAGACATAGTCATTGGCATACAGAAACGCCCGTGTGACCAGTTGATGCCGATACTGCAGGAACACGCTCAGGCGGTTCGGCGTCCATTCATCATCATCATCAATCCCCGTAATGTATTGCCCGTTGGCCTGCATAATGGCCTGATTACGCACCGCACAGGCCCCAGAGTTGGTGGAATTATGCGTATACGACACGCGCGGATCGTTGAGTTCCTCAACAAACTGCTGCAACTGCTCATATGAGGAAGAGCAATCATCCACAATGATCATCTCCCAGTGAGGGTAGTCCTGGCGCAACACCGATTTAATCGCCCGAATGGCCAGCTGCTGGCGGTTCCAGGTTGGCATATAAATTGAAATTAGCGGGTTTTCTGTCGTCATTTTCGTTTCCGGATAGATACGCTTTTGTAGGCCGGATAAGGCGTTTTCGCCGCATCCGGCAGGGTTGGTGATTTATTTCGCATCCGACGTGTATTCGTATTCGTAGTAGCCGTAATCCTGATACCCGCTGGCACGGCGGAAGATCGAGTTGAGGATCACCCCTTTCACCTGAATGCCGTTTTGCTCGAAGCGACTCAGGCTGGTTTCCACCTCTTTCAGCGTGTTGACCGCATAACGCGCCACCATCAGCGTGGTTCCGACGTGACGCCCCACGATGGCTGCATCGGTCACCGCCAGAATTGGTGGAGTGTCAATCAGCACCAGGTCATAGTGCGAGCTGGCCCAGGCAATCAGTTCTCCGAAACGCTCGCTCATCAGCAGCTCGGAAGGATTGGGAGGGATTTGACCGCGAGGGATCAGATCAAAATGCGGAATCGATGTCGGTTTGGCGCTGGATGAGATATCCCCCTTGCCAATCAGGATCTCAGACAGGCCGTTGACGTTATTGGTCCCCAGCAGTTCGTGGGTATAGCCTTTGCGCATATCGCAGTCGATCAACAGCACGCGTTTGTTGGTCTGGCTGATGACTGCCGCCAGGTTGGCGCAGACAAACGTTTTACCAATCGACGGGCTGACGCCGGTCAGCATCAATACGTTGTTACGCGCCTGCATCATGGCAAAGTGCAGGCTGGTACGCAGGCTACGGACCGCTTCTATGGCGAGATCGGTTGGATTACCCACTGCCAACAGCTGGCTTTGCTTGTAGCGTTTCACACCTTTAATGGTCTGAACGTTATCACGTGCTTTTTGCCATTCGGACAGCGGAATACTGGCATACACGCTGATACCATGCTCTTCCAGCGCCTGCGGGCTTTCTATACCGCGATTAAACAGAGAACGCAGCAGTACGCCCACCACGGAAAGCATCAAACCGAGAATGATACTGCCGAGAATAATCAGCGCCGTTTTCGGCTTCAGCACGCCAGGCTGGGCAATCGCGGGATCGACAATGCGCACATCGCCAACCGTACTGGCCTCGGTAATCTTCAGTTCCTGTTGCTTGTTCAGCAACTGCATATAGACCTGCTGACCGGACTCCACATCACGCGTCAGACGAACAATTTCCTGCTGCGTTTTCGGCATCGCCGTTACGCGCCCGTTCAGCTTACTTTTCTCATCTTCCAGCGCCTGGCGTTTTTCCAGCAGCGTGCGGTACGCCGGATGCGCTTTGGTGAACAGCTTGGAAATCTCCGCTTCTTTGAAGGTCAGTTCATTCAGCTGCGCATCGATATTCACCATCGAATCCAGCACCGCTTTGGCTTCCAGCGGCAAATCCACGGAGTCTTTATCCTGACGAAAGGCGTTCAGCTTGTTTTCAGCAACGTCCAGCCGATTACGCACCTCAGGCAGTTGCTTTGCCAGAAACGCCAGACTTTTGGCGGCCTCTTCAGATTTACGTTCCACGTTTTGTTGCAGATAGTTGCGGGTAATACTGTCGAGGATCTGGCGGATTTGCTCGCGGTCTTCGCCGGTAAAGGTCAGGCTCAATACGCCGGTGTCTTTGCCTGTTTCCGCCACCATCAGATTATTTTGCAGGGTGTTTATCATGCCCAGCGTGGAGAATTTGCTGACGGTAAATTGGCTCTCCGGGCTGGCATGAATCGCCTCAACCAGCATCGTCACGCCATCATGTTCCAACACCTTGCCGACTTGCCCCCGGGCGCTAAAACCCCCGTCACTCACCAGTTGATAGCTTGTGTCATTCAGCACATTGAGCGTGAAGGTCTGTTCATTCATTGCCTTTGGCAGCGTGAAGGTGGTCACATTAACCGTTTCGTTCTGGCGGCCCATCAGCCGGTCCCAGCCCGCGCCAAAAATAGGGAATGTATCTTTGGTAACGGCGATATCGAGGTTAAGATCGTCTACCGTTTTCCCTAATACCAGACGCGACTGGATGAGCTGAATTTCCGCTTCCGAGGCCGGCGGTTTGTTCGACAACGCTGAGCCAATATCCTGCACCAGTGAATTTCCGGTATTTTGCTCAATTTGCACCAGCGCGTCCGCACTGTAGATGGGTGTGGCGAACAGCGTGTAGACCGCGGCACACAATGCAAAGCCCGCGGTAATGCCAAGAACCCACCAGCGGGCTTCCACTACCGTTGCGACCAGACGACCAATATCGATTTCATCATTGCCCGTTACCGGCGCAGCAGACTGTTTAACTTTTTCTGTCATTGTTTTCCCTGCTCTGCGTTCAGTGCCTGAGCCCATTGGCGGGCAGACCGTTCAAGTAATGCGTACACCGCGTCAAACGCATCACGGCTTTTACGATACGGATCGGGAATTTCGCGCTCGCTGTCCCAGTGCCCAAAAAGCATCACTTTGCCGCGCATCTCCGGCACCATTTCACACAGGGCAGAGATATGGCGCTTCTCCATGGTCAGGATCAGGTCATACTCCCGGCACATTCGTCCCGAGATCTGCCGGGCACAATGATTATCCAGTGACAGGTTGTGCGCCTGCGCCACGCTAATAGCACACGGATCCGCGCCTTTCCCCACCAGCGCCCCAAGACCGGCTGAAGAGACCGTTAACGCCGGATGAAATTGCCTTAATAAGCGCTCTGCCGTCGGGGAACGACAAATGTTCCCCACACAGACAACTAAGATTTTGTTAAACATGATGATTACCAGTTGTGAAGGTCGCTGGCCGTGTCCGTCATATAGCGAACACCGCTAATAGTCGGCAGCAACTGATTGATCAAACGGTTCCAGCGAGCAACCGGCGCGGTAGTGACGTACACCACATCGTATGGCTGGAGTCGGAATGATGTTGCCATCACCAGCGACGTCGCATCGGACATATCAAGCTGATAGATATTGGCGATCTTGCCGTTGTTCCCGCCCTCGCCTTTCAATGGTCGAATAACGAAAATGCCGCTGGCGTTGGAGGTGGTCAGGTCGATACCTTCGGCATTGCCCAGCGCTTCGGTGAGCGTCATGCCGCTGAAGTCCATTTTGAGGGTGCTCTGTTTTTTCACTTCCCCCATTACGAAGACTTTCAGATCGTCATTACGCGGAACAAACAGAATGTCGCCAGGATAGAGCAGGCGATTCTGGCTCAGGTCGCCATTTTGCATCAGCGCTTGCAGTGAAATACGTTGCTCCTGCCCTTTATGAGTCAGCACAACGTTGCGCCAGTCTGCTGCCTCGGTGAGACCGCCTGCGGCGTTAATGGCATCAAGAACGGTAAGCGGCACGTTGGTGATGGCCTGCTGGCCGGATTTGTTCACCTGCCCGGAGACATAGGCCTTCTGCGAGCGGAAAGCGGCGATATTAACGTCCACCTGCGGGTCAGCAATGTACTTCGCTAAGCGCCCGGTAATATCACTACGAATCTCTGCCAACGTTTTTCCCACCACGCTGACTTTGCCGATGTAGGGGTAAAACATGGTGCCATCAGGCTGCACCCAGTTGCCGGTATCGCTTGAGCTACGGTACTGCCCAGCTGGCGTGGTGAGTTCAGGATGGTCCCAGACGGTCACATTCAGGACATCCCCCGGGCCGACCCGGTACTGATATCCGGAAATCTCCTGGTCCAGCGACATATTTGGCTGGGCAACATTTGGTCGAGGACGTAATTGTTCGACCAGCCGTGGCGTGAGTGGATAAACATTCACCATGCGATCGATATCAAAATCAGCGTCCTGCTGTTTAATCACATCTTTGCCCATCGTAGACATATTGCTGCCCGGAAGCACGGTACAACCGTTTATCAAGATCACCGATACCAATACTGGCATCAATTTAAGTTTGGATTTCATCATTGATTATTTATCACTTTGGCAGAGTATTTATCACATGCAATCTAAATAGCGACTTCGCCTGTACGTATTTACCTTGCCGTTAATTGAAATGGAATTTAACTGGCATCAGTCCTAAAAAAAATGAATTCATCTGCGGTCTCTTGACAGAATAATTTAGGCTTGTTTCAGGCGACCAGACACGCTACCGCCCCTGGCTTCACTAGCTACCAATGCACTGATTAATTTAAATTTTTATCCTCTCCTTTATTTTCATCACATTTACAGCATTAACGCATCGGGAATGGCGCCACTGATTGATGAGGAAATATTTATCTTTTGATTATTACCGCAAGAATTGTTGCAGCTATGCGAATATCAGGCAAGATAACAAACCGCCGATACCTGGCTTTTAAGATTAATATTAAGCGTCGGATTTATATATTTTTAGGATTTTATTGATATTGACAATATTGATATAGAAATACTCCACCTGCGATATTTCCTAAATATATTTAGATTAATAAAATCATTTCCTGTAGTTACATTAAGGCTATTATCCTGCATCAGTTCTGATATAACCGACAGAGAAATCCCTTCTCGCCATTGCATTTTTCGCCAGTTTTACCCATGATCGAATTGTGACAATTGTCATACAACTATGGGTATAGCATTTACTATGGAATGGATTGCCGATCCGTCAATCTGGGCCGGACTGGTCACGTTAATCGTGATCGAACTTGTTCTTGGCATTGATAATCTTGTTTTTATTGCCATCCTCGCGGAGAAACTACCTCCTGCCCAGCGGGATAAGGCGCGTATTACAGGGCTACTGCTGGCAATGGTTATGCGCCTGCTGCTGCTGGCATCAATATCCTGGCTGGTAACGCTGACCACGCCGCTGTTCAGCATTCGCGATCTCAGCTTCAGCGCCCGCGATCTGATCATGCTGTTCGGGGGTTTCTTCCTGCTGTTTAAAGCCACTATGGAGCTCAACGAACGGCTGGAAGGGAAAGACAGCGATAACCCCACCCAGCGTAAAGGCGCTAAGTTCTGGGGTGTGGTCGCGCAAATCGTGGTGCTGGACGCCATCTTCTCTCTGGATTCCGTCATTACCGCTGTTGGCATGGTCGATCACCTGGCGGTGATGATGGCGGCAGTCATTATCGCCATCAGCCTGATGTTGCTGGCCAGCAAGTCGCTGACGCGCTTTGTTAACAGCCATCCAACTATTGTTATTCTGTGTCTGAGCTTCCTGCTGATGATTGGTTTCAGTCTGGTGGCCGAAGGGTTTGGTTTCCATATCCCGAAAGGTTACCTGTACGCGGCCATCGGCTTCTCGGTCATGATTGAAGCATTGAACCAGTTGGCTATCTTTAACCGTCGTCGCTTCCTCTCAGCCAACCATACTCTGCGCCAGCGCACCGCCGAGGCGGTAATGCGGCTGCTGAGCGGGCAAAAAGAAGATGCCGAACTGGATGCCGAAACCGCAGCGATGCTGGCGGATCATCATGAAGGTCAGATTTTTGCGCCACAGGAGCGACGGATGATTGAACGTGTGCTGAACTTCAATCAGCGTACGGTCAGCAGTATCATGACCTCGCGCCATGATATTGAACATATCGACCTCAATGCGCCCGAAGCAGAAATCCGCGCCTTACTGGAAAAAAACCAGCATACGCGTCTGGTGGTCACTGGCGAAGACGAGCAGGAGGAACTGTTGGGCGTGGTGCATGTCATCGATTTACTGCAACAGTCTCTGCGCGGCGAACCGCTCGACCTGCGCGTCTTGATTCGCCAGCCGCTGGTGTTCCCGGAGACCTTGCCGCTGCTTCCGGCGCTTGAGCAGTTCCGTAATGCCCGGACGCATTTCGCGTTTGTAGCCGATGAATTTGGTTCCGTCGAAGGGATTGTGACGCTGAGTGATGTGATGGAAACCATCGCCGGCAATCTGCCAAACGAGGTAGAGGAAATCGACGCCCGTCATGATATTCAGAAAAACGCCGATGGTTCGTGGACCGCTAACGGACATATGCCACTGGAAGACCTGGTGCAGTACGTGCCTATCCCGTTAGACGATAAGCGTGAGTATCACACCATTGCCGGACTGTTAATGGAGTATTTGCAGCGCATCCCGAAAACCGGGGAGGAAGTCCAGGTTGGCGACTATCGGCTAAAAACCCTGCAGGTGGAAAATCATCGCGTGCAAAAGGTCCAGCTGATACCGCTACACAGTGAAGAAGAGATGGATTACGAGGTGTAAGTCACGAGCCGGATGGGGTATTAGCCACCATCCGGCAATATGAATCAGAGCTTATCCAGCAACTTTTTAACATCTTTGCCGTTGCGGGAATCTTTATTGCGATCTGCCCAGTCATTCAGACGACGTTTTGCTTCATCCTGCAGATGCTTACGCAAAAGCTGATCAACTTGCAGACTGTAGTTCAGTGATTGCCACTGGCCATAGACCCTGAGAGGAACCGGGGTGGTCTTCAGGAAACTAATCAACTTACTTTCGCCATCCCAACCGCCCAGCACGCGAATGTTAAACAGCGTGTCGCAATTCTGCTTCACCAGATCTAACGTTCCTTTGCCGGTTAGCGCCAACATCGCGGACTCCCCTGCCATGTTATCCAGCGTCACCTCACCGTTATCCAGCGTCATATCGGTTACAAAATGATCCAACCGGGTCACGTTATCGAGGTTTTGCTGAGATTTAACATCCCCACCGCTGCGTTCTACAGCCTGTTGAATCATCTGCTGGAAGTTCATCCCTTCCATTCGCGTATCGTTCATTTCGACATGGGCCTGCCCTTGCCAGCTATGGCGAAACGCCTGGGCATCAATATCTGAGCCGGAAAAATCTCCTGCCAGCGACAGCTTGCCGGTGAGTGCGATGGGGTAATCAAAGGCCTTCAAAATAGTGCCAATTTCCACACCTTCCAGGCGCGGATGAAAGACCGCTCGCGGTTCTCCCTTTCTGGCATCCAGCGTGCCGGGCAATGAGATCAGCCCGCCATCACTTTTTCCCTGCAACTGCGCAATGTTCAGTAAGCCGAACCGGTTGTCTATTTTTGCCGAGACATTCTCAAACGCCATTTTCCGCCACAGTACTTTGTCAGCCTGCAAAGCGATGTCGGCCGAAAAGCCTTTGAGTCCCTGATACGAAACGGCATCAACCTGGGAAGCAATGACGGGGCGCGCCAGCGTTGACTGACTCTGACCTTGCTGAACGTCACCTTTTGCTGTCGCTGCTGCGTCATGCTGTACGAGCAGGTTATCCAGATTGAGCTGACCAAATTTTAAGTCGACGGCCCATTCCGGTTTTTCCAACAAGGATACGTGCGCTTGCCCGGAGAACGAAGAGTCATTAGCAGTCAAATTTATCTGGCTAAACGAAAGCTGTTTTTTCTCTTCCAGCCATTGCGCCTGAAGATGTCCCTGACCGTTGATCCCCTGGGGCGGCAGATCGGCCCCCTGCAATTGCCAGCTTAACTGCTCGATATTCGCAGATAAGTTGTGCGGATAATCGGAGGCATCGACCGTACCGTTAAAGGATAACGCGAGATCGCGCTGATCGCGGTTCACACGCCCGGAAAAATCAAACGTGCCGCGGTGCTGGCTATCTTGTTCCATCTCCAGACGAATATCACGAACGGTAACTTGTTCATCGTCTTCATGCTGGAATACCAGAACACTGTCGGCAACGCGCAAACGGGCGATATCAAACGACCATCCTTTGTCTTCCGCCAGATCGGGCAACATATTGTCTTTTGGGGCAACAGGTGCATCTTTGCCGCGTACCGCCTCAGTTTGCGGGGTCAGTTGAATCACTGCGCCTTTGAGCATCACCTGCTTCACGCTGAGCTGGTGGCTCAACAGCGGCCACAACGCGACGTCGAGACGCATATTGTCGGCACGAACCAGAGGTTCGCTGGCACCTTCAGCCGTTAACACCACTCGCCCTGAGAGGATACTCAGTTGCGGCCATACGTGCCAACGCAGGGGGCCATCCAACTGCAGCTGATACCCACTACGTGCGGCAACCTGCTTGACCATATACGCGCGGAAATCATTCGGATTCACCAACAGTACTAACGCAGAAAAACCGGCCACCAGCACGACCAGAAGAATCATCAGCGTCGTCAGAAATCGTCTCATGCTATCCCCAATGGACTGAAAAACACTCAGTCTTTATCGATCCGGCTGGCAACGGCGCCCTGCTGGTCGCGATACTTCGCATCCTGACGACGGTTGTATGGTCGCGCTGCCGGACCGGAAAGCGGTTCGAAACTTAGCGCGCCAATCGGCATGCCCGGACGCAGAGCCAGCGGTAATTTTCCGGAGTTGTAAAACTCCAGTACGATACAGCCAGACCAGCCCGGATCGATACGGTGTGCGGTGACGTGTACCATCAGTCCCAGACGCGCCAGAGATGAACGGCCATCTAACCAACCGACGAGATCGGAAGGCAACGTCACGGATTCGAATGTTACTGCCAGCGCAAGCTCACCCGGATGCAAGAAGAATGCCTCGCCGTCCTTGAGGACGATTTCATCACTCATCACGCGATCCAGCGCGGCGCTGACTTCATCTTTCGGTCCGCTCAAATCGATATACGCCGCCGTATGACCGCGGAACGTACGGAATTTGTTGCCAAGACGCACATCTACCGTGGCGCCATTGATTCGCTCGACAGGAGGGCGTGGAGTGATCGACAGGCGACCTTCATCCAACCAGGCTTCAATATCTCGGTCACATAAACGCATGGCACTTTCTCCTTTCGTGCTTCAAACCCTTAATGCCAGGTGCGTTAAGGGTGAACCAGGTTATCACTGAACGGTACACAATTCGCTGAACTTATTCAAAGAACTGACTGATTTTAGCCTTCAGAATATCGATGGCGATGCGGTTTTTACCCCCGCGCGGCACAATGATGTCGGCGTATTGCTTTGAAGGCTCAATAAATTGCAGGAACATTGGACGGACGGTTTTCTGGTATTGCGCCATCACCGAATCCATTGAACGACCACGTTCATTCACATCCCGCTTGATACGGCGCATCAGACAAATATCCAGCGGCGTATCAACAAAAATAGAAAAGTTCATCTCATCGCGCAAACGCGCATCCGTCAGCAGCAAAATGCCTTCCAGGATAATGACTTTCTTCGGTTCGATATGAATAGTGTCTTGCGTACGCGTGTGCTCAACATAGCTATAAACCGGCAGCTCAATGGCAGAGCCGCGCTTCAGCGTTTGCAGATGTTGAAACAGCAGGCTGTGGTCCATCGCGTTCGGATGGTCGTAGTTGGTTTTTACGCGTTCTTCCATCGACAGATGGCTTTGATCTTTGTAATAGCTGTCTTCGGGAATAACGCCAATATGTTCGTCACCGACTTGTTCACGCAATTCGCGATAAAGAGTACTGGCAATAAGGCTCTTGCCGGAAGCCGATGCGCCGGCAATGCCGATAATGACGCACTGATGGGACTGATCAGTCATAAATTTAGCGACCTGATTAACCTGGATGTAAGGAAGGGCGGCGTCGAAACGCCAAACGCGGCAATTATAGGGATTTCAGCGGCGCGATGCCACCCCAGGCTGCACCAATGCTGTCCCTGTCGCAAATTAAAATGGTCAGATTTAGAACAGCCGCTATATTTATTCACCTGCCTTAGGAATTAATAGCTTGGGAGTGTTAATTTATGAGCAGCTGGCGTATAAATTGTAAATTGTTTGTACTAGCATAATCCCAGATTAAATGTGATGCGTCCGGCATCTCTGCTGGGCGACAACGGCTATTTGGGTAGAGTGGTAATGAGTAAACAATCCCAACATGTTTTAGTTACCTTACCCCATCCTCTACTGCGCCTGGCCAGTTTAGGTCTGGTGGCTTTCATCTTTACGTTGTTTTCGCTGGAACTATCACGTTACGGCGCACAGCTTGCCCCTCTGTGGTTTCCAACCTCTATCATGATGGTGGCTTTTTACCGTCACGCGGGAAAGATGTGGCCTGGGATCGCGCTGGCTTGCTCATTCGGTAGCATCGGCGCCTCTTTACTTTTTTTCCCCGGACAGTCGCTTAATTTCTCCTATACGGTCATTAACATTATTGAGGCTGTTGTTGGCGCAATGTTATTGCGTAAACTGCTGCCCTGGTACAATCCCTTACAAAATTTGAATGACTGGGCGCGCCTGGCATTTGGTAGCGCGGTTGTTCCGCCACTGTTGGGCGGCATTTTGATGTGGTTGTTGCTGCCGAAGGACACGTCGTTAAATACCTTTCTCATTTGGGTACTGTCAGAATCCATTGGCGCACTGGCGTTGGTGCCGTTAGGTTTACTGTTTAAACCACATTACCTGTTGCGCCATCGCGACCCGCGATTATTGCTTGAGACCCTGATTACCCTGCTGGTGACCTTAACGCTCAGTTGGCTGTCCATGATGTACATTCCATGGCCATTTACCTGCGTTATTGTCCTGCTGATGTGGAGCGCTGTCCGTCTGCCGCGTATGGAGGCGTTTTTAATATTCCTCAGCACCGTGATGATGGTTTCGCTGATGCTGGCTGCCGACCCTTCGCTACTTTACACCCCGAAACCGAACATGATGACGGACATCCCCTGGTTGCCGTTTTTGATGATCCTGTTGCCCGCTAATATGATGACCATGGTGATGTACGCGTTTCGAGCCGAACGCAAGCACATTTCAGAAAGCGAGTCACGCTTTCGCAACGCCATGGAATATTCCGCGATTGGCATGGCGTTAGTCGGTACCGAGGGGCAATGGTTACAGGCCAATAAAGCCTTGTGTCAGTTTCTGGGCTATAGCCAGGAGGAGTTACGTTCACTGACCTTCCAGCAATTAACCTGGCCGGAAGATTTGAACAACGACATTGAACAGTTGAACATGCTGGCACGCGGAGAGATTAATAGCTATTCCATGGAAAAACGCTATTACACCCGTTCGGGCGACGTCGTCTGGGCGTTGCTGGCCGTTTCGTTGGTGCGTCATAGCGACAATACCCCACTCTATTTTATCGCGCAGGTTGAGGACATTAACGACCTGAAGCATACCGAGTGGATTAACAAACGGTTGATGGAGCGCATTACCCTCGCCAATGAAGCCGGGGGGATTGGGATCTGGGAATGGGAACTCCAGCCTGACGTGATCAGTTGGGATAAACGGATGTTCGATCTCTACGAAGTTCCTGCGCATATCAAGCCCAGTTGGCAAGTCTGGTATGAGTGCGTGGTACCCGAAGATCGTGAGTACGCCGAAAATGTGATTCGTGATTCACTGGCCGCACGGGCTCCGTTTAAGCTTGAGTTTCGTATCGCGGTAAAAGATGGCATACGCCATATCCGCTCGTTGGCCAACCGGGTACTGAATAAAGACGGTGAAGTTGAACGCTTACTTGGTATCAATATGGATATGACCGAAGTCAAGCAGCTTAACGAAGCGCTGTTTCAGGAAAAAGAGCGCCTTCACATTACGCTGGATTCAATCGGCGAAGCGGTGATTTGTATTGATGTCGATATGAACGTGACCTTTATGAATCCGGTTGCTGAGAAAATGAGCGGCTGGCAGCAGGACAGTGCCATCGGCATTCCGCTATTGACGGTACTACATATTACTTTTGGCGAGAACGGTCCGCTGATGGAAAATATCTACAGTGCTGACATGTCACGTACGGCAATCGAACAGGAAGTGGTCCTGCATTGTCGTAACGGCAACAGTTATGACATTCAGTATAGCATCACGCCCCTCAGCACCCTCGACGGCGGCAGCATTGGCTCGGTGTTGGTTATTCAGGACGTCACAGAGTCGCGGAAGATGCTCCGCCAGCTTAGCTACAGCGCCTCACATGATGACCTGACGCAGTTGGCAAACCGGGTCAGCTTCGAAAACCATCTAAAACAATTGCTGCATTCGGTACACGACACGCACCAGCGCCATGTGTTGGTTTTTATCGATTTGGATCGTTTTAAAGCGGTGAACGACAGCGCGGGTCATGCCGCTGGCGATGCCCTGCTGCGTGAACTCTCAGCGCTTATGCTCAGCATGTTGCGATCCAGCGATATGCTGGCACGCCTGGGCGGCGACGAGTTTGGTCTGTTGCTACCGGATTGTAATATCGAAAGCGCCCGCTTTATCTCAGGTCGCGTCATCAGTGCTATTAATAATTACCACTTTATGTGGGAAGGCCGCTTACACCGTATAGGTGCCAGTGCGGGAATTACGCTGATTGATGAGAAAAACCATGTCGCGACCGATGTGATGTCTCAGGCCGATATCGCCTGCTATGCGGCGAAAAACAGTGGGCGTGGACGTGTCTGCATTTATGAACCGCAGCAAAGCCAGGGTCATGCCGCGCGTAGTCAACTGACATTGGATGAGCAAAGACACACCATTATGAACAACCCAATGCTGATGATCGCCAGAGGTGTGGCTTCCCCGCGTATACCGGAGACGTTTAGCTTCTGGCTTCTCTCGCTTCGCTTAGGCACCGCTGAAGGTGAAGCCATTGAGGAGCAAGCCTTCCGCGCCGGGCTGGTCGATCCCGCGTTAAGCAAGGCGCTTGACCGTCGGGTATTTAGCGAGTTCTTCCAGAACTCTGCCCAAGCAGTAGCCAGTAAGGGCCTCAGTATTGCCCTGCCCCTTTCCGCCGTCGGCCTGCTCAACACAGAACTTATCGATGAGCTGCTGGAGCACTTGCAACGCAGTCCACTACCGCCGCGATTGCTGCATCTGACCATTCCGGCAAGCGTCATCAAAACCAACCCAACGCAGGCGGTGTCTGCCCTGCATCGGCTGCGCCAGTACGGCTGTCGAATTGTATTAAGTCAGGTTGGTCGCGATTTAGAGCTCTTTGACAACCTGAAATATCGCATTGTCGATTACCTGTTGCTCGACAGCGAGCTAAGTGCCAGCGCTCCCGGCAACCTGATCGACGAAATGTGGGTGTCCATTATTCAGGGTCATGCCCAGCGCCTGGACATAAAAACTATCGCCGGTCCGGTGCAGTTGCCACTCATCATGGATACGCTTTCTGGCATCGGTGTTGATATGATTTATGGCGATATTATTGCCGATGCCCAACCGCTGGATCTGCTACTGAATACCAGTAATTTCGCCATCAACTGACGGTTGCCAGCCATCCGTATACCAAATATGTAACAGCGCATAGGAGCGCCAGGGTTTCCAGCGCTCTGCATACCGTCGGATCTGGGCTGGTGTCATGCCGGGAAAACGCTGTTTAATCAGATAATCATCCGGCAGAAAAACATCTTTCGCCTGCCAACCACGTAGCGCGAAATAGTTGGCGGTCCAGCGCCCTATCCCGGGAAACGTTTGTAGCTGCTTAACGCCTTGTTCGATATCGGCAGGGGCTGTTGTCGCGAGCGTTCCTTCAAGGGTTGCATGAGCCAGGTGAATCAACGCTTCAGCGCGTTTGAGCGGCATTCCTAACGCTTTCAGGCGTAGCGGATCGGCATTGGCAAGCGCTTCCGGCGTAGGAAAACACACATACTCGGGCGCATCCTCCAGCGCTTCCCCGTAAGCGTGCGCCACTTTCGCCGTCAGTTTCGCGGCCATCAATACGCTGACTAACTGCCCTAAAATCGCCCGCACCCCTTGCTC
>NZ_SZWU01000034.1:312911-313926 GCF_005280935.1 Citrobacter sp. wls757 | reverse complement strand
AGGCGCAGCCCCGGACGCGCCGCACCGAGGCTGCCCAGCGCGCCGATAATTTGCTGCGGACAACAGCCAAGATCGAACAAGCGCGTTATTTTTGCCAGGCACTCGGAGGCGACCGGCTGTAACCCTGTGCTCAACGTCACGTGTAGCACGTTGGCGTGCAGATCCGGGACAACGCGCACCAGACCACGATGCCCCCCTACGCACAGGCTTCTGACATAGCTCAGTTCCTCTACGGTTTCGACACCTTCAACCGCACGGGCGGCAAGAAATCCCAGCATCCAGGGCCAGTCATAAGGTGGTTGCCAGCTCAGCGTGAACATTCAGTTTTCCTTTTTACGCAAACCTACAGCATAAACGGTATTCAATCAGTACGCCTTGCTTTCATATTCCAGTTGTCGGGGCGTCAACTATTCGTTAAAGTCACGCCCCTTCTTCACTGGCATGGGGATTTTTACGGTGTTTATTGGTTTTGACTACGGTACGGCAAACTGTTCAGTGGCCGTTATGCGTGATGGGCAGCCTCACCTGCTCAAAATGGAAAATAACAGCACGCTGCTACCCTCAATGCTGTGCGCACCAACGCGCGAAGCGGTTAGCGAGTGGCTGTATCGCCATCATGACATCCCAACTACGGATGATGAAACGCAGGCGCTGCTTCGCCGTGCGATGCGCTACAACCGCGAAGAAGACATCGACGTTAACGCCAACAGCGTACAGTTCGGTCTGGCATCGCTGGGTCAGTATATTGAAGACCCGGAAGAGGTGTACTTCGTTAAATCGCCAAAATCATTTTTGGGCGCCAGCGGTCTGAAGCCGCAGCAGGTTGCGCTGTTTGAAGATCTGGTCTGTGCAATGATGCTGCACATTCGCAACCAGGCGCAAAGCCAGTTGCCGGAAGCTATCACTCAGGCCGTGATTGGTCGGCCCATCAACTTCCAGGGATTAGGTGGCGATGACGCCAACACCCAGGCGCAGGGTATTCTTGAACGTGCGGCCAAACGCGCCGGTTTTCAGG
>NZ_SZWU01000034.1:304037-312871 GCF_005280935.1 Citrobacter sp. wls757 | reverse complement strand
GAGCCGGTAGCGGCGGGACTGGATTACGAAGCGACGCTGCAGGAAGAAAAACGCGTGTTGGTGGTGGATATCGGCGGGGGTACGACTGACTGTTCACTGCTGCTGATGGGGCCGCAATGGCATCAGCGCGCCGATCGCGAAAACAGCCTGCTGGGACACAGTGGCTGCCGCGTAGGCGGGAACGATCTGGATATCGCGCTGGCGTTTAAACACCTGATGCCACTGCTAGGTATGGGCGGTGAGACTGAAAAAGGTATCGCCTTACCGATTCTCCCCTGGTGGAACGCGGTCGCAATCAACGACGTTCCCGCGCAAAGTGATTTCTATAGCAGCGCCAACGGTCGATTGCTCAACGATCTTGTCCGCGACGCGAGAGAAGCCGATAAAGTCGCTCTGCTGCTTAAAGTCTGGCGCGAGCGTCTGAGCTATCGCCTGGTGCGCAGTGCAGAAGAGAGCAAAATCGCACTCTCCGACCAGACTATTGTAACGGCGGCGATACCGTTTATCAGCGACACGCTGGCAACCGATATCAATCAACACGGACTGGAAGCTGCGCTCAATCAGCCCCTGGCGCGTATTCTCGAGCAGGTCCAGCTGGCGCTGGACAACGCACAGGAAAAACCAGACGTGATTTATCTGACCGGCGGCAGCGCGCGTTCGCCGCTGATTAAAAAAGCCCTCGCCCAGCAGCTTCCCGGGATCCCTATCGCGGGTGGCGATGACTTCGGTTCTGTCACCGCCGGACTGGCCCGCTGGGCTGACGTTGTTTTCCGCTAAGCCGCTCGCACGCTGAAAAGTGTGCGTATTGACATCATCCTTGCTGTGGCTTATTTTCAGGAGTGAGGGTTAGGGAAGGTTTCCCCTCCCCCTGGTGTCTTAGTAAGCCGCGAAGCTAATGACTAAGAGTATCACCAGTATGATGACCTGCTTCATCATAACCCTTTCCTTATTTTGGCCCCTTCCTCGGGAGGGGCTTTCCCGTTCCAGTGTCCTGCTGAAATCTCTGGCTTTCCTCCTTTTTGCCTTGTCAGCACTCTATCGCACAATTGCGTATTCGCTATCTTCACCACCGATTGTTGCGTAACGCCTCGCAAAGCCGCGTCAGCATTCAGACGAA
Source organism: Citrobacter sp. wls757 (assembly GCF_005280935.1). NCBI lineage: Bacteria > Pseudomonadati > Pseudomonadota > Gammaproteobacteria > Enterobacterales > Enterobacteriaceae > Citrobacter > Citrobacter sp. wls757. The sequence goes on along the minus strand of NZ_SZWU01000034.1, from coordinate 311,754 downwards.
TCCCGACAGTGTTTCATAATTCCTCCATTTTTCTCCCTTGTTCACTGGCTAAACTAGTATCATTCCGCGAATCGTTTCAGGATGAGAAACTCATAACAATGAAAGGCAGTAATAAATCCCGCTGGGTGATAGCAATCGTGATCGTCGTGGCCGCCGTCGCCGCCATCTGGTTCTGGCAAAGCCGCAGCGCATCCCAGGGAACCGCACCGGGCGCGACCAAACCCGCGCAGCACACGGCGGGGTCAGGACGGCGTGGAATGCGCTCCGGACCGTTGGCTCCCGTGCAGGCTGCCACCGCCACCGAGGAAGCCGTGCCACGCTATCTGACAGGGCTGGGGACCGTTACTGCCGCAAATACCGCCACGGTGCGTAGTCGGGTGGATGGTCAACTCATTGCCTTACACTTTGAGGAAGGACAACAGGTTAAAGCCGGTGACCTGCTGGCAGAGATAGATCCCAGCCAGTTCAAAGTTGCTCTGGCTCAGGCGCTGGGACAACTGGCAAAAGATAAAGCCACGCTGGCGAATGCCCGTCGCGATCTTGCCCGCTATCAACAGTTGGTTAAAACCAATCTGGTCTCCCGTCAGGAGCTGGACGCCCAGCAGGCGCTGGTCAACGAGACGTTAGGCACAATCAAAGCGGATGAAGCCAGTGTCGCCAGCGCTCAGTTGCAGCTCGACTGGAGCCGGATAACCGCGCCTGTCGATGGTCGTGTCGGCCTGAAACAGGTCGATGTCGGTAACCAAATTTCCAGCGGCGATACCACCGGAATCGTCGTCATTACGCAAACGCATCCCATCGACCTGATATTTACGTTGCCTGAAAACGACATTGCTACCGTGTTGCAGGCACAAAAATCGGGGAGCCAGTTGAAGGTCGAAGCCTGGGACCGAACCAATTCGCAAAAGCTGAGCGAAGGCGTCCTGCTCAGTCTCGACAATCAGATTGATGCCACCACCGGAACAATCAAAGTTAAGGCTCGTTTTAACAATCAGGATGATGCTTTATTCCCTAACCAGTTCGTTAACGCCCGCATGCTGGTCGACACGGAACAAAATGCCGTTGTGATCCCAACTGCCGCCCTGCAAATGGGTAACGAAGGCCACTTTGTCTGGGTACTGAATAGCGACAATAAAGTGAGCAAACACCTGGTTAAACCGGGTATTCAGGATAGCCAAAAAGTGGTGATTGCCGCCGGGCTTTCTGCGGGCGATCGGGTCGTGACCGACGGGATTGACCGTCTGACGGAAGGCGCAAAAGTCGAAGTCGTTGAGGCGCACGACGCCTCTGTTTCCGACGAGAAAACAGCGCCACGCGGATACGGCAAAAAAGGAGCTAACTCCTGATGCAGGTGTTACCTCCGGACAACACAGGCGGACCATCGCGCCTGTTTATTCTGCGCCCCGTCGCCACCACGCTGCTGATGGTCGCGATTTTGCTTGCCGGAATTATCGGTTATCGCTTCTTGCCAATCGCCGCCTTACCTGAAGTGGATTACCCCACGATTCAGGTCGTTACGCTCTACCCTGGCGCCAGCCCGGACGTCATGACCTCGGCGGTCACCGCACCGCTTGAACGTCAGTTTGGACAGATGTCTGGCTTAAAACAGATGTCATCACAAAGCTCCGGTGGCGCATCGGTCGTTACGTTACAGTTTCAACTGACGCTCCCGTTGGATGTTGCCGAGCAGGAAGTTCAGGCCGCGATTAACGCCGCCACCAATTTATTACCCAGCGATCTCCCTAACCCTCCGGTCTACAGCAAGGTAAACCCGGCAGATCCACCGATCATGACGCTGGCGGTCACATCCAGCGCCATGCCGATGACGCAGGTGGAAGATATGGTCGAAACCCGCGTCGCGCAGAAAATCTCTCAGGTCTCCGGCGTGGGTCTGGTAACACTTTCCGGTGGGCAACGTCCGGCGGTCCGCGTGAAGCTTAACGCTCAGGCCATTGCCGCACTCGGTCTGACCAGCGAAACCATCCGTACGGCCATTACCGGTGCCAACGTCAATTCGGCAAAAGGGAGTCTTGATGGCCCAACGCGTGCCGTTACCCTTTCAGCCAACGACCAGATGCAGTCCACGGATGAATATCGTCAGCTCATTGTTGCCTATAAAAACGGGGCACCGGTTCGTCTGGGCGATGTTGCCACCGTTGAGCAAGGGGCCGAAAACAGCTGGCTGGGCGCATGGGCCAATAAGCAACAAGCTATAGTGATGAATGTTCAGCGTCAGCCTGGCGCAAACATCATCTCCACGGCAGACAGTATCCGCCAGATGCTGCCGCAGCTCACCGAGAGCCTGCCCAAATCGGTTAAGGTCAGCGTACTTTCCGATCGTACAACCAATATTCGTGCGTCCGTAGCGGATACCCAATTTGAATTGATGCTGGCGATTGCGCTGGTAGTCATGATTATCTACCTGTTTTTGCGCAATATTCCGGCAACCATTATTCCTGCGGTCGCCGTACCGTTATCGTTAATCGGTACTTTCGCGGTGATGGTATTTCTTGATTTCTCCATCAACAACCTGACCCTCATGGCGCTAACCATTGCGACAGGTTTTGTGGTGGATGACGCTATCGTGGTTATCGAGAATATTTCACGCTATATCGAAAAAGGCGAAAAACCGCTGACTGCTGCCCTGAAGGGCGCGGGCGAGATTGGTTTTACCATCATCTCTCTGACATTTTCACTGATCGCCGTACTGATCCCACTGCTATTTATGGGTGATATCGTAGGTCGATTATTCCGGGAGTTCGCTGTGACGCTGGCCGTGGCGATTCTGATTTCCGCCGTTGTCTCGCTCACTCTTACGCCGATGATGTGCGCGCGTATGCTGAATCAGACCTCATTGCGTAAGCAAAACCGCTTCTCCCGTGCCTCAGAGCGCATGTTTGATCGCGTTATTGCCGGGTACGGCCACTGGCTGGCGAAAGTGCTCAACCATCCGTGGCTGACGCTCAGCGTGGCGCTTGGTACGCTGGCGCTAAGCGTCGTGCTGTGGGTCTTTATTCCCAAAGGCTTCTTTCCGATCCAGGATAACGGCATTATCCAGGGCACGCTGCAGGCACCGCAGTCCAGCTCATTTGCCAGCATGGCCCAGCGCCAGCGTCAGGTTTCAGATGTCATTCTGAAAGATCCGGCGGTAGAAAGCCTGACCGCTTTTGTCGGTGTGGACGGCACTAATACGGCATTGAACAGCGCGCGCTTACAAATCAACCTTAAGCCTCTGGATGAACGCGACGATCGGGTGCAGAAAGTGATTGCGCGCTTACAAGACGCGGTTGACAGAGTTCCCGGCGTTGACCTCTATCTTCAGCCCACTCAGGACCTGACGATTGATACTCAGGTCAGCCGGACGCAATATCAGTTCACGCTGCAAGCGACATCCCTTGATGCCCTCAGCACCTGGGTTCCACAGTTGATAGCAAAACTAAATCAGCTACCGCAACTGTCCGATGTCAGTAGCGACTGGCAGGACAAAGGGCTGGTAGCATATGTGAACGTCAATCGTGACAGCGCCAGCCGTTTGGGCATCAGCATGTCAGATGTTGACAACGCCCTGTACAACGCCTTCGGCCAGCGACTGATTTCAACCATCTACACCCAGGCAAATCAGTATCGCGTGGTGTTAGAACATGACACCAACAATACGCCAGGGCTTGCGGCACTGGATACAATTCGTCTGACCAGTAGCGACGGCGGCATAGTACCGCTCAGCGCGATCGCCAGTGTTGAACAGCGTTTTGCCCCGCTGTCGATTAACCACCTCGATCAGTTCCCGGTCACCACCATCTCGTTCAACGTGCCAGACGAGTGGTCGCTGGGTGATGCGGTACAGGCCATTCTGGATACCGAAAAAACGCTTAACCTGCCCGCAAATATTACCACCCAGTTCCAGGGCAGCACGCTCGCCTTCCAGGCCGCGCTGGGAAATACCATCTGGTTGATTGTGGCTGCGGTTGTCGCGATGTATATCGTCCTCGGCGTGCTGTATGAGAGCTTTATTCACCCAATTACTATTCTCTCCACGCTGCCGACGGCGGGCGTCGGGGCGCTCCTGGCGTTAATGATTGCCGGGAGCGAACTGGACGTCATCGCGATTATCGGCATTATTTTGCTCATCGGTATCGTTAAGAAAAACGCCATCATGATGATCGACTTTGCCCTTGCCGCGGAGCGCGAACAGGGAATGTCACCACGCGATGCCATTTTCCAGGCCTGTCTGCTGCGTTTTCGCCCGATCCTGATGACTACACTGGCAGCGTTGCTCGGCGCGTTGCCACTGATGTTAAGTACCGGCGTGGGCGCAGAGTTACGTCGCCCATTAGGTATTGGCATGGTCGGTGGGCTGTTGGTGAGTCAGGTATTAACCCTGTTTACCACCCCGGTGATTTATCTGCTGTTTGACCGTCTGTCACTGTATGTGAAAAGCCGCTTCCCGCGTCAGGAAGAGGAAGCGTAAATGAAATTTTTCGCGCTTTTCATTCATCGTCCGGTGGCGACCATTCTTATTTCGGTGGCCATCACCCTGTGTGGCATACTCGGATTTCGTCTGCTGCCGGTCGCTCCGCTACCGCAGGTGGATTTTCCGGTGATCATGGTCAGCGCATCGTTACCGGGTGCCTCACCCGAAACGATGGCGTCCTCGGTCGCAACTCCGCTGGAGCGCTCGCTGGGGCGCATTGCGGGCGTGAACGAAATGACATCAAGCAGTTCACTTGGCAGTACGCGTATTATTCTCGAATTCAAATTCGACCGTGACATCAATGGCGCGGCGCGGGACGTTCAGGCCGCAATTAACGCCGCGCAAAGTCTGCTACCCAGCGGGATGCCGAGCCGACCAACGTATCGCAAAGCCAACCCTTCCGATGCGCCAATCATGATCCTAACGCTGACGTCGGACACGTACTCGCAGGGCGAACTTTACGATTTCGCATCAACCCAACTGGCGCAAACCATCGCGCAAATCGACGGCGTGGGCGACGTGGACGTTGGAGGCAGCTCTCTGCCTGCCGTGCGTGTAGGGCTTAATCCGCAAGCGCTGTTTAACCAGGGCGTGTCGCTGGATGACGTGCGTAGCGCAATTGACAACGCCAACGTGCGTAAGCCGCAGGGTGCTATCGAGAATGATACTCACCGCTGGCAGGTCCAAACCAACGATGAGCTGAAAACCGCCGCCGAATACCAGCCGATTATCATCCACTACAATAACGGCGCGGCGGTACGACTGGGCGACGTTGCGTCTGTGACCGACTCGGTGCAGGACGTACGCAACGCGGGGATGACCAATGCCAAACCGGCCATTCTGCTGATGATCCGCAAGCTACCGGAAGCCAATATTATTCAGACGGTAGACAGCATTCGCGCCAAATTGCCGGAGCTACAAACGCTGGTCCCGGCTGCTATCGATCTGCAAATCGCCCAGGACCGCTCGCCGACTATTCGCGCCTCGCTGGAAGAAGTCGAACAGACGCTGATTATCTCCGTGGCGCTGGTTATCCTGGTGGTCTTTATTTTCCTGCGCTCCGGGCGTGCGACGCTGATACCCGCGGTAGCTGTTCCGGTCTCGCTGATCGGTACCTTTGCCGCCATGTATCTGTGCGGATTCAGCCTGAACAACCTGTCGTTGATGGCGTTAACCATTGCCACGGGATTTGTCGTCGATGACGCCATCGTGGTGCTGGAAAATATTGCCCGCCACCTGGAAGCAGGAATGAAGCCGCTCCAGGCAGCGTTACAGGGTACGCGCGAAGTGGGATTCACCGTGCTCTCCATGAGCCTGTCGCTGGTGGCGGTGTTCCTGCCACTGCTGTTAATGGGCGGATTGCCTGGACGCTTGCTACGCGAATTTGCCGTCACGCTGTCGGTTGCTATCGGTATCTCACTGCTGGTGTCGCTGACATTAACGCCAATGATGTGCGGCTGGATGCTCAAATCCAGCACCCCGCGCGAACAGTCTCGCAAGCGGGGTTTTGGTCGTGTGCTAGTGGCGCTGCAACAGAGTTACGGCACCTCGCTTAAATGGGTGCTGCGCCATACGCGGCTGGTAGGCGTGGTGTTACTTGGCACCATCGCGCTGAATATCTGGCTTTATATTTCCATCCCCAAAACCTTCTTCCCGGAGCAGGATACGGGTGTATTGATGGGTGGGATCCAGGCCGACCAGAGCATCTCATTTCAGGCCATGCGCGGCAAACTGCAGGACTTTATGAAGATCATCCGCGACGACCCGGCGGTGAATAACGTCACCGGTTTTACCGGTGGTTCGCGGGTCAACAGCGGGATGATGTTTATTACCCTCAAGCCACGTGATGAACGCCGTGAAACGGCTCAGCAGGTGATCGACCGCCTGCGCGTCGCGCTTTCAAAAGAGCCAGGTGCGAATCTGTTTTTAATGGCGGTGCAAGATATTCGCGTTGGTGGACGCCAGGCCAACGCCAGCTATCAATACACATTGCTGTCCGACGATCTCGCGGCGCTGCGTGAGTGGGAACCGAAGATCCGTAAGGCGCTTGCCGCCCTGCCCCAACTGGCAGACGTCAACTCCGATCAGCAGGACAATGGCGCGGAGATGAATCTGATTTACGATCGCGACACCATGTCTCGTCTGGGGATCGACGTGGCAGCCGCCAACAGCCTGTTGAATAATGCTTTCGGACAACGACAGATCTCTACCATCTATCAGCCGATGAACCAGTACAAAGTGGTGATGGAGGTCGATCGACGTTACACCCAGGACATCAGCGCACTGGACAAAATGTTCGTCATCAACAATGACGGTAAAGCGATCCCGTTATCGTACTTTGCTAAATGGCAGCCGGCGAATGCGCCACTGTCTGTGAACCATCAGGGCTTGTCTGCCGCCTCAACCGTGTCGTTTAACCTGCCGACAGGTTCTTCGCTGTCAGAAGCGACAGAGGCCATCAACAGAACCATGACCCAGCTCGGCGTCCCTTCCACGGTTCGCGGTAGCTTTGCCGGTACCGCACAGGTATTTCAGGACACCATGAATTCGCAGGTGATCCTGATTATCGCCGCCATCGCCACGGTCTATATCGTGCTGGGGATGCTGTATGAAAGCTATGTCCATCCGCTGACCATTCTCTCCACGCTACCTTCGGCTGGCGTCGGGGCGTTGCTGGCGCTGGAACTGTTCAATGCCCCGTTCAGCCTAATCGCCCTGATAGGGATCATGCTATTAATTGGCATTGTGAAGAAAAACGCCATCATGATGGTCGATTTTGCGCTGGAAGCGCAGAGAAACGGCAAACTACAGCCGGAAGAAGCTATTTTCCAGGCCTGCCTGTTGCGCTTTCGCCCAATAATGATGACCACGCTGGCGGCGTTGTTTGGCGCGTTGCCGTTGGTGTTATCCGCAGGAGATGGCTCTGAACTGCGTCAGCCTTTGGGGATAACCATTGTCGGTGGGCTGGTCGTGAGCCAGCTCCTGACGCTGTACACCACGCCCGTGGTCTATCTCTTTTTCGACCGTCTGCGTCTGCGTTTTTCGCGTAAAAACAGCAAACCGGTAGCAGAGTTATGACAGAACTTCCCGACAGCACCCGCTGGCAACTTTGGATTGTGGCATTTGGCTTTTTTATGCAGTCGCTGGATACCACCATCGTTAACACCGCGCTTCCCTCGATGGCGGCAAGCCTCGGGGAAAGCCCGTTACACATGCATATGGTCATTGTGTCATATGTTTTAACTG
>NZ_SZWU01000034.1:295192-303968 GCF_005280935.1 Citrobacter sp. wls757 | reverse complement strand
GCGGACAAAGTTGGCGTGCGTAATATCTTCTTCACCGCCATCATCCTGTTTACGCTTGGCTCGCTGTTTTGTGCCGGGTCCAGCACGCTCAACGAGCTGGTGATGGCGCGCGTCTTACAAGGCGTTGGCGGCGCGATGATGGTGCCGGTCGGCAGGCTAACGGTGATGAAAATCGTCCCGCGTGAGCAATATATGGCGGCAATGACGTTTGTCACTTTACCCGGTCAAATCGGCCCGCTGCTGGGCCCGGCGTTAGGCGGGATTCTGGTTGAATACGCCTCCTGGCACTGGATATTTTTGATTAACATTCCGGTAGGCATTGTCGGCGCAATAGCGACGTTAATGCTGATGCCCAACTACACCATGCAAACCCGACGTTTCGACCTCTCAGGGTTCGCGATGCTGGCGGTCGGCATGGCGGTACTGACGCTGGCGCTCGATGGCAGCAAAGGAACCGGCCTCTCCAGTATCACGCTGGCGGCGCTGGTTATCTGCGGGGTATTGGCTATTGCGCTGTATCTGAAACACGCCCATCGTAATCCGCGTGCGCTATTCAGCCTGAATCTGTTTCGCACACCAACCTTCTCGCTAGGTCTGTTCGGCAGTTTTGCCGGACGCATCGGCAGCGGCATGTTGCCGTTTATGACACCGGTGTTTTTACAGATTGGCCTCGGTTTTTCACCTTTTCATGCCGGGCTGATGATGATCCCGATGGTGCTGGGCAGTATGGGCATGAAGCGCATTGTGGTGCAGGTCGTTAACCGCTTTGGTTACCGTCGTGTGCTGATTACCACTACGCTTGGCCTGTCGCTGGTCAGTCTGTTGCTAATGACCACGGCACTGCTGGGCTGGTATTACGCCCTGCCCTTCGTGCTGTTTTTACAGGGAATGGTCAACTCAACGCGTTTTTCATCCATGAACACGCTTACGTTAAAAGATCTGCCTGACGATCTGGCCAGCAGCGGTAACAGCCTGCTGTCGATGATCATGCAGCTATCGATGAGTATTGGTGTGACCATCGCTGGCCTGCTGCTGGGCATGTTCGGCCAACAGCATATCGCCATCGACAGCGGAAGTACGCATACCGTCTTTATGTATACCTGGCTGTGCATCGCCTTCATTATTGCGCTGCCCGCCATTATTTTTGCCCGCGTGCCGAACGACACGCAAACCAACGCGGTGATTTCACGGCGCAAAAGGAGCACCTGATGAAGTTCTGGCGGCCCGGTATCACCGGCAAACTGTTTCTGGCGATTTTCGCCACCTGCATTGTGTTGCTGATCAGCATGCACTGGGCCGTACGCATTAGCTTCGAACGTGGTTTTATTGACTATATCAAGCACGGCAACGAGCAGCGGCTGCAAATGCTCAGCGACGCATTAAGCGAGCAGTACGAGCAGCACGGCAACTGGCGATTCTTACGCAATAACGATCGTTTTGTTTTCCAGATCCTGCGCTCTTTTGAACACGACAACGACGATGATAAACCGGGTCCAGGCATGCCACCGCACGGCTGGCGTACACAGTTTTGGGTTGTCGACCAAAACGCCCGTGTGCTTGTCGGCCCGCGCGGCCCAGTTCCTCGCGACGGCATGCGCCATCCCATACGCGTTAACGGTAGCGAAGTGGGCGCCGTGATTGCCTCTCCTGTGGAACGCTTAACGCGGAATACGGATATCAATTTCGACATGCAGCAACGACGATCCAGTTGGCTTATCGTTGCGCTCTCCACGATCCTGGCCGCGCTGGCGACGTTTACGCTGGCGCGCAGCCTGCTGGCCCCGGTTAAGCGGTTGGTGGAAGGCACGCACAAACTGGCGGCGGGCGATTTCACCACTCGCGTTACGCCAACCAGTACGGATGAGCTGGGCAAGCTGGCGCAGGACTTCAACCAGCTCGCCAGTACGTTGGAAAAAAACCAGCAGATGCGTCGTGACTTTATGGCCGATATTTCTCACGAACTGCGTACGCCGTTGGCGGTGTTGCGCGGTGAACTGGAGGCCATTCAGGATGGTGTCCGCCAGTTTACTCCTGACTCCGTTGCCTCGTTGCAGGCTGAAGTCGGTACGCTCACCAAACTGGTTGACGACCTTCATCAGCTCTCCATGTCAGATGAAGGCGCGCTGGCCTACCAGAAAACATCGCTGGACCTCATCCCCCTATTGGAAGTGGCAAGCGGCGCATTTCGTGAACGCTTCGCCAGCCGTGGATTGACCATACAGCTTTCGCTCCCCGACAGCATGACGGTATTTGGTGACAGGGATCGTCTGATGCAGCTGTTCAACAACCTGCTGGAAAACAGCCTGCGCTACACCGACAGCGGTGGCGGGTTGCATATCAGCGCCGAACAACGCGAACGCATGGTGTTATTAACCTTCGCAGATTCCGCTCCCGGCGTAAGTGACGAGCAGTTACAGAAGCTGTTTGAACGATTTTATCGCACCGAAGGCTCGCGCAACCGCGCCAGCGGAGGTTCCGGGTTGGGGCTGGCGATTTGCGTCAATATAGTACAAGCGCATAATGGTCTGATTCGTGCCGCCCATTCGCCTTTTGGTGGGGTTAGCATTACAGTAGAGTTACCGCTGGAACGCGATTTACAGAGAGATGTATGACTGAGTTACCCATTGATGAAAACACACCGCGTATTCTGATCGTGGAAGATGAGCCTAAGCTGGGGCAACTGCTGATCGACTACCTGCGGGCAGCGAGCTATGCCCCTACGCTGATCAACCACGGCGACCTGGTTCTTCCTTACGTGCGCCAAACACCGCCCGATCTGATCTTGTTGGATCTGATGCTGCCCGGTACCGACGGTCTGACTCTGTGTCGGGAAATCCGCCGCTTCTCAGAAGTCCCCATCATGATGGTAACCGCTAAAATCGAAGAGATTGATCGCCTGCTGGGGCTGGAGATCGGTGCTGATGATTATATTTGTAAACCTTACAGCCCGCGCGAAGTCGTGGCTCGCGTGAAAACAATTCTACGCCGCTGCAAACCGCAGCGCGAACTGCAACAAATGGATGCAGACAGCCCGCTTATCGTCGATGAAGGCCGTTTTCAGGCCTCCTGGCGTGGGAAGATGCTCGATTTAACGCCCGCCGAATTCCGCTTACTTAAAACGTTGTCACATGAGCCGGGTAAAGTGTTCTCCCGTGAACAGTTGCTCAATCATCTCTATGACGATTACCGCGTCGTTACCGACCGTACCATCGACAGCCATATTAAGAACCTGCGACGCAAGCTGGAGTCGCTGGATGCCGAGCAGTCGTTTATCCGCGCGGTCTATGGCGTGGGGTATCGCTGGGAAGCCGACGCCTGCCGAATTGCTTAAACTCTCCTGCCCTTCAGGGCTCCGCTGCTCCATGAGCCCTGGTAACTAGCAACTCTCCAAATATCGCTCATACTCTTTCTGACAATACTGTCGTCAATAACTGTTTGATATAAAACTTTTAATCAAGGAGTTCATATGGCTGGTTGGTTTGAATTAAGTAAGAGTAGCGATGATCAGTACCGCTTTGTTCTTAAAGCTGGGAACGGGGAAATAATCCTTACCAGTGAGCTTTACACTACAAAAGGCGCTGCAGAAAAAGGGATCGCATCTGTCCAGGCTAACAGCCCTCTGGATGAGCGTTATGAGAAAAAAACAGCGTCTAATGGCAAATTACATTTCAACCTGAAAGCTGCAAACCACCAGATTATTGGTAGCAGTCAACTGTATGCGAATGAACAGTCACGCGAGACCGGTATTGCTTCAGTTAAGACCAATGGTGTCAGTCAGACGATAAAAGATAAGACCTGATAATTACTCGCCCAGCCGGGTAACACAACGCTGTCGCCCGGCGTTTTTCTTTACCTGACTTCCTCGCAGCGCTACAATGCCCGCCCTTAATATGGGGGCACTCCCCTAACCGCCTCATTGAGTGAGGCGAGTCTGACCTGTCATCAGAACGAGAAAATTATGTTTAAACCGGAACTCCTTTCCCCGGCGGGAACGCTGAAAAACATGCGTTACGCTTTCGCCTATGGCGCTGACGCTGTGTATGCGGGCCAACCGCGTTACTCACTGCGCGTACGCAACAACGAATTCAACCACGAAAACCTGCAGCTCGGCATTAATGAAGCCCATGAACTGGGTAAAAAATTCTATGTGGTGGTTAACATTGCCCCACACAATGCCAAGCTGAAGACCTTCATTCGTGATCTGAAACCGGTGGTGGAAATGGGGCCGGATGCACTGATCATGTCAGACCCTGGTCTGATTATGTTGGTGCGCGAAAACTTCCCTGACATGGACATTCATCTTTCAGTACAGGCTAACGCCGTAAACTGGGCAACGGTGAAATTCTGGAAGCAGATGGGGCTGACCCGCGTGATCCTCTCCCGCGAGCTGTCGCTGGAAGAAATCGAAGAGATCCGCACCCAGGTGCCGGATATGGAGCTTGAGATCTTCGTTCACGGCGCGCTGTGTATGGCCTACTCCGGCCGTTGCCTGCTTTCTGGCTATATCAACAAGCGTGACCCTAACCAGGGTACCTGCACCAATGCCTGCCGCTGGGAATACAACGTGCAGGAAGGCAAAGAAGACGTGGTGGGCAATATCGTGCATAAGTACGAGCCTATCCCGGTACAAAACGTTGAGCCTACGCTGGGTATTGGCGCACCGACAGACAAAGTCTTTATGATTGAAGAAGCCCAGCGTCCGGGTGAGTATATGACCGCGTTCGAAGACGAACATGGCACTTACATCATGAACTCAAAGGATTTGCGTGCCATTGCCCACGTTGAACGCCTGACGCAGATGGGCGTGCATTCCCTGAAGATCGAAGGCCGCACCAAGTCATACTATTACTGTGCACGTACCGCGCAGGTCTATCGTAAAGCCATTGATGATGCCGCAGCCGGTAAACCGTTCGACCCGCAACTGCTGGAAACGCTGGAAGGTCTGGCGCATCGTGGTTACACCGAAGGGTTCCTGCGCCGCCATACGCATGACGACTATCAGAACTACGAATACGGCTTCTCTGTTTCCGAGCGTCAGCAGTTTGTCGGCGAGTTTACCGGCGAACGTAAAGGTGAACTGGCAGCCGTACTGGTGAAAAACAAATTCACCGTCGGCGACAGCCTGGAGCTGATGACCCCACAGGGAAACATCAATTTTACCCTCGAACAGATGGAAAACGCGAAAGGTGAAGCCATGCCGGTTGCGCCGGGCGATGGTTACACCGTGTGGATGCCAGTACCAGAGGATATCGATCTGAATTATGCATTGTTGATGCGTAATTTTACCGATGAGTCCACGCGCAACCCACATGCTAAGTAGTTAATTACGGTTATTTTTCAGCGTTCGGAAGATTCTTAGAAATCGATCACATACCGTTTCGTTCATTAAGGGTATTATCCCCTCCGCTGAAAAACATAACCCATAAATGCTAGCTGTACCAGGAACCACCTCCTTAGCCTGCGTAATCTCCCTTACGCAGGCTTATTTTTTGCCTACCGTTTAAACTCCCCTGAATATCCCAATTCAAATCACTTTTATCAGGCGAAAAAAAACCGGGCATTATGCCCGGCTGATTAGGTGATTAAAGATTAATGTGCTGCTTCTGGCTTGTGCTTTTGCGCACTCTGGAAACCATAGGTCAGCTCATTTTTCTCTTTATCCAGCGCAACGGTCACCTGGCCACCATCCACCAGCGAACCGAACAGCAGTTCGTTAGCCAATGGTTTTTTCAGGTTATCCTGGACCACACGCGTCATTGGACGTGCGCCCATTGCGCGGTCATAGCCTTTCTCTGCCAGCCAGTCACGTGCTTCCTGGCTCACTTCCAGAGAGACACCTTTCTGATCCAGCTGAACCTGAAGCTCGACGATAAACTTATCAACAACCTGATGAATCACCTCGGTAGAGAGATGATCAAACCAGATAATGTTGTCGAGACGGTTACGGAATTCCGGCGTAAACACTTTTTTGATTTCGCCCATTGCATCAGTACTGTTGTCCTGATGAATCAACCCAATCGATTTACGCTCAGTTTCACGCACACCGGCGTTGGTGGTCATGACCAGCACCACGTTGCGGAAATCCGCTTTACGCCCGTTATTGTCGGTCAGCGTGCCGTTATCCATCACTTGCAGCAGCAGGTTAAAGACATCCGGGTGCGCTTTTTCGATTTCATCCAGCAGCAGCACCGCATGCGGATGCTTAATAACAGCATCGGTCAGCAAACCGCCCTGGTCGAAACCGACATACCCCGGAGGCGCACCAATCAGGCGGCTGACGGTGTGGCGTTCCATATATTCGGACATATCAAAACGCAGCAGTTCAATGCCGAGTGCTTTGGACAACTGCACCGTGACTTCGGTCTTACCGACGCCAGTTGGTCCGGCAAACAGGAACGAACCGACCGGTTTATGCTCGTGTCCCAGACCGGCACGGCTCATTTTGATCGCTTCAGTCAGCGCCTCAATGGCTTTATCCTGTCCGAATACCAGCATTTTCAGACGGTTGCCCAGGTTTTTCAGCGTGTCGCGATCGCTCTGCGAAACGCTCTTCTCCGGGATCCGCGCAATGCGGGCCACAACGGACTCGATATCCGCCACGTTGACGGTTTTCTTGCGCTTGCTGACCGGCATCAGACGCGCACGCGCGCCCGCCTCATCGATCACGTCAATCGCTTTATCCGGCAGATGACGATCGTTAATGTATTTCACCGCCAGTTCAACCGCTGCACGCACCGCTTTGGCGGTATAGCGGACGTCATGGTGCGCTTCGTATTTCGGCTTCAGACCGTTGATTATCTGCACGGTCTCTTCTACCGATGGCTCAGTGACATCGATTTTCTGGAAACGGCGCGCTAACGCACGATCTTTTTCAAAGATATTGCTGAATTCCTGATAGGTTGTGGACCCTATCACACGGATCTTACCGCTGGAGAGCAGCGGCTTGATCAGGTTAGCCGCATCCACCTGGCCGCCCGATGCCGCACCCGCACCGATAATGGTGTGGATCTCATCGATAAACAGAATGCTGTTAGTATCCTGTTCCAGCTGTTTCAGCAGCGCCTTAAAGCGTTTTTCAAAATCACCGCGATATTTGGTGCCAGCCAACAGCGAGCCGATATCCAGGGAGTAAAGGGTGCAATCAGCCATGATTTCAGGCACATCACCCTGGACGATACGCCAGGCGAGGCCTTCAGCAATGGCGGTTTTACCGACACCAGACTCTCCCACCAGCAGCGGGTTGTTTTTTCTGCGACGGCACAGTACCTGAATGGCGCGCTCCAGCTCTTTGTCCCGGCCAATGAGCGGATCAATTCCACCCACTCGGGCAAGCTGGTTAAGGTTAGTCGTGAAGTTTTCCATACGGTCCTCCCCGCCAGCTTGCTCTTCGTTATTTGGCTGATTCCCAGAGTCAGAAGACTGACTGGGTTCGTCTTTGCGCGTGCCATGAGAAATAAAATTCACCACATCAAGGCGGCTCACTTCATGCTTACGCAGCAGATAAGCCGCCTGAGATTCCTGCTCGCTGAAGATAGCGACCAGCACATTTGCGCCGGTAACTTCATTGCGCCCGGAGGACTGAACATGAAAGACCGCGCGTTGCAGTACACGCTGAAAACTCAACGTTGGCTGCGTGTCGCGTTCTTCCTCACTGGCAGGCAATACAGGTGTGGTCTGTTCAATGAAGGCTTCGAGTTCCTGACGGAGCGCCACCAGATCCACAGAACACGCTTCCAGCGCTTCGCGGGCCGATGGGTTACTGAGCAACGCCAGTAACAAGTGCTCGACGGTCATAAACTCATGTCGGTGCTCGCGCGCTCTGGCGAAAGCCATGTTTAAACTGAGTTCCAGTTCTTGATTGAGCATAGGCACCTCCCCCAATGTTTATGCCTGCATTCAGGCTTTTTCCAGCGTACACAGCAACGGATGCTCGTTCTCCCTCGCATATTTGTTCACCATCGCTACTTTGGTTTCAGCCACTTCGGCAGTGAACACACCGCAGATAGCTTTGCCTTGATAGTGAACTGCAAGCATCAGTTGCGTTGCACGTTCTACATCATAAGAAAAGAATTTTTGTAACACGTCAATAACAAACTCCATCGGAGTGTAATCATCATTGACTAATATCACTTTATACATAGATGGCGGTTTTAGCGCGTCGCGCAATTTGTCTTCCGCCAGCAGATCGAAATCCAGCCAGTCGTTCGTCTTACCCATTGTCAGTCGTCATCTTCAGTTACGGTTTCCGGCAGAAAATCTTGCCGCTGACAAGCAGCCTATGCGCACAATCAATCTACCTCAAGTATTAGATAACTATCATCTATTAGTGCCATCCGCGACATCTGTCACATAACCGACAATAGCGTTAACTGCTTCAAATTTTGATGCATTTTTACCCTATTCCGTCTGCATGGCGCTTGACGCCCCGCCTGATTTCTCTAAATTGTAGTTTCGAGAGTTGGCGAGGTTTTGAACAGCCCCCACTCCGCCACCGGTTCATTCCATCTTACTTATATAAGATTTACGAAGGATGTCGAAGTATGGAAACGGGTACTGTTAAGTGGTTCAACAACGCCAAAGGGTTTGGTTTCATATGCCCCGAAGGCGGCGGCGAAGATATTTTCGCCCATTACTCCACCATTCAGATGGATGGTTACAGAACGCTAAAAGCCGGACAGTCTGTCCAGTTTGATGTCCACCAGGGGCCAAAAGGCAATCATGCCAGTGTCATCGTGCCTGTCATTGAAGCAGAAGCTGTCGCATAGCTCTTCTGTCT
>NZ_SZWU01000034.1:251746-295132 GCF_005280935.1 Citrobacter sp. wls757 | reverse complement strand
CCTTGCGGCTGGCATTTTTATCTCTGTGGCATTATTCCCGCGCCAGAGCATCTACTGGATCCAGACGTGCCGCATTCCGCGCCGGTAGCCAGCCAAACAACACACCGGTTGCAGTCGAACACAGGAACGCCGTCAACAGCGCGACGGGTGAGAATCCAATTTCCCAGCCCGGCAGAAATAGCTGTAGCGTAAAAGCGATCAGCATCGACAGGCTAATGCCCAACGCGCCGCCAACCAGACACACTAACACCGCTTCAATTAAGAACTGTTGCAGCACGTCACTAGCGCGAGCGCCAACCGCCATACGAATGCCAATCTCACGCGTTCGTTCGGTTACTGAAACCAGCATAATATTCATCACGCCAATCCCACCGACCACCAGCGAAATCACCGCCACCAGCGTCAGGAAGAGTTGTAATGTACGTGTGGTCTTTTCGGCGGTTTTCAAGATGCCGTCCATATTCCAGGTGAAGAAATCCTTCTTACCGTGGCGCAACGTCAACAGTCGGGTCAGTTGCTGTTCGGCCTGGGCACTGTCAAAACCATCCTTCACTCGCACGGTGATCGAGTTCAGCCACGACTGTCCCATAATGCGCCCGGACATCGTGCTATAAGGCAGCCAGACTCGCAGGATCTTGCTACTGCCAAACATCGACTGTTTCTCTTCTGCAACACCAATCACCGTGGCAGGCATATTCCCCACCAGCACGACTTCGCCAACAACTTTCGCTTTATTGGGGAACAACTGACGACGGGTATTGCTGTCGAGCACCACCACCTGAGCGCGCCCCGCCAGTTGCTCGGCGTTAAAGGTGGTCCCTTCGCTAAATGTCATGCCATAGACGTTGAAATAGTCGCCGCTAACGCCATTAGCACTGGCAGCAACGTCGATATTGCCATAGCGTAACCGCAGGTTCTTCGACACCGCAGGCGTTACTGAACTGACCCAGGGCTGCTTCTGTAGCGCCGTCAAATCGTCATACTTCAACGCCTGTTGATATTGCGGATCGTCGTCGCCGAAGTCTTTGCCTGGATAGATATCAATGGTGTTAGTACCTATAGCGCGAATATCTGCCAGTACCAGTTGTTTAGCCGCATCGCCTACCACCACGATCGACACCACCGAAGCAATACCGATAATGATCCCAAGCATGGTCAGTAGCGTTCGCATTTTATTCGCGGCCATTGCCAGCCAGGCCATGGTAAGCGCTTCACGAAAACCGCTGACAAACTGGCTCCAGCCGGATGCCGTTTTCACCGTTGGCTCCGCAATATCGCGTCCGCCAGAGGGTTTCTGTGGCGGTGGATTGCGCACAATCTCACCGTCACGAATTTCAATGACCCGTTCGGCCTGCGCGGCGACCTGGCTGTCGTGAGTAACGATAATTACCGTATGCCCGCGATCGCGCAGCTGATGCAAAATCGCCATCACCTCTTCGCCGGAATGGCTATCCAGTGCACCGGTGGGTTCGTCGGCAAGAATAACCTGCCCTCCGTTCATCAGCGCACGCGCGATACTGACCCGCTGCTGCTGACCACCGGAAAGCTGGGAAGGTTGATAGTCAACCCGGTCACCCAGCCCCAGCCGCTGGAGTAATTCCTGCGCACGCGCCAGGCGCTGCTTACGTTCAGTGCCCGCGTAGACCGCCGGTACCTCAACGTTTTGTGCGGCGGTTAAATGCGACAGCAGGTGATAGCGCTGGAAGATAAAACCAAAATGCTCACGACGCAGTTGCGCTAGCGCATCGCTATCCAGCGTAGAGACATCACGTCCGGCAACGCGATACGTACCGCTGGTTGGCTTATCCAGACAGCCGAGAATGTTCATCAGCGTCGATTTACCCGAACCCGACGCCCCGACAATCGCCACCATTTCCCCGGCCTGAATGCTCAAGGATACGTCCTTCAACACCTCAACCTGGCCTTCGCCTGACGGATAGCTGCGGCGGATATGGCTCAGCTCAAGCAATGCTGTCATTTTGCAGCTCCAGCGTTGCCCTCACCGGTAATGACTTCATCCCCCTCTTCCAGCCCTTTCACGATCTCCACATCGGTGTCATTACGCGCGCCGATAACCACTTCACGTTCGCGGGTTTCGCCGTTACGCAGCAACCTGACGTTATAACGATTATTGCCGATAGGATCGCCCAGCGCCGACAGCGGGATGGTCAGGACATTTTTGACATCAGTGAGCTGGATATGGACCTGCGCGGTCATATCCAGACGCAGGATCCCTTTCGGGTTGGGAACTTCGAAGCGGGCATAGTAGAAAATCGCATCATTCACTTTCTCTGGCGTCGGAAGAACATCTTTGAGCTTACCTTCATAGCGTGTTTGCGGATCGCCCAGCACGGTAAACCAGGCCTTTTGCCCAGGATGCAGGTGAATTACATCGGCCTCAGAAACCTGCGCTTTTACCAGCATGGTGCTCATATCCGCCAGCGTCAGAATATTAGGGGCCTGCTGGGCGGCAATAACGGTTTGCCCTTGCAGGGTAGTAATTTGCGTTACTTCGCCAGCCATTGGCGCAACGATGCGGGTGTAATCAAGGTTGGTTTTTGCCGTATCGAGAGAGGCCTGATTACGCTTAATTTGCGCGTCAATTGTGCCAATTTGCGCCTGTTTGACCGCCATTTCGGTGGCCGCCGTGTCGAGATCCTGCTGTGAAACGGCCTGAGTTTTCGCCAGCTGTTGTTGGCGGGAGAGAGTGACCCGCGCCAGCTTCCACTCAGCTTCGGCTTGTAAACGCTGGGCGCGCAATTCCATCAGCGTCGCTTCAACCTCTTTGATTTGGTTTTGCGCCTGTTCAGGATCGATAACACCGAGCAACTGATCTTTTTTCACTTTATCGCCAATCGCAACCGACAGCGTTTTTAACTGCCCGCTGACCTGTGCCCCGACGTCAACTTTACGCAGCGCATCCAGCTTACCGGTCGCCAGCACGCTTTGTTGCAGATCGCCAGGTCGAACAATTAATGTTTGATACTGAGGTAAAGGCGCATTAAGCGTTCGCCAAAGTGCAATTACCGCCACAATAAGGATGACGGCGAACAGAAAATAGCGTTTTTTGATTTTTCCCTTGAGCTTCATAAATGTCCCAATACCCCCAATACGTCCACCAGAGTGGAGTGCTAATCATCAACGTTAAATAAATCGCCGTTGAAAAGCGCAAGAATAACAGAGTTATTGATGAATGGTTAAGATCCGCTGTGCTGAAATTAGTACAAGGGTATCAATCGGATTTATATTATGAGCCAGCTAACTGAAAGCACTTTTCTTTCCACCAAACCAGTCACGCGTTTTGGCCTTTTTTTCAGCCTGAGCAGCGGTCATTTACGGCCCGCACATTGCTGGGATAAACGGAGCTTTCGTCGTAAATTTATCTGGCGTTCATTATTGATACCCCGTCTCACTCAGGAATGGATGACTGAACTGGCCCAATGGCCGGATCTTGGCCCCCTGCTCGCCCGTCAACCCCGACTGCCGGTTCGTTTGCACCGTCCTTATCTTGCGGCAAACTTCTCCCGCAAAATGCGTTTAGATGCGGTGCGTTTTCATTACCATTTTATCCGCCACGCATTCTTACCCGCTGAATTTAACGCCTTATTAAGCAATGACGGCTTACATCTGGCGCAAACCGAAGGTAAAGACGGCGATATATTTACCATCACCATGATGATGTTTCCGGTACTGGATAAAGAGGGTGAAGCCACCATTCAGGTGCGCAATGGTCACGGAGACGTGCTAACCAAAATGACGTTTACGTTCTGCGAATATAATGGGAAAAGGACATTATTTATTGGCGGTGTGCAGGGCAATGCGCAACTACCACACGAAGCAATCCAAAAAGCAACGAAGTCCTGCCATGGAATTTTCCCAAAACGTATTGTGATGGAAACCATTTGCCGTTTAGCCGAACAGTTGAATATTGAAAAAGTTATGGCTGTAAGCAATGAACAGCATATCTTTCGCAGTCAACGCTACCACGATAAAAACAAGGTGATCCATTCTGACTACAACGCTTTTTGGGAGTCGGTTGGCGGTGAGTGCGACAGCAACGGGTACTATCATATTCCGCGCACGCTGGCGCGAAAAAGCGAGGCGGATATTGCGAGCAAAAAACGCGCAGAATACCGCCGCCGCTATCAGCTACTGGACAGCATCCATTCGCAGCTGTCGTCGATGTTTCGCCACTAATCCGCTCTGCCGCGTGCCAGCCACAGCACGCGGGAAAACATTTTTCGCAGCAGCGTTGGCACCGCATCAACGCCCCGCCGCCCGGCTTCCATCGCCACCTCAATGGCCAAATCCGGTTTTGACGAACGATGTATCGCCTTGGAGATTATTTTGCGCATATTCATAGGCACATTCTCCGGAATTTGCGCCACCCGGTGAAAGACGTCAGCAAATCCCTGGCGATACATAAAGTGTTCCATATCCAGCGCGGGGAGCATGGTCAAATGCTCACGCTCTTCCTCTCTGTCGTCATTCAATAAGCTACGTACCGTGGCCGCGTACTTTTTCCCGGCTTCATCGCCATCGACCAGCACATGCCACTCTATCCCCATCCGGCGGGCGAATTTAACCAGCGGCTTAAGACCAGACTGGGCAAATTCAATGACTTTAATCCCTTCTGCATCAAAGTGATGTCCGCACTGGCGGGCCAGTTCGTTAATAACCCAGGTTTCCGTTTCACCTTCCACCAGCAGCCAGCAGCGGGCAAACAACGATGACGCACGATTAAAACGAATATGAAATGCGATTCGCCGACCATCTTCTGCACTGATCCCACCCGGCCCCAGCCGCCAGGCAGCGACACGGGATGATTCACGTACCAGACGAACAACATGCTCAACAGGCGTAAGGGACAGCAGCTCACCGGAGTTGGTGGTCGCCACTCGCTGCAGAGGCAGTAAATTCAACAAGTGCCAGGCCACCGACAGCATGATGGGATGTAAACGCGTTTCCGGATCTTCCACCAGCAGTAAAGGTCGGGCGTCTTTATCCAGCCTTAGCGTGCCTTTGGCCTGCAACAAGGTCGAAAACAGGCCCAACAGAATAACCCGGTGCGTACGTCCGCCGGGTTTATCAATCATGCGGTTAATAATGTCCAGATAGCGCCAGCTCCGTTGTTCGTTATTGGAGCGACGGCGCATCAGACGGTAGCGGGACTGGCCAGCCCCCTGCTCGGAAAAATAGTGCTCCAACAACTGAACCATGGCCGATAACCCCTGGCGGATCTGCCCGTCGGTCAGGTTTTGCGGCCGGGTAGCCAGTTCACGCGCCAGAAAATCCAGTTGGCGGGCGGTGACTTCGACATCCGCCGAGTCCGGCACGGTACCGTTGCGGATCCGCCGCATAAATCGCGCGTCGCGCAGACGCAGTACCGGCATCAGACGCACAAGGTGGCGCGCCTGATCGTTAATGTCATCGAGAGGTAATGGATGGCCGTCGCCGTCAAGAAAACTGCGCAAGGTCAGAACGCTACCGTCATCCGCACACTCGCCTTCCAGGCGATAAAAAATGCGGTGATAGCCATCCTGGCAAGGCGTCCAACTGGCTTCCAGAGGACGATAGCGACGCACCCGGTGACGACCCGGCTGGGATTCACGAAACGTCAGGATAATGTGCAGGTGGTGTTCCCTGCCCTGTATATCACCCGGCGGGAACCAGAAATCCTCGCGGACAAAATGATACAAGTCTGACTCCGGCGACAGCAGCAGGGTCAAGGCATCCAGCAGACTGGATTTACCCCACGCGTTCTCCCCAATCAGCACGTTGCTCTGCTCCAGCATCAACGACAGACGGTTAATACCGCGAAATCCAACAATCTCAACGCGTTCGAGAATCATATAGCCTCCGGAAATGCTAACTTTTTCCTTCAAGTTATCAGGAGTATAACGGCAAGCGGGCGCTCAGGACACCCGATATCAACCTGGCGTGAATCGTAAAAGCAAAAAAAATAAGAATATTCTTCTTATGTTTTCTCCTGAATATAATTTCAGAACTTAATCATCGTCCTTTCGCTAATTGAACTATGCTTCATTCACCCAAGATTCAAAAAGGAATCGCAACATATTGCCTTAAATCAAATTTTTTCATCAATTTAACTGGCGAAGGGATGATATTTTTTTCTAAAATACCCGCTCTTTCATCATCGTCCCTTTTAGCGATGAATTACCGGGCAAGGAACACGAACCCGGAACTTTTAATTGAGGTGGTTATGTTCAGGAAATTAGCAGCTGAATTCTTCGGTACGTTTTGGCTCGTTTTTGGTGGGTGCGGTAGTGCAGTGCTGGCAGCCGCATTCCCGGAATTGGGAATTGGATTTGCCGGTGTCGCGCTGGCATTCGGCCTGACAGTATTAACCATGGCATTCGCTGTGGGTCATATTTCAGGTGGACATTTTAACCCGGCGGTAACCTTCGGTTTATGGGCTGGCGGTCGTTTCCCGGCAAAAGATGTTATTGGTTACGTTATTGCTCAGGTTGTGGGCGGTATTGTTGCAGCTGCGGCACTGTATCTTATTGCCAGCGGTAAAGCAGGTTTTGATGCAACGGCCAGTGGTTTTGCTTCGAACGGCTTTGGTGAACATTCACCAGGCGGTTATTCCATGCTTTCTGCCGTCGTCATTGAAATTATTCTGACCGCAGGTTTCTTATTAGTGATCCACGGCGCGACCGATAAACATGCTCCGGCAGGTTTTGCACCTATCGCAATTGGTCTGGCGTTAACACTGATTCACTTGATCAGTATTCCGGTCACCAACACCTCCGTGAACCCGGCACGTAGTACCGCAGTAGCCATTTTCCAGGGCGGCTGGGCATTGCAACAATTGTGGTTCTTCTGGGTCATGCCGATTATCGGTGGGGTTCTCGGCGGTCTTATTTACCGCACCCTGCTGGAAAAACGCGATTAATCGCTAACAAAAAGGCCTGGCGAAAGTCAGGTCTTTTTTTTCCTCTCTATATTTCCTTTTATTTGCAACTTTACTCCCCTCTTTGCATTGAGTAGTGTGTATACCCGTTATACTTCAAGTTGCAGATGTGTTGACTGCGCTCGCTCCCCCCAGTCACGTACTTATGTACGCTCCCGGGGATTCACTCCCTTGCCGCCTTCCTGCAACTTGAATTATTTAGGTTATAGTGACGCATTTCGTCTTACTTCTCAGCAAGGATCTGATTTTCATGTTTTCAGGGCTGTTAATCATTCTGGTTCCCCTTATTGTGGGCTACCTTATTCCGCTCCGGCACAGGGCTGCATTACAACTTATCAATCGCCTGTTAAGCTGGATCGTCTACCTTATTCTCTTTTTTATGGGTATTAGCCTGGCGTTTCTGGATAATCTCGCCAGCAACCTGTTAGCCATTCTTCATTATTCTGCGGTCAGCGTGACGGTCATTATACTGTGTAATATTGCGGCGCTGTTCTGGCTGGAGCGTTCGCTGCCCTGGAGACACAACCACAAGCAAGAAAAGCTCCCCTCGCGAATTGCAATGGCGCTTGAGTCGCTTCAGCTTTGCGGCGTCGTCGTCATCGGCTTCCTGCTCGGCCTCACTGGGCTTCCCATTCTGCAGCATGCCACCGAAGCCAGCGAATATACGTTAATCTTTTTACTGTTCCTGGTGGGGATTCAACTGCGCAACAGCGGCATGACCTTAAAGCAAATTGTGTTGAACCGTCGGGGGATGATCGTGGCCGTCGTCGTCGTCGCCAGTTCGATGCTGGCGGGGGTTATCAATTCCTTGATCCTCGGTCTACCGCTGAAAACCGCGCTGGCGATGGCATCAGGTTTTGGCTGGTATTCCCTGTCCGGTATTCTGTTAACCGAATCGTTCGGGCCCGTAATTGGTAGTGCCGCCTTCTTTAACGACCTGGCCCGTGAGCTGATCGCCATTATGTTGATTCCAGGAATGGTGGGCCGCAGCCGCTCTACCGCGCTGGGATTATGCGGCGCGACATCAATGGATTTCACCCTGCCCGTTTTACAACGCAGCGGCGGTCTGGAAATGGTCCCAGCAGCCATCGTCCACGGCTTTATTCTGAGTCTGTTAGTGCCTCTGCTGATGGCGTTTTTCTCCGCCTGACGCCGGAACAAATACCTCTCTGGCGGTAGTCAGCTACCGCCAAAATTGCGCTAAATCAATCTCCCTGCAAGTAGTAGTAGAAATCCCTTTTATCCCTTCGCGCACAGGCATAATCTTAAACATGTATATTAAATATAACTTTAAAAGGTGTGACCATGTTTTGTGTGCAATGTGAACAAACCATCCGTACTCCGGCAGGAAACGGCTGCTCTTACGCGCAGGGTATGTGCGGTAAAACGGCTGAGACCTCCGATTTGCAGGATCTGCTGATTGCTTCCCTACAAGGTCTGTCTGCATGGGCTGTTAAAGCACGTGAATACGGCATCATCGACCATGAGGTTGATAACTTTGCGCCGCGTGCGTTCTTCTCCACGCTGACTAACGTTAACTTCGATTCCCCGCGTATTGTTGGCTATGCCCGTGAAGCTATCGCCATGCGCGACGCCCTGAAAGCGCAATGCCTGAACATCGACGCGAACGCAGCGGTCACCAACCCGATGGCCGATCTGCAACTGGTCAGCGACGATCTGGGCGACCTGCAACGTCAGGCCGCTGAATTTACCCCGAACAAAGACAAAGCAGCCATTGGCGAGAACATTCTCGGCCTGCGTCTGCTGTGTCTGTACGGCCTGAAAGGTGCGGCAGCTTACATGGAGCACGCGCACGTTCTCGGTCAGTACGACAACGAAATCTACGCTCAGTACCACAAAATCATGGCATGGCTGGGTACCTGGCCTGCCGATATGAACGCTCTGCTGGAGTGTTCAATGGAAATCGGCCAGATGAACTTCAAAGTGATGAGCATTCTGGACGCCGGTGAAACCACCAAATACGGCCACCCGACCCCGACTCAGGTCAACGTAAAAGCAACCGAAGGTAAGTGCATCCTGATCTCCGGTCACGACCTGAAAGATCTTTACAACCTGCTGGAGCAGACCGAAGGTACTGGTGTTAACGTTTATACCCACGGTGAAATGCTGCCGGCGCACGGCTACCCGGAACTGCGTAAGTTCAAGCACCTGATCGGTAACTACGGCAGCGGCTGGCAGAACCAGCAGGTAGAGTTTGCCCGTTTCCCAGGACCGATCGTCATGACCTCTAACTGCATCATCGACCCGACCGTTGGCGCGTACGACGACCGTATCTGGACCCGTAGCATCGTCGGTTGGCCGGGTGTGAGCCACCTCGAAGGCGACAACTTCGGTCCGGTTATCGCTCAGGCACAGCAGATGGCTGGCTTCCCGTACAGCGAAATCCCGCACCTGATCACCGTAGGTTTCGGTCGTCAGACCCTGCTGGGCGCTGCTGATACCCTGATCGACCTGGTGAGCCGCGAAAAACTGCGTCACATCTTCCTGGTTGGCGGTTGTGACGGTGCACGTGGTGAACGTAACTACTTCACCGACTTCGCCACCAGCGTGCCGGATGACTGCCTGATCCTGACCCTTGCTTGCGGTAAATACCGCTTCAACAAACTGGAGTTCGGAGATATCGAAGGCCTGCCGCGTCTGGTGGATGCTGGTCAGTGTAACGATGCTTACTCTGCCATCATCCTGGCGGTAACCCTGGCTGAGAAACTGGGCTGTGGTGTGAACGATCTGCCACTGTCTCTGGTGCTCTCCTGGTTCGAACAGAAAGCGATTGTTATTCTGCTGACCCTGCTGTCTCTGGGCGTGAAAAACATTGTCACTGGCCCGACTGCACCTGGTTTCTTCACACCGGATCTGCTGGCAGTTCTCAACGAGAAATTTGGTCTGCGTTCCGTGACCACCGTTGAAGAAGACATGAAGCAACTGCTGAGCGCGTAAGGAGTAAAGAATGACAATGCCAACTCATCAGTGCCCATGGCGGATGCAGGTTCACCACATCCATCAGGAAACGCCGGATGTATGGACAATTTCGTTGCTGTGCCACGATTATTATCCTTACCGCGCCGGGCAATATGCACTGGTCAGCGTACGTAATTCAGCGGATACACTGCGTGCTTACACCATTTCTTCAACGCCGGGCGTTAGCGAGTACATCACGTTGACCATCCGCCGGATTGACGATGGCGCAGGTTCACAGTGGCTAACCCGCGACGTGAAGCGCGGCGACTATATCTGGCTGTCGGATGCAATGGGTGAGTTCACCTGTGAAGATAAAGCGGAAGACAAGTTCCTGATGCTGGCCGCCGGCTGTGGTGTTACGCCAATCATGTCAATGCGTCGCTGGTTGGCAAAGTACCGCCCACAAGCGGATGTACAGGTAATCTTTAACGTTCGCTCGCCGCAAGATGTCATTTTTGCCGACGAGTGGCGCGAATATCCGGTGACATTAGTTGCTGAAAACAATGCCACAGAAGGTTTTGTTTCCGGCCGACTGACGACTGAACTGCTGAAAAGCGTACCGGATCTGACCTCGCGTACCGTGATGACCTGTGGCCCGGCACCGTATATGGATCTGGTCGAGAAAGAAGTCAAAGCGCTGGGTGTGACGCGCTTCTTTAAAGAGCAGTTCTTCACACCTGTTGCCGAAGCCGCCACCAGTGGCCTGAAGTTTACCAAGCTACAGCCGGCGAAAGAGTTCTACGCGCCAGTGGGCAGTACGCTGCTGGAAGCGCTGGAAAGCAACAAGGTTCCGGTTGTCGCCGCATGCCGTGCAGGTGTTTGCGGCTGCTGCAAAACCAAAGTGGTTGACGGTAACTACACGGTCAGCAGCACCATGACGCTGACCGACGCAGAAATCGCTGAAGGTTATGTGCTGGCTTGTTCCTGTCATCCGCAGGGTGATTTAGTGCTGGCGTAATTGGCCGGTATCTGATGTGCAAAAGGCCACCTGGCTGTACCGGGTGGCCTTTTTTTATGCTGTCAGGCGTTGCAAAATTCTGATGTTTTCACTCTCCCCGCAAATTATCGACCACACTTACCCTGCGCAGATTAAACATAATCCATGACTAGCACGTCGAACTTTCTACAAGGATCCCCATGAAAAAAGTGGCCATTGTCGGCGTCGGTCCCACCGGGATTTATACGTTTCATGCCCTGGTTGAGCGCGGTGAACCGCTGGAAATAGAGCTTTACGAGCAAGCTGAAGAGGCGGGCGTCGGCATGCCTTACAATAGCGACAACAACGCAGACCACATGCTGGCAAATATAGCCAGCATTGAGATCCCGCCGATCTATATCAGTTATCTGACGTGGCTTCAGAATCAAAGTGATGACTATCTGGCCCAGTTTCAAATTGAACGCACCTCTTTGCATGAGCGGCAATTTTTGCCCCGCGTGATCCTCGGCGACTATTATCGCAATCGTTTTTTAGCCATTGTCGAGAAAGCGCAACAAGCCGGTTTCACGATTCGCATACATGAATCAAGCGAAGTCACCGACCTGCGAGCAGACCCGAATGGGGTTTCTTTGTGGATCAACCACGCGTCACAGCCCGTTGAGGTGGATTTCGCCGCTATCGCCACTGGTCATCTGTGGCCTGAAACGGATGCTCAGGCGCGCAAGTTTTTCCCCAGTCCGTGGACCGGTCTGATGGACGCGCAGATTGGTGCTTGCCGGGTAGGGATTCTGGGCACCTCGCTAAGCGCTATCGACGCCGCGATGGCTGTGGCCAGTCAGCATGGCACCTTCACTACCAATACCGACCATTCACTGCAATTCACACCTAAATCCGACAGTCAAAACCTGAAGCTGACCCTGATGTCGCGCAGCGGGGTACTGCCTGAAGCGGATTTTTACTGCCCCCTTCCGTATGAATCGCTGAATATCGCGACGCCAGAAGCGATTGAAGATGCCATTGCCCATGGCCAAAACGGATTACTGGACCGCATCTTTCAGCTTATGGTGCAACAACTGCAAGACGCGGCGCCAGGCTGGTGCCAACAGGTGGCGCTTGCGACGCTTAACGCCGACACGTTCCCCGAAGTCTATTTCGCCGACAGGCTCAGACATGACCCTTTTGACTGGGCGAGACGTAACCTGGTAGAAGTTGAGCGCAACAAGCAAAAACAACATACCGTCGCCTGGCGCTATACCTTGCTGCGCCTGCACGAGGTTATCGAGGAGATAGTCCCTCATCTTGATACCCGCGACGAAAAACGTTTCAGGTGCGGACTGGCGCGGGTATTTATTGATAACTATGCGGCAATCCCGTCAGAGTCAGTTCGCCGACTGCTGGCGCTGCACGAAGCCGGGCTGATTGAGATCCTCGCGCTCGGCACAGATTATGAGCGCATGAATGAACAGGAAATGACGGTAATTTCCCACCACGGTCAGCGCTGCGAATTTGATGTGTTTATTGACGCCCGAGGACAACGGGCATTGCAGAGCAAAGATATCCCGTTCCCATCGCTACGCGATCAACTGCTGGCCTGTGGCGATGAGATCCCGGATATCGGCGAAGATTACACGCTGCAAGCGCCGGAAAACGCCCGCAATCGCATCGCTTTTGGCGGGCTGCCGTGGTTAATGCACGATCGTCCGTTTATTCAGGGACTGGTGGTCAGCGCTGAAATAGGCGCCGCGATGGCAAGGGCATTGACGCAGCGAGCGCTGAGACGTCGGCACAAACTATGGAACAGTGACGACATATAGATTAGCGAAAAATTGAACGACGAGGCGGAGCAATGCTACGCTTTCCCGCCTCGGTATTGACTCTCAGATGGTAACTATCGCCAGGCAGAATTCCCGGCAACGGAGTAACGCCCCGCGCCCAAAAACGCCACGGCCAGCGCGCCGATAAAGAAATAAACCAGACTTTCAATCGCCCATGCACCGGTTTTATCCAGTGTCCAGGTTTCACCCATCCCGACCATCAGCCATGCCACAACCATCGTAAACGCCAGCCCCAACGCCGCCGGACGCGTCAGGATGCCAAGAATAATCAGGCACGGTGCCACAACCTCTCCCAACAGAACGCCATACGCAATAAAGCCTGGGAAACCTTTCGCTATCAACATACCGCTGATGCCATCAATACCCGCAAAGAGTTTATGCAACCCATGAAACAGCATCAGCCCACCGACGGCAAAGCGTAACAATAACTTGCCAAAATCTTCGTGAGTCAGTACTCGGTTAACTGAATTTAATAGTTTTATAACCATTTGAATTTATTCCTTGTTTCACCATGTCCAATAACAAACTACGCTTAATACAGGTTAAATGAAACCTGCCGGAAATAAGGGGGAAATGAGAAGCATAACTATTATCTTCATCTAAACTTGTAACCGGTATCACATTAGAGGAGAAGGAAAACCATGAAACAAACGGTTGCCGCTTTTATTGCTAAAACACTCGAACAGGCTGGCGTAAAACGCATTTGGGGTGTAACGGGTGACTCGCTAAATGGTCTGAGTGACAGTCTGAATCGTATGGGAACAATTGACTGGATGCCAACCCGTCATGAAGAGGTTGCAGCCTTCGCCGCGGGCGCTGAAGCGCAGTTGACGGGCGAACTGGCCGTCTGCGCAGGCTCGTGCGGGCCAGGCAACCTGCACCTGATCAACGGGCTGTTTGATTGTCACCGTAACCACGTCCCGGTACTGGCAATCGCCGCGCATATTCCCTCCAGTGAAATAGGCAGCGGTTATTTTCAGGAGACCCACCCGCAAGAGTTGTTCCGCGAATGTAGCCACTATTGCGAGCTGGTTTCCAGCCCAGAACAGATCCCGCAGGTACTCGCCATTGCCATGCGTAAAGCCGTATTAAATCGTGGCGTCTCGGTGGTGGTTTTACCCGGTGACGTGGCGCTAAAACCTGCACCTGAAAGCGCCACCACGCACTGGTATCATGCGCCGCTCCCGGTGGTGACTCCACAAGAAGAAGAGCTGAGAAAACTGGCGCAACTGCTGCGCTACTCCAGCAATATCGCCCTGATGTGCGGTAGTGGCTGCGCCGGTGCACATAAAGAACTGGTTGAGTTTGCGGCTAAAATCAAAGCGCCGATTGTTCACGCCCTGCGTGGTAAAGAGCATGTTGAGTACGATAACCCCTATGATGTGGGTATGACCGGGCTGATTGGCTTTTCATCCGGCTTCCATACCATGATGAATGCCGACACATTGATCCTGCTTGGCACCCAGTTCCCCTATCGCCCGTTCTACCCCACCGACGCCAAAATTATTCAGATTGATATCAATCCGGCGAGCATTGGCGCGCACAGTAAAGTTGATATGGCGCTGGTAGGCGATATTAAATCTACGTTACGTGCCCTACTGCCGCTGGTGGAGGAAAAAACCGAGCGGCAGTTCCTGGACAAAGCGCTGGAGCACTATCACGAGGCGCGCAAAGGGCTGGATGATTTAGCCAAACCCAGCGATAAAGCCATTCACCCGCAGTATCTGGCGCAGCAGATCAGCCACTTTGCCGCTGACGATGCCATCTTTACCTGCGACGTTGGTACGCCAACGGTGTGGGCAGCACGCTATCTGAAAATGAACGGCAAACGTCGTCTGCTCGGATCGTTTAACCACGGGTCGATGGCTAATGCTATGCCGCAGGCACTCGGTGCACAAGCGACCGAACCAGGACGCCAGGTTGTGGCAATGTGCGGTGACGGCGGCTTTAGCATGCTGATGGGAGATTTTCTGTCGGTTGTCCAGATGAAGCTGCCGGTGAAGATTATTGTCTTCAACAACAGCGTACTGGGATTTGTCGCAATGGAGATGAAAGCGGGCGGTTATCTGACCGACGGCACTGAACTGCACGACACCAACTTCGCGCGGATTGCCGAAGCCTGTGGCATTACAGGCATTCGCGTGGAAAAAGCCTCAGAGGTTGATGAAGCGCTACAAAGGGCGATGTCGATTGACGGCCCGGTGCTGGTCGATGTGGTCGTGGCGAAAGAAGAGCTGGCGATCCCGCCGCAGATCAAACTCGAACAGGCCAAAGGTTTTAGCCTGTATATGCTGCGTGCAATCATCAGTGGACGCGGTGATGAAGTGATCGAACTGGCGAAAACGAACTGGCTCAGGTAAAACATCCTTATTAAATCACACACAAAATCATTCATGATGCATCAAGGCGGCTAGCCCGAAAATCCCCAGGAGCATAGGTATACTATGTGACTGGGGTTTAAGGGTGCGGCCAACGCCGAGGCAGCCTGAAGGATGAAGTGTAATAAGGAGACACCATGATTGATTTACGCAGTGATACCGTCACCCGGCCGAGTCGCGCCATGCTGGAAGAGATGATGGCCGCCCCGGTCGGGGATGACGTGTATGGAGACGACCCTACCGTTAACGCCCTCCAGCAATACGCCGCAGAGCTTTCTGGTAAAGAAGCCGCTATTTTCTTACCTACCGGTACTCAGGCTAACCTGGTGGCGCTGCTCAGCCATTGTCAGCGTGGCGAAGAGTACATTGCCGGCCAGGGCGCGCATAACTATCTCTACGAAGCAGGTGGCGCAGCGGTGCTCGGTAGCATTCAACCGCAACCTATCGACGCCGCACCGGATGGCTCCCTGCCTCTGGACAAAGTAGCTGCAAAAATCAAAGTGGACGATATCCATTTTGCCCGCACCCGCTTGCTCAGCCTGGAAAATACCCACAACGGCAAAGTGCTGCCGCGCGAGTATCTGAAAGACGCCTGGGAATTCACCCGTGAGCGTAATCTTGCCCTGCACGTCGACGGCGCACGTATTTTTAACGCCATCGTCGCCTACGGCTGTGAACTTAAAGATGTCACGCAATACTGTGATTCGTTCACCATTTGCCTCTCCAAAGGCCTCGGCACCCCCGTTGGTTCACTGCTGGTCGGCAGCCACGAGTACATCAAACGCGCTATTCGCTGGCGCAAAATGACCGGCGGCGGAATGCGTCAGGCCGGTATTCTGGCAGCGGCCGGGCTGTATGCGCTGAAAAATAACGTGGCGCGTTTGCAGGAAGATCATGACAACGCCGCCTGGATGGCGGAGCAGCTGCGCGAAGCAGGGGCGGACGTCATGCGCCACGACACCAATATGCTGTTTGTTCGCGTTGGCGAAGAGCACGCTACCGCGCTGGGCGAGTATATGAAAGCGCAAGGTGTGCTGATTAACGCCTCCCCGATTGTGCGCCTGGTGATGCACCTGGACGTATCACGTGAACAACTTGCTGAAGTCGTCGCCCACTGGCGCGCTTTTCTAACCCAATAAGGAGATGGGCGTGCCGCAACGGATTTTGGTTCTTGGCGCCAGTGGCTACATTGGTCAGCATTTGGTACAGGCGCTCAGTCAGCAAGGGCACCAGGTGTTGGCTGCGGCACGTCGCATTGAACGGCTGGAAAAGCAGCAACTGGCCAATGTCAGTTGCCACAAGGTCGATTTGAATTGGCCAGATAACCTCACCCCGCTGCTGACGGGTGTTGATACGGTTTATTATCTGGTTCATGGTATGGGCGAAGGCGGTGATTTTATCGCCCACGAACGTCAGGTCGCGATGAACGTGCGCGATGCGCTGCGTAATACGCCAGTTAAACAGCTTATTTTCCTGAGCTCATTGCAGGCTCCCCGGCATGAACAATCCGATCATCTGCGTGCGCGACAGATAACCGCAGACACCCTGCGCGAGTCAGGCGTGCCAATGACGGAATTGCGCGCGGGCATTATCGTGGGAGCGGGTTCCGCTGCCTTTGAAGTCATGCGCGATATGGTTTACAACCTGCCGGTTCTCACCCCTCCACGCTGGGTACGCTCGCGTACCACGCCTATCGCGCTGGAGAATTTAATGTACTATCTGGTGGCATTGTTGGAAAATCCCACACCACATCACCGCGTCCTCGAAGCCGCCGGGCCGCAGGTGTTGAGCTATCAGGAACAGTTCGAGCATTTTATGGCGGTCAGCGGTAAACATCGCCTGCTCATCCCCATCCCCTTCCCTACCCGCTGGATTTCGGTCTGGTTTTTGAACGTCATTACGTCAGTGCCGCCAACCACGGCCAAAGCGCTGATCCAGGGCTTAAAACACGACCTGCTGGCCGATGACACCGAATTACGTGCGCTGATCCCACAAAAACTGATTGCCTTTGATGACGCGGTGCGCAGCACGTTGAAGGAAGAAGAGAAGCTGGTCAACTCCAGCGACTGGGGTTACGACGCACAGGCGTTTGCCCGCTGGCGTCCAGAATATGGCTATTTCGCCAAACAAGCTGGCTTTAGCGTTGAAACCTCTGCCAGCACAAAAGCGCTGTGGCAGGTTGTGAATCGACTCGGCGGCAAAGAAGGCTATTTCTTTGGCAATATTCTATGGAAGACGCGCGCGGCGTTGGACCTGCTGGTCGGCCATAAGCTGGCAAAAGGTCGCCCCGAACACCCACTATTGCAAGTTGGCGACACCGTTGATAGCTGGAAAGTCATCATCGTTGAGCCGGAGAAACAGCTGACGCTGCTGTTTGGGATGAAAGCGCCGGGACTGGGTCGCCTGAGCTTCACACTGGAAGATAAAGGCGATCACCGACGCATTGATGTACGCGCGTGGTGGCATCCGCACGGTATGCCTGGCCTCTTCTACTGGCTGTTGATGATCCCCGCCCACCTGTTCATTTTCAGGGGGATGGCGAAGCGTATAGCCAAACTTGCAGAACAAATCACAGACTAATGATAAAAAGAGCCTGTATTCTTTCATGTTTCCCATTGCATACAGGCGTAATTCACGGAAGAATGCGCACGACGTTTTTTAAACACAGTGGATTGATATGAAGGTACTGGTTACCGGAGCCACCAGCGGCTTGGGCCGAAACGCGGTTGAGTTTTTATGCAGCAAAGGCGTCAGCGTCAGAGCCACCGGTCGCAACGAAGCGATGGGCAAGCTGCTGGAGAAAATGGGCGCAGAATTTGTGCATGCGGATTTGACCGAGCTGGTTTCTTCGCAGGCAAAAGTGATGCTGGCCGGCATTGACACGCTGTGGCACTGCTCCAGTTTCACCTCTCCATGGGGAACTCAGGAAGCTTTTGATCTGGCCAACGTTCGTGCTACCCGCCGTCTGGGCGAGTGGGCCGTAGCCTGGGGCGTACGTAACTTTATTCATATCTCCTCTCCGTCGCTTTATTTTGATTATCACCATCATCGCGATATCAAAGAAGACTTCCGTCCCCATCGCTTCGCCAACGAATTCGCCCGCAGCAAAGCGGCTGGTGAAGAGGTGATTGCGCTGCTCGCCCAGGCTAACCCGCAGACTCGCTTTACTGTCTTGCGCCCACAAAGCTTGTTCGGACCTCACGATAAAGTCTTTATTCCCCGCCTCGCCCATATGATGTACCACTACGGCAGCATCCTGTTGCCGCATGGCGGGAGTGCGCTGGTGGATATGACCTATTACGAGAACGCAGTTCACGCGATGTGGCTGGCGAGTCAGGAAGCCTGCGATAAGCTGCCGTCGGGTCGCGCGTACAATATAACCAACGGTGAACATCGCACCCTGCGCAGTATTGTGCAGAAACTTATCGACGAGCTGAATATTGATTGCCGTATCCGCTCTGTGCCCTACCCGATGCTGGACATGATTGCCCGCAGCATGGAGCGCTTAGGCAATAAATCGGCGAAAGAGCCAAAGCTTACGCATTACGGCGTTTCGAAGCTGAATTTTGACTTTACGCTGGATACCAGCCGCGCCCAGGAAGAGTTAGGTTATCAGCCCGTTGTGACGCTGGATGAAGGGATTGAGCGTACCGCGGCCTGGCTGCGCGACCACGGTAAGCTGCCGCGTTAGGCTGATAGCCATTGCAGGGTGGCGGCACAAGCGCCACAAAAACCTGCCAAATTAACTGTAGGCCTGATAAGCGAAGCGCCATCAGGCATTGGTGTCTGCGTTAACCCTGTCCGTATTTCTCCAGTAACGCTTCAGCAATCGCCTGCGTTTCAGCGTCCGCCACGCCATTCCACAACGTCGGGCGGAAGTGCATCTGGAACGCCATAATCACCCGCTGCTGTTCACGCGGCGTCATCTCGGGTTTTACCTCATAGCCATAGCGTGACAGCAGATCGAGCAATGACGCGGTTTCTACCGGCGTATGGGGCGCTCGTCCGGCGAGATAAAATGCCACACGTTGAGCATCCGGCCATGCGCCAATGCCCTGAGCGGCCAGTGCTTGCCACGGAAACAGCGGACCGGGATCGTCCTTACGCTGCGGCGCAATGTCTGCATGAGCCACCACGTTTTGCGGTTTTATGTCGTAGCGGGCGATGATATCTTTCGCCAATGGGATTAACGCCTGAATCTGCGCGGGCTCAAACGGCGCAAAATACTTGCTGCCCGCTGATTTTTGCCAGCCGCGGTTTTCCAGCTCAATACCAATTGAGGTATCGTTAATACGCGTAGCGCCGCGCCAGAAGCTAATCCCCGCATGCCAGGCCAGATCTTTTTCCGGCACCAGTTGCCAGATACGCGGTTTACCATGGTAAAGCGGCGGCACTGCGGGGATCAAATAGTGTGAACTGACGTTTTTATCGGTCAGCGTAGCCAGGGAAGAGTCAAAATCATCGGCCGTGTAATGGATAACCAGTACTTTAATGCGCGGATAAGCAGCCTGGGCCTGACGGCGGGTATCTAACTGATACCCGTCTTTGTCGACAATCCCTTTTTCGCCAGCACATCCCACCAGCAACAGCGTAAATGCCAGCAGACACAACAGACGTTTCATCGGCGAGTTTTCACCGCGGTACCGCTGACGCTCACCATCAGCATGCTACCGTCTTTGCCTACGGTTTCGTAATCGATATCGATACCGACCACCGCATCAGCACCCAGCGCTTTCGCCTGTTCGCCCAGCGCCTGAAAAGCAATTTCACGCGCTTTACGCAGCTCTTTTTCATACGCGCCGGAGCGACCGCCAACAATATCGCGAATGCCGGCAAAAAAATCGCGGAAGATATTCGCGCCTAAAATGGCTTCACCGGTAACAACACCGCAGTATTCCACGATGCTCTGTCCTTCCAGCGTAGGGGTTGTCGAAAACTGCATGGTTAATCTCCTTTTTGCGCTAAGAGCACAATCTCAAAAGCATTATCAAACCAATACACTATGACACTCAAAGGAAAGCCCGCCAAATAAAACTGCTATCCTTGTTGATGTGTAGCGGTTTCAGGTGGTGCATTTTTTATTTTTATTTGACTGGCAAGCCGCCAGAAATAAAAAAGCCCCCAGATGTTTGGGGGCCTGAAGTTATTATTTTCTGAAATCTAATGGCGCCTGGCCGGACTGAATGTACATTGCTACGTTATCAAATGTAATCATTTTTGATTTACAAAAAATACATTTTGCCCCGAATGGATTTCCTTCAGTAACATCAAAGGTTGATGTTCTGTATTGGGAACCATGGCAACATGGACAGCGAAAGTGAATATGATTAGTAATAATAGTTACCTCAAAGCGCCACAACATTAATTGCGGATGGACCTTTAGGTCCCTGCTCCACACCGAATTCGACTTTCTGGTTTTCATTCAGCACCTTAAACTCATTACTTTGAATCGCTGAGAAATGGACAAAGACATCTTTGCTGCCATCTGCAGGCGTAATGAAGCCAAAACCTTTTTCAGGATTGAACCATTTAACTAAACCAGTCATTTTAGTAGACATATATTTATTCCTTAATTTGAGCCTTTCGGCAAGCTTGGTTTTTATGACAGAAACTTCGTAGTGCTTAATGAAGAGACTCAAAGAGGGGATAAACGGATTACACCTGAAAATGAGAACTGCTTGAGTAAACTACTTTGTATATCGTCTGTTATTCAAACCGACCGGATCATTAACGCACGGGCACCGAGATTAAGCAACTCTTATTTTAGCCATCCGGAGTCCCTTATAGCCAACAGCACGGCATGAATTTTGTTTAGCCAGGCGTAAAGCGCGGCAAATGGAACATGCAAATGCTCAGATGGTCTATACAGTATAAGAAGCATGAATGGCCGCCAACGCCCCGTTGCAGGTTGATATACTAAAGCTGAAGCTGGCAACGAGCGCCACCAACATGCTTCAGGTGGGGTGTCCGCGAATTTGCTTTAGCAAAAACAATGTGTTAATCGATCATACAATCTTTAGTGAGACCGAATTGTTCATCGTAGAACACAATTAGTAGGAAGCTTATAAGGAAATCATTATGCGCTATTCGAAACTCTCTCTGCTGGTTCCATGTGCACTACTTCTCAGCGCCTGTACGACCGTGACGCCGGTCTATAAAGATAACGGCACGCGTAGTGGTTCATGCATAGAAGGTGGGCCAGACAGCGTGGCTCAACAATTCTATGATTACCGTATTCAGCATCGAAACAATGATATTACCGCCCTTCGTCCGTACCTGAGCGACAATCTGGCTAAACTGCTGACCGATGCCAGCCGTGATAATGCACACCGCGATCTGTTTAACAGCGATCCGTTCTCCAGTCGCGCTACGTTACCAGACAGCGCCAGTGTCGCCAGCGCATCGACTATTCCGAATAGTGATGCACGCAACATTCCACTGCGCGTAGAGCTGAAACAGGGTGACCAAAGCTGGCGTGATGAAGTGCTGATGATCCGTGAAGGTCAGTGCTGGGTCGTTGATGATGTACGCTATCTGGGCGGCAGCGTACACGCGCCAGCCGGGACGCTGCGCCAGTCTGTCGAAAACCGCTAACCGCCCCATTCACCCGCTTAAATCATAACCCCCATAAATTGTCTGGCATTCTGCATAGAATGCCGACATTTATTCTTGCCCACTGGTGGCCCCGCTATTTTGTGCTATGTTTAGAGAAGAATGCGGTTTGCATTTAACTTTTAACGCATAAATATTGCATAACTATTCTGTCAAAGGTAGTATCTGCGGCTTCAATAGCTATCAGACTGCCAGTATCGAGTGTCAATGAGTATTCAATTAAACGGCATTAACTGCTTCTACGGCGCACATCAGGCGCTGTTCGATATCACGCTGGATTGCCCTCAGGGTGAAACACTGGTGTTACTTGGCCCAAGTGGAGCCGGGAAAAGCTCGCTGCTGCGCGTACTCAACCTGCTTGAGATGCCGCGCTCAGGCACGCTCTCTATTGCGGGCAACCGTTTCGACTTCACGAAGACCCCGTCAGATAAAGCCATTCGGGATCTGCGTCAGAACGTGGGCATGGTCTTTCAGCAATATAATCTCTGGCCGCATCTCACGGTTGTGCAGAACCTGATTGAAGCGCCCTGCCGCGTACTGGGTCTGACAAAAGAGCAAGCGATGGCGCGCGCCGAGAAACTGCTGGAACGTCTGCGCCTCAAGCCTTACAGCGATCGTTACCCATTACATCTTTCCGGTGGCCAGCAACAGCGTGTAGCCATTGCCCGCGCGTTGATGATGGAGCCGCAGGTGCTGCTGTTTGATGAACCGACCGCCGCGCTTGACCCGGAAATTACCGCCCAAATCGTCAGTATCATTCGCGAACTGGCGGAAACCAACATTACTCAGGTGATCGTCACCCACGAAGTGGAAGTTGCACGTAAAACGGCCAGTCGTGTGGTGTATATGGAAAACGGTCATATCGTCGAGTTTGGGGATGCGAGCTGCTTTGCCAACCCGCAAACCGAAGCGTTTAAAAACTATCTTTCTCACTAAGATTCGGGACAATACAATGAAAAAAGTTCTGATTGCCGCGCTAATCGCAGGTTTTAGTCTTTCCGCTACCGCAGCCCAAACCATTCGTTTCGCCACCGAAGCGTCTTATCCTCCATTTGAATCTATCGATGCGAATAACAAGATCGTAGGTTTTGACGTTGATCTGGCAAACGCGCTGTGTAAAGAGATTGACGCTACTTGTACCTTCACCAATCAGGCCTTCGACAGCCTGATTCCGAGCCTGAAGTTCCGTCGTTTTGACGCGGTAATGGCCGGTATGGACATCACACCTGAGCGTGAAAAACAGGTGCTGTTCACCACCCCTTACTACGACAACTCTGCGCTGTTTGTGGGCCAGCAGGGTAAATACACCAGCATCGACCAGCTGAAAGGTAAAAAAGTCGGCGTTCAAAACGGTACCACGCACCAGAAATTCATCATGGATAAACATCCGGAAGTGACCACTGTGCCGTATGACAGCTACCAGAATGCCAAACTCGATCTGCAAAATGGTCGTATTGACGGCGTCTTTGGTGATACCGCAGTAGTAACCGAGTGGCTGAAAGACAATCCTAAGCTTGCCGCGGTTGGTGACAAAGTGACGGATAAAGATTACTTCGGTACCGGTCTGGGCATTGCTGTGCGCCAGGGCAATACCGAGCTGCAGCAGAAATTTAACGCTGCGCTGGAAAAAGTGAAGAAAGATGGGACTTACGAGACCATCTACAACAAATGGTTCCAGAAGTAATATTTGATGAATGAATTTTTTCCTTTAGCAAGCGCCGCCGGGATGACCGTCGGCCTTGCCGTTTGTGCGCTGATCATTGGCCTTGCGCTCGCCATGTTTTTTGCCGTCTGGGAGTCAGTAAAATGGCGCCCGGTGGCATGGGCGGGCTCGGCCCTGGTCACCATCCTGCGCGGTCTGCCAGAAATTCTGGTGGTTCTGTTTATCTATTTCGGCTCCTCACAACTGCTGCTGACGCTGGCCGATGGTTTTACGATCAATCTCGGGTTTGTACAAATCCCGATTCAGATGCAGATCGAAAACTTCGACGTCAGCCCGTTCCTGTGCGGTGTCATTGCACTGTCATTACTGTACGCCGCTTACGCATCACAAACACTGCGTGGCGCGCTGAAGGCCGTGCCACTCGGACAATGGGAATCAGGTCAGGCGTTGGGTTTGTCTAAAGCCGCGATCTTCTTTCGTCTGGTGATGCCGCAGATGTGGCGTCATGCCTTACCGGGACTGGGTAACCAGTGGCTGGTATTGCTGAAAGATACCGCGCTGGTCAGCCTTATCAGCGTGAACGATCTGATGCTGCAAACGAAGAGTATTGCCACCCGTACCCAGGAGCCGTTTACCTGGTACATTGTGGCGGCCGCTATTTACCTGGTGATTACGCTGGTGAGTCAGTACATTCTCAAACGCATTGACCTGCGCGCGACACGTTTTGAGCGGAGACCAGGCTGATGCTTGAGTATTTACCTGAATTGTTGAAAGGGCTGCATACCAGCCTGACGCTGACGGTCGCCTCCATCGTGGTTGCTCTGGTGCTGGCGCTGATCTTCACCGTCATCCTGACGCTGAAAACGCCGGTGCTGGTGTGGCTGGTTCGCGCTTATATCACGCTGTTTACCGGTACACCGTTGCTGGTGCAAATCTTCCTGATCTACTACGGACCAGGACAGTTTCCGGCATTGCAAGAATATCCGGTATTGTGGCATCTGCTCTCTGAACCCTGGTTATGCGCCTTAATTGCGCTGTCGTTAAACAGTGCGGCCTACACTACGCAACTGTTCTACGGCGCTATCCGTGCAATCCCGGAAGGCCAGTGGCAGTCCTGCGGAGCGTTAGGGATGAGCAAAAAGGATACGCTGGCGATTCTGTTGCCGTACGCCTTTAAACGCGCCCTCTCCTCGTATTCCAACGAAGTGGTGCTGGTATTTAAAAGTACCTCACTGGCTTACACTATCACGCTGATGGAAGTCATGGGCTATAGCCAGCTGCTGTACGGTCGTACTTATGACGTTATGGTCTTCGGTGCGGCAGGTGTGATTTACCTGATCGTCAACGGCTTGCTGACGCTGATGATGCGCTTAATCGAACGTAAAGCGCTGGCGTTTGAACACCGGAATTAAGCATATGCCTGATGGCGCTACGCTTATCAGGCCTACGGTTCATGCACCTTTTGTAGGCCGGATAAGGTGCTAGCACCGCCATCCCACAAATATGCATAAAGCAAAATAATAAAGACGGACAACAACCTAAATTGTCCGTCTTTTTTTATACCAGTAAAAATATTTAATCGTTTTTATTGCATATAAATTCATTAAATGGCATTGTTACTCCACGCCGCAGACACGGTAATAATCATAAGATTGACAGACGGGAGTTCCACCATGAAAAAGTTAGTACTGGCCGCATTACTTGCTACTTTCGCCGCTGGCGCCTCAGCTGCTGATAAAATTAGTTTCGGTGTATCAGCCACGTATCCGCCATTTGAATCACTGGACGCGAGCAATAAAATTGTCGGTTTTGACATCGACCTGGCAACGGCGCTGTGCAAACAAATGCAGGCAGAATGTACTTTCACCAATCACGCTTTCGACAGCCTGATCCCCGCGCTGAAATTCAAAAAATATGATGCAGTGATTTCCGGAATGGATATCACGCCCGAGCGTAGCAAACAGGTTGCGTTCACTCAGCCTTACTATGCCAACTCCGCGCTGGTGATTGCGAAAAAAGACACCTATAAAACCTTTGCCGACCTGAAAGGTAAGCGCATCGGTATGGAAAACGGCACCACCCATCAGAAATACCTGCAGGACAAACATCCTGAGGTGAAAACCGTGGCCTACGATAGCTATCAGAATGCGATTATCGACCTAAAAAATGGCCGTATTGATGGCGTATTTGGCGATACCGCTGTGGTTAACGAATGGCTGAAAACCAACCCGCAGTTAGGCGTAGCCACTGACAAAGTAACCGATCCGCAATACTTCGGTACTGGCCTTGGCATCGCGGTTCGCCCGGATAACAAAGCCCTGCTGGAAAAACTGAACAGCGCGCTGGCGGCAATCAAAGCTGACGGCACGTACCAGAAAATCAGCGATCAATGGTTCCCGCAGTAACGTCTGCCCAATCTGAAAAGCCGCGCTCTGCGGCTTTTTTTATCTCTTCGCCTGCGCTTTCAGTCAGTTCTTACGCCATTAACGCTTTCCTGGCATACACTTGTTAAAACGAAAAAAAGTGAGGCAAACGGATGATAGCGTTCCCTGCCAGTTTACTGATCCTCAATGGAAAAAGTGCTGATAATCTCCCCCTGCGTGATGCCATTGCGAAGCTTCGCGATGAAGGCGTGGAAATCCATGTTCGCGTGACCTGGGAAAAAGGCGATGCCCAACGCTACGTTGATGAAGCTCGTCAGCTAGGCGTTGCTACGGTGATAGCCGGCGGCGGTGACGGCACCATCAACGAAGTTTCGACAGCGCTGATTCAGTCGCAGGGTGGCAATATTCCAGCGCTGGGTATTTTACCGTTGGGAACGGCGAATGACTTTGCCACCAGCGTTGGTATACCCGATGACCTTGATAAGGCGTTAAAGCTGGCTATCGCTGCAAATGCGACTGCAATCGATATGGTGCAGGTCAACGATAAAACCTGTTTTATCAACATGGCGACCGGCGGGTTTGGCACTCGCATCACCACCGAAACGCCGGAAAAACTCAAGGCCGCACTGGGCGGTGTATCGTATTTTATTCACGGATTAATGCGCATGGATACGCTCAAGCCCGACATCTGTGACATTCGTGGGGAGGATTTTCACTGGCAGGGTAAGGCGCTGGTGATTGGTATCGGTAACGGTCGCCAGGCCGGTGGTGGGCAACAACTTTGCCCGACGGCGCTGATCAACGACGGCCTGCTGCAACTGCGCATTTTTACCGGCGAAGAACTACTGCCAGGACTGCTTTCGGCGTTAACGCAATCCGAAGACAACCCTAACATTATTGACGGCGCATCGTCGTGGTTTGATATCCGCGCCCCACACGAAATTACCTTTAATCTCGATGGTGAACCACTCAGCGGACAAGAGTTTCATATTGAAATCCTGCCCGCTGCGCTACGTTGCAGACTGCCACCGGGTTGTCCGCTATTGCGCTAACCCAACGACAATCCGAGGGATCAGGCAATAGTGACTTTGCTGTCCAGATAAACGTCCTGTACGGCGTTAATCAACTTAACGCCGTCGGCCATGGTTTTCTTGAACGCTTTACGCCCCAGAATCAGCCCCATACCACCCGCACGTTTGTTAATAACCGCCGTACGCACTGCATCGCTCAGGTCGGTGTCGCCGCCGGCCGCCCCGCCAGAGTTAATTAACCCGGCACGTCCCATATAACAGTTCGCCAGTTGGTAACGCACCAGGTCAATTGGATTCTCGCTGGTCAACTTGGTATAGATGCGATCGTCGGTGTAGCCAAAATTAACAGCTTTATACCCGCCGTTATTTTCCGCCATTTTCTGCTTAACGATATCCGCTCCGATAGTGGCAGCCAGATGGTTAGCCTGCCCGGTAAGATCGGCGGAAACATGGTAATCCACGCCATCTTTTTTAAACGCGGAGTTACGCAGATACGCCCACAGCACGGTAACCATACCCAACTCATGGGCGCGCTCAAACGCTGCTGAAATCTCTTCAATCTGGCGGCGAGATTCCTCAGAACCGAAATAGATAGTTGCCCCTACCGCAACCGCACCCATATTGAACGCCTGCTCTACGCTGGCATACAGCGTCTGGTCAAAGGTATTCGGATAGCTGAGCGTTTCGTTGTGGTTAATTTTAACGAGGAACGGGATACGGTGCGCGTAGCGGCGGGAGACAGAAGCCAGCACACCGTAAGTTGATGCCACGCAGTTGCACCCTGCTTCGATAGCCAACTCCACAATATTCTTCGGATCAAAGTACAGCGGGTTAGCGGCAAACGAAGCCCCAGCAGAAT
The DNA here is from genome assembly GCF_005280935.1 of Citrobacter sp. wls757. Taxonomy (NCBI): domain Bacteria; kingdom Pseudomonadati; phylum Pseudomonadota; class Gammaproteobacteria; order Enterobacterales; family Enterobacteriaceae; genus Citrobacter; species Citrobacter sp. wls757. The sequence continues at coordinate 267,517 of NZ_SZWU01000034.1, read as the reverse complement.
GCTCTACCCCCTGATCCACCGGTAGGATTGAAAGATACCCTGTCCCGGCAAGCCGCCCCGTGTTATACAGCGTCTGCATATTACGCAGCACGGCAGGCGGCCGGTTGTTATCCACCATTACGCGATCAACGTAATCATGTCCAGGCAGGTAAAGTTGGTCAGAAGGAATGGTCATACAACGATGCTGTAAAAGGCTGTCGGCATCTTTGCCAAGCAACTGCGCAATATCAGTCATAGCTATGCTCCCGTAAGTTCCGGTTTAAAACCGGAATATGGATTGTCCTGACCCGCCTTTTTGCGGGCAGCATTAAGCCTGGTACCGACTGCGCTTTTTTTCCATCTTTAGCGCACTTTTCAGCAACTTCTGCTGGCTCGATTCAGGAAAAAATAATGTTAAGACGGTCAAAGTTTAATCTCAAAGGTATTTTAAAGGTATTATTGAATGGTACTATCAGCGCGTACCTTACCTGTCATGAAGGATTTAAAGATGAAAACTACAGTTAAGCTGTCGTTCATGATGTTTGTAGAGTGGTTTATCTGGGGCGCCTGGTTTGTACCACTGTGGCTGTGGCTGAGTAAAAGTGGCTTTAGTGCCGGAGAGATCGGCTGGTCCTACGCCTGCACAGCCATTGCGGCGATCCTGTCGCCCATTCTGGTCGGTTCAATCACTGACCGCTTTTTCTCCGCGCAAAAAGTGCTGGCGGTGTTGATGTTCGTCGGCGCTATTCTGATGTACTTCGCCGCCCAGCAAACCACCTTTAGCGGATTCTTCCCTCTGTTACTGGCCTATTCGTTGACCTATATGCCGACGATTGCGCTGACCAACAGTATTGCTTTTGCCAACGTACCGGATGTTGAACGTGATTTCCCGCGCATCCGCGTGATGGGGACCATTGGCTGGATTGCCTCCGGTTTGGCCTGCGGTTTCTTACCGCAAATGCTTGGCTATAACGACATCTCACCGACCAATATTCCCCTGCTTATCACTGCCGGAAGCTCCGCATTGTTAGGCGTTTTTGCCTTCTTTTTACCGGATACGCCGCCAAAAAGTACCGGCAAAATGGATTTCAAAGTTATGCTGGGTCTGGATGCGCTGATCCTGCTCCGCGATAAGAACTTCCTCGTCTTCTTCTTTTGCTCTTTCCTGTTTGCGATGCCACTGGCGTTCTATTACATCTTTGCCAACGGTTACCTGACAGAAGTCGGTATGAAAAACGCCACCGGCTGGATGACACTGGGCCAATTCTCTGAAATCTTCTTCATGCTGGCGCTACCGTTTTTCACCAAACGCTTTGGCATTAAAAAGGTATTGTTGCTTGGTCTTATTACTGCGGCGATCCGCTACGGATTTTTCGTTTACGGCGGTGCGGAAGAATATTTCACTTACGCCCTGCTGTTTCTCGGCATTCTGCTGCACGGCGTCAGTTACGACTTCTATTACGTCACGGCTTACATCTATGTCGATAAAAAAGCGCCGGTCCACATGCGCACCGCAGCTCAAGGGCTTATCACCCTCTGCTGTCAGGGGTTCGGCAGCCTGCTCGGTTACCGTCTGGGCGGCGTAATGATGGAAAAAATGTTTGCTTATCAGGAACCGGTTAATGGTCTCACCTTTAACTGGGCTGGCATGTGGGGATTTGGCGCGGTCATGATTGCCGTCATTGCCGTGATGTTTATGGTTTTCTTTCGCGAATCAGACAAAGAAATCACCGCCATTAAGGTGGACGATCGCGATGTAGCGTTGAAACAAGGGGAAGTAAAATGAAAGCAGAACGTATTCTCGGTGCTCTTTATGGGCAGGCGTTAGGGGATGCGATGGGCATGCCGTCGGAACTGTGGCCAAGAACCCGGGTAAAAGCACACTTCGGTTGGATCGACCGTTTTTTGCCCGGCCCTGCGGAAAATAATGCCGCCTGCTATTTTAACCAGGCGGAGTTCACTGATGACACGTCCATGGCACTATGTCTGGCAGATGCCCTGCTTGAGTGCGACGGCGAAATTGTGCCAGACGTTATTGGTCGCAATATTCTGGCCTGGGCCGAGCAGTTTGATGCCTTTAATAAAAACGTGCTCGGCCCGACCTCGAAAATTGCGTTGAAAGCTATTCGTGACGGTAAACCGGTCGCCGAACTTGAAAACAACGGCGTGACCAATGGCGCGGCAATGCGCGTTTCCCCGCTGGGATGCCTGCTGCCCGCCCGCGATCTTGATGCCTTTATCGATGATGTGGCACTGGCCTCCAGCCCAACGCATAAATCGGATCTGGCTATCGCGGGAGCCGTTGTCGTCGCGTGGGCGGTATCGCGCGCCATCGACGGAGGAAAATGGTCAGAGATTGTCGACGCGCTACCTGCCATTGCCCTGCATGCGCAGCAAAAACGAATCACCACCTTTAGCGCATCGCTTTGTGCACGCCTTGAACTGGCGCTGAAAATCGTCCGTAACGCCGATGGCATCGAGTCCGCCAGCGAGCAGTTGTATCAGGTTGTGGGGGCAGGAACCAGCACCATTGAGTCCGTTCCTTGCGCTATCGCTATGGTTGAGCTGGCACAGACCGATCCTAACCGCTGCGCCATTTTGTGCGCTAACCTCGGCGGCGATACCGACACCATCGGGGCGATGGCAACCGCCATTTGTGGTGCATTACACGGCGTGAGCGCGATCAACCCAGCATTGAAGCAGGAGTTGGACGCGGTGAATCAGCTGGACTTTACCCACTACGCCAACGGGTTAATGCGACTGCGCGAGCAGCGGGAGGCGCTATGAGCAACACGCATCTGCAACAACTTCTCTCGCAATTACGTACACAGCGGCCAGTAACGGTGGTGGGTGCGGCGGTGATTGATGTCATTGCCGATGCGTATGCCCTCCCCTGGCGCGGCTGTGACATCGAGCTCAAGCAGCAAGGTGTTAACGTTGGCGGCTGCGCACTCAATATCGCCGTCACGCTTAAGCGTTTAGGTATCGATGCCTGCAATGCTCTACCACTGGGTCAGGGAGTGTGGGCCGACATTATCCGCAACCGGATGACAAAAGAGGGACTGCATAGCCTGATCGACAATGCCGAAGGCGATAACGGTTGGTGTCTGGCGCTGGTGGAGCCGGATGGCGAGCGTACCTTTATGTCTTTTAGCGGCGTTGAGAATCAGTGGAATGCCGCCTGGCTGGCACAGCTGGATATCCCACGTCATAGCTTGGTGTATTTTTCGGGTTATCAGCTAGCGTCCCCGTGCGGTGAGTTGCTGGTGCAGTGGCTGGAAGGTCTGGAAGAGGTGACACCATTTATCGATTTTGGCCCGCGCATCGGCGACATTCCCGAGCCCTTACTGGCAAGAATTATGGCCTGTCGTCCGCTGGTTTCCCTCAATCGCCAGGAGGCGGAAATTGCTGCCGAGCGGTTTGCATTAAGTCAGGATGTGGAAGGTTTTGGCGCAGAATGGGTGCAGCGTTTCACCGCACCGGTGGTCGTGCGGCACGATAAAGACGGCGCATGGTATTTCACCGCACAGACATCCGGCTGCGTACCGGCATTTGCAACGGCGGTCGTTGATACTATCGGCGCAGGTGACAGCCACGCTGGCGGCATGCTGGCTGGGCTGGCGTCTGGCTGGACGCTGGCCGACTCAGTGCTGTTAGGTAACGCGGTGGCGTCCTGGGTAGTTGGGCATCGCGGCGGCGATTGCGCCCCGTCACGCGAGGAGCTACTCCTCGCACACAAAAACGTATAGATCACTACGACAGTAACTGATGCTGTATTCAATAGGCCGTTGCTGCTGGTCAAGCGCTACCTGCTTGATCACCAGTACCGGCACTTTGCTATCCATTTGAATGTGCGCCTGGAACTCTGCGTCAGGCATTCTGGCGCTAACACGTGAGCGCGTACGCTGCGGGAAAATATGCTGGCTACGAAAATAGTCATACAGCGAAACACCGATGGCATCCACGTCATGAATTAGATGTGCGGGTACCCAGGACTCTTCAATAGAGACTGCGTCTTCGTCAACGTAACGAATGCGTTTGAGCAGGAAGACATCACTCCCTGCGACAACAGCCAACTGCTGTGCCACCTCTTCCGGGCAAGGCACAATTCTTTTGTTAACCCACAACGTATCCGGTTTTTTACCGCGCAACACCACCTGCTGAGAAAAACCGCGCGCTTCTTTAAGCGAATACTCGAAGATATTGTTAATTTGCGTTCCGTAACCGCGGGCACGTGTTACTACACCTTCTTCTTCCAGGGCCTGCATCGCCTTACGTACCGTAATCCGAGAAACGCCGGTCAACTGGCTGAGGTCGCGCTCGCCGGGCAGGATATTGCCGTGCTCCAGGATCCCACTGCGCACAGCATTCTTCACCGTCTGCGCAAATTTCATATACAGCGGCGTGTTATCCGCCGCTGAAATACGTTCATTCAGTTGTGCGATAAGCTGGGTATGCGCTTGTTCCATTTATCTTTTTCCTGGCCGCCGTTTCTGCAGCCAGTATACCCATTACCACCACGCGTGGAAATGATGCACCGGACCGATTCCTTCGCCAACTTCCAGCGTGTCGGCCTGTGCCAACGCCGCTGAAAGCCACAGTTTGGCTTCCTGTACGGTATCGGCCCAGTTGTTATGGCGCGGACGCAGGGCTGCCAACGCCGCCGATAGCGTACAACCGGTGCCATGGGTATTTTTGGTCATCACCCTTGGTGCGGTAAAACGCTGCTCACCATCGCGCGTAAAGAGCCAGTCGGGGCTTTGTGCATCATCCAGATGACCGCCCTTCATCAACACTGCCTCGCAGCCCAGCGCCCGTAGCGCCCTTCCCTGCTCTAACATCTCCTGCTCAGTCTGCGCATGCGATGCCCCGAGCAGTGCAGCAGCTTCGGGTAAATTAGGGGTGATAATCGAAACCTGCGGCAGCAAACGGGTACGCAACGTTTCTACCGCCGAGGGCGACAGCAACGGATCGCCGCTTTTCGCCAACATCACCGTGTCCAGCACCACATTTTGTACCCGATGGCGACGTAAACGTTCGGCGACAGCTTCGACAATGTCCGTCTCCGCCAACATACCGATTTTAGTCGTATCAATACGCACATCATTGAACACAGAGTCCAACTGCGCGGCGACAAAATCAGGTTCAATGCGATACACCGACTGCACCCCACGCGTATTTTGCGCCACCAACGCCGTGATAACGGAACAGCCGTAAGCGCCCAGCGCCGAGAAGGTTTTTAAATCAGCCTGAATACCCGCGCCACCGCTTGGATCGGTTCCGGCGATCGTTAATGCGTTAATCCGTTTCATGCTTGCTCCTGGGCGTTCAGGTTATAGAGGGCGTCGAGAAATGCCGGGACAAAGCTGCCCGGTCCGTTTGATTGTTGTGTGGCTATTTGCCCGGCCTGTTTCATCCAGCTACAGGCGGAGGCGACGTTATCAAGTCGGTCACCACGTAAAGCGCAACTGGCCGCAACAACCGCTGATAGCGCGCATCCGGTGCCCACCACACGAGTCATCAACGGGTCACCACCGTCTACGCGGATAGTACGCTGACCATCGGTGACGTAATCCACTTCGCCGGTAACCACGACAATGGTCCCAATCTGACGAGCCAGCGCCTGCGCTGCCGGAAGCGCAGCGACAGCCGTATCGGTTGTATCCACGCCGCGTCCCCCACCGTTCATGCCGGCCAGAGCAAGTATTTCCGAAGCGTTGCCACGAATAGCCGCAGGCTGTAGTGACAATAATTCCAGGCAGAAGCGGCGGCGAAACTCAAGCGCGCCTACGGCAACGGGATCGAGCGTCCACGGGGTTTTAGCATGATGAACCTGCTCAACTGCGGCACGCATCGCCGTGGCCCGTTCCCGAGTTAAGGTGCCGACATTAACCAGCAATGCACTGGCAATAGCGGCGAATTGGCTGGCTTCCTCAGGCTCGATCACCATCGCAGGCGATGCGCCCAGCGCCAGTAACGTATTGGCAGTAAAGCTTTGCACGACCTCATTGGTCATACAGTGTGTGAGCGGGGATAAGGTTCTAAATTGGTGCAAAGTGTGAGCCGCGAGCGCGCGGCTGTGCAGGTCAGGCTGCATGGTTCAGCTCCTGCCCGCGCGAAGAAGGGACACGAGCAGTGTCAGACTTCCCTACGCTGGCATTATCCAGATCAGGTGGTACGGGTATTTCTCAGCCTTCACCAGGAAGGGCACCCCGAGTCGTTGAAACGCAAATGTAATATGTTGGTTTCAGCAACAGGATACTGTCTGTGCTTAACGATGTAAATTGGCGCACTCCCCACTCCCGCAGTGAAACTACTGGTCAAGGTTGCTGCAATTCTGTACTTTCATTTACACTTTTTACGAAATGACTGGAGTGATCACAAAATAGTGCTTGTCAGACATCCTGTATGCCAAGAATGATACATGACTGATTTTGATGACCCGAAGAGGTAGAGAGGATGGGTATGAAGAATAAAATGTTGCTGGGTGCACTTCTGCTTGCAAGCAGCGTCGTCTGGGCCGCACCAGCTGCAACAGCTGCCCCCACCGGTATCGATAAGTATGAACTGAGCAGCTTTATTGCTGACTTCACCCATTTCAAACCCGGTGACAAGGTTCCACCACTGTATCTCACCGAAGAATACACCATTAAACAGTGGAATCTGCGCAACCTGCCCGCGCCGACGGCAGGCACCCACTGGACCTACATGGGCGGCGCGTATGTACTGGTCAATGATGCCGATGCTAAGATCATTAAAGCCTACGACGGCGAGATTTTTTATCATCGGTAATAAAACAAAAACACGTACTTTCAGCAAGAAAGTACGTGAAATACCCGCAATTAGTCATAAGATACTGCAAATATCACTTTACTTTGTACCTCACCGGGCCGTAACGATTCACCTGTTACGCGAATATATTTCGCAGTGATAGGGAAAGTGTACTGATTGTTGATTGTTTCCAGTTTAGTAATTCTGTTCATCAGAGTATCCCCCAGTTTTAGGGGAGTAGTCGCGGTGCCGTTATATATCTGGAACCCTACTCCTTTTGCGCCATTCGTTAGCGTATTTTTTAGTATTTTCCCGCTTTCATCCCAGTCACCTCTCGCCACCTTAAAACTAACGGGATTGGTGGTAACGTTATATATACTTTCACAATTCAGTATCAGATTTGTGGAACCTGATTTAGTATTAGTTGCCGCATTCATTTCGTTTAACGTTGTATCGGGCATTTTAATTTCGTATATTGCCTGTGAAAAACGGCAGGTTGTTGGTATGTGCTTGACGGTAAACGTAATATTTTGTGAATAAGATACGTTGCTGTTAAATTTCCCTCCAATCCAACAGACAATCCATGACCATAGGCTGCTATTACAGGTATTATCAGTTAATATACTAATAGCGGGACGTCCAAGGTTTATCGTATTGCCACTGGCTATCGTCAGATCAGCAGTACCAGATCTGACATAAGATGCCTCGATAACGAATGGTCTCGGGTTAATAACTTCTTGTGTTTTATACTCTTTGGGCGTTGAGTTATATTGACCATCATTGCCTGTTGCAACAGGGAATCCGCTTCCGGTCAGTTTTAACTTCATAAAGATAGATTTTGTTGCACCGGGTTCTTTAAGTTCAATAATATAGTCTTGTAATGGCGTTGCGTAATACATTTTATCAGTTGACGCATTACATGAAAATGTATCATTCAGGTTAGTATTGAACGCTACAGTAACTACAGAACCAACTGTTGCTGATGTCATATCAAGTTCTACAGTTTGCTGTGCGGTCGTATTCGTCCCTAGGGTACATTTAGCCTGACCCCAAAAAGAGAATGCCAATAAAAGCAAAAACATATATTTTTTCATAAACCAATCCCTTAGCGGCAAATATAGACTTTGTTCTCATCAATCGCCTTATCAAAGGTAATCGTGCAGAACTGTCCCTGCTGTTTATTAACTGCAACGCGTACCGAAGCGGGAATATCGTTGGTACGAACAAATAACCGGCTACCCTGGCCCACCAGGCCAACATTATTGCCAAGTTCATCTTCCACTTCATAACCAAACGATAACGGAGATCCGTCCGGACGCTCAGCAATGAAGAACCAGGGTTTACGCCGATCGGTTTCAAACTCCGTCATCACAACCGCGCCACGATAAGGCACTGCGCCTTTGCGATTGCCAAGCAAGGCGACATCGCTATTACTGTCGGAAAGATCCAGCACCAGCATATTCTCACGATACGGCGTCAAACTGTCGTAAACCGCGTAACCTTTGCTGTTGGTTGTTAAATAACGATGCCCCTGCACAGCTGCCCCCTGCAATCCAGGCGCTTTGATAATGGCGAATGTATCTGAAAGCCGAGGAGCTAACGCGACACCATCTGACCATACCACTAAACCCCCCTGAATATTGCCGCTGACCTGTTGATACTTATTAGATTGGCTGTAACTACCGCCTACAGTAGCAACCGGCGCGCGCCATACCAGGCTACCGCCCGCCGTTGTCTCATTCCCCTGCCGTTGGTGACTAAGGTTGGCGCCATAGCTGAATTGATCGCGATTCCCCGCCACCCCGCTTAAGCTGGTGTTGTTCGATTGATAACCATCGTCATCAAACGTCGTTGAGTTAGAGACAAACAGATCGCGTCGAGGAGTGGAAATACCGTCACCCCACGAGAACGGGATGGAGATATACAGGTTAAAACGTTTATCCTCGTGGTTGTCCTCATCATAGGTCTGGCTGACGGACAAGGTATAGCTGACACGCTGCCAGGCGTTCGAGTAGCTCAGCTGATAATCTTTGCCGGTTCCACTGCGCTGCCAATAGTCTCGCCACAGGCCGCTGACGGCCAGGGATCCCCAGTTTTCGGGTAATATTTGATTGATATTTAGCGAAAAGCTGTTCTTTCGTCCAAAGTCGTTTTGATAGTAGTCCGCAACGTCATAAACATCATTTTCATCACGATCATAGTGATTTTTGTTATTCGCCCATACGTAGTCATTAAAGGTACGATAATCCCGCGAGGAATAACGATAAGCTGCCAGCGCGAACTGCGTTCCAGTCTGTGTGACATATTTGTTCCACGCAATCTGATAGCTCTGACCATCAAAAACATCGCCATTATCCTGCTCGCTGTGCGATCGCGTGGCATCTATTGATACCGCGCCAATGGGTGTATTCCAACCGGTCCCGAGTACAAATGAGTTATAGTTTTGTGACAGCATTGTGCCGCCATAAACCGTAAGCAGATTGTTCAGACCATACTGATAGCTGCCTTGTAGGAAATCATACTGATTGCCTGCCCCCTCAATATGACTGCGCCCTGCAGCAAAATCATATTTCGATACGCCCGACTGCAGCATATTTGGCACGGATGAATATGGCACCAGATAATGAGATATTGAACCATCCGCTTCTTTCACGCTCACATCTAAATCCGCACCGCCGCCAGCGAGCTGTAGATCATCAATAGCAAATGGGCCAGGTGGAACTTCTTTCTGGTAAATAACAAAGCCGTTTTGTTCGATGGTTACCAGCGCGTTGCTCTGGGCGATCCCACGTACTACAGGGGTAAAGTTCTGTTTTGAGTTCGGTAACATTTGCATATCGCGCCAGATACGCACACCACGAAAACGTACCGCATCAAAGATATCCGACCCGGTGTACATATCCCCGGTACGTAGCGTGCCAAGTATTTGCGGGATACCACGCTCCATATATAGCGTATTGCTCTTCCAATTGCCGCTGCCCTCATTGCCTTTCGTGTAGTTAGCATTTGAGTGCAACTGCCACCCTAGCAAGTTCAACCCGCTATTCAGGTTCACATAGCTACTTTTATCATCACCACCGTGTTTATAGCTACTGTAATACTGACTGGCGTAATAAGAGGTATAAAAAGCATTAACCCCGCGATCCCAGGTTTCAGGCGGCATATATCCCGGTTCATATTCAACCACAAATGCCTGAGGCACGCTTAAATTCAGAATAAATTGCCCAATATCATAACCAATACTGCCGCCCTGCACTGCTTCACGTAACGGCACACAATCTTCTTTTTTATCAGTTTTAATGTTATTGGTACGAATACCAATTTGCTGTAATTGCACCCAGGATAAACATGTCGCATCAGGATCGGCTTTGACATTGATATCGTATCGACCACGCCACTGATTGTTAAGATAAACATCCATTTCATATATGCCCGGCATTGGCTTATCACCATCAATTTGATAGCGAGAGATTTTCTCACCGTTCAAACCGCCGATCATAAAGTGGGTATCAAATGTGTCTTCTTCAGCCCATGCGGATGAAGTGACTAACACCGACATGATTGCCAGTGTAATAGAATTTATCTTTGACATAATCAGTCCTTGACTATCTTTTCATTTTTATTTTTTCACTTAAGTAGTTTCCGTGATCATCAATAAGAGTGACCTTGTAATGATTAACAACAGCAGTAGTGATAAGTTTTTTATCTGACCACGGAGCAAGTAACACTGTCTCACTGTTTATTTTAGAGTTACCTACTAATTCAGGAATAGTTATCCAGTTGGCTGAATTATTTTTAATATTAATACCATCACTGACATACCTGACACTTAAGCGAGAAAAGCTTTTTTCATCCACACCAGTAAGACCCTGCGGACGATAAATAAATTTGATGCGATTCTGCATAGCAAATTTAATCATATTCTTACCTTCAAATTCCGCAGAATTAGGAGGAATATCCAGCACATTAAGAAAAAAAAGGCTTTCACGATCTTTCGGCAGCGTGTTTGCCAGTAGCTTAATTTTCAGCTGTTGACCAGAACCTCCGCTGACCTTAGCCACTGGAGGGGTCATCACGAATGGCACCTGGATTTTTTCTGGTGGCAGGCTGGTGTCTCCGTCATCTATCCAGGATTGGACAAGCGAGCTGCGGTTGCCTTCATTCATTAACTGAACGGTAATTTCTTTTTTCTGTGCCGGATAAATTACACGGGTGCCGTAAATGTAAATGCCCCCCCACGCAGGCATTACCGTACCGACCAGCAATAATGCGAGTATTTTTTTCATTATAATTATCCTTACTGCGGGAATAATCGGCGGCAAGGGCCGCCGACAAACAGGATAGTAATCTTAATCTGTAACAACGGTCATCGTCAGCGAAGAGGCCACGTCACCAGCGGTGACAGCGGCGGCACCAATTCTTGCATAACGTGCGCTAAAGTTGAGCGTATATTTATTGTCTGAAGTTTTAGTTAACTCAATACCTGTATCGGGGTTAACCTGTTTAGTAAAGTCATCACCATAGTAAACGGAGAAGCCAGCACCATTATTTGCGGCAGTATTTCGTGTAATATATTTATTAGAACTATCAAATTGAGAACTGGAGAAAGTAATTTTCGGTGCTTTATCCCCCGTACATTCAACAGTTAATGGCACAGTAGTCTTATTTGAATATCCTTCATAAACACCTCCAGCACCTAAGTTATTTAATCTGTCAGCACCAATTTGGTTCATGCCGATGGTTGCAGTGGTATCACCCGTAAATTTACAGGTTGTTCCAACCACCTTACCAGTAATAATCAGTTCACCCTGGTCAGAATCAGCAGCAAACGCCCCGGCACTCATAAATACAGCAGACAATACAGCAGCAGAAATAATTGAACGTTTCATAGCATCTTCCTTAATAAAATAATTTCTATTTGTTAAGAGGGTTAACTCTTGAATTTAAATTCGCACATCAGAAACGTTGCCGCAATGTGAACGCGTTGTTTTGTTGATTTAAAACAAGTTACGAATTGCAATATAATTGCAACAAATAAGTGAAGCTAAACACTATTTATACATTTAATAAATTAGCGTTATTAATTGTCGATTTTTATTTGTTAGGGAAATAAAAAAGCACTCATCATTCATATAAATGATGAGTGCTTAATATCAACACTGAGATTCTTAGTCTAATCGTAACGGTTTAACACTATCTGTCGCAGAGAATCCCCTGGTACAGAAACGATCTCGGTCACGACGCCCTTCGCTGGAACAGGATCCACATGACTAACATTTGAAAGATGAAGAGATTGACCGCATTTCTGTTGAACGTTGTTATTCACGACGTCAGCACTACAGGTTGGTTCAACGACTCGCCCACTGATTGTTAAGGTCGCAGTATCGGAAGCGAAGGTAGGGGCGCTCATTCCATAAGTCAGAGCTATAATTCCCATCAGTAAACTTTTTTTCATTTTAATCGTTATTCCTGTGGTTAGCATCAAATAGCATACAGAGGACCTGTTCAGCAGATTATGGGCATAACACCCTGTTTGAACCAATTGAAATTGTAGATTAATGAGATAGATTTGATCAATTATAATGATGCATCGAGGTGATTTATTCGGAAAAAGGCATGAATTATAAACGCAGAGTGAACAATATCGTAAGATTTTTAAATTTAATATATTCACCGCATCAATAATACATTGATGCGGTGAATATCTGTAACGCTATAAATTACACCGCGCGGAAGGCAATCTCGCCCGGAATAACCTCTCCCTGCCAGTAGAGCTGTGCAGCCACTCGTCCTGCCAGGTCGCGGTAAATAGCAGTAAATTCGCTATCAGGACGGCTAATCACCGTCGGCGTACCACGATCGAGGTCCTCACGCAGAGAAATATGCAGTGGCATCTGTCCCAGCAGTTGAGTGTGATACTGCTCAGCCAACTTCTGTGCCCCACCGGTACCAAAGATCGGTTCATGGTGACCGCAGTTGCTGCAAATATGCATACTCATATTCTCAACAATACCCAGTACCGGCACTTCGACTTTTTCGAACATCACGATGCCCTTTTTCGCATCGATCAGCGCGATGTCCTGCGGCGTAGTGACAACAACTGCGCCCGTTACCGGAATGTTCTGCGCCAGCGTCAGCTGGATGTCACCGGTGCCCGGCGGCATATCCAGTACCAGATAATCAAGATCCGGCCATAAGGTTTCCTGCAACATCTGCAGCAGCGCTTTGCTGGCCATCGGGCCGCGCCATACCATCGCGTTATCGTCAGTGACCAGATAACCAATGGAGTTCGTTGCCAGACCATGAGACATGATCGGTGCCATGTGGGTACCATCTGGCGAGGTTGGACGCTGGTTTTCCGCGCCAAGCATTGTCGGGATAGACGGACCATAAATATCGGCGTCCAGAATCCCTACCTTCGCCCCTTCTGCAGCCAGCGCCAGCGCCAGGTTCACGGCAGTAGAGGATTTACCCACGCCACCTTTACCTGAACTGACGGCGATGATGTTTTTCACACCATTAATACCCGGCTGGTTTTTCACGCGTTTCAGCGTCGCGATGTTATGCGACAGTTTCCAGTCGATCGCTTTCGCACCGGTAATACGCAGCAGATCGGCGCTACATTGCTCTTTTAAGTCCTCAAACGCGCTATGCCAGACAAACGGCATGACCAGCTCAACGTGCAACGTGTCATCCATCCAGGCGACGTGGTGCAACGCTTTAAGCGTCGTCAGATTATGCTTCAGGGTTGAATGCTGAAAATTCGCCAGCGTCCCGGCAACCATGGCGCGCAGGGTCTCTGGTGATTTGGCCTGGGATTGTGCGTTCATCCCGACTCCTTTTTGTTGTTCTGAATATACAATAGTCACCAGGTAGTTTACTCCAACCGCAACAATTATTCATTTACGGATAAATGCCCTTATCGCTTGGCGCAGTAATTACCATTTTGGTACTATCAAAGCCCTTTTCACTACAAAAGAAGTAATTGCCCACTATGACTCAAGTCGCGAAGAAAATTCTGGTAACGTGCGCGCTGCCGTACGCCAACGGCTCAATCCACCTCGGCCATATGCTGGAGCACATCCAGGCTGATGTCTGGGTCCGTTACCAGCGAATGCGCGGCCACCAGGTTAACTTCATCTGCGCGGACGACGCACACGGTACGCCAATCATGCTGAAAGCACAGCAGCTTGGGATCACGCCAGAGCAGATGATCGGTGAAATGAGTCAGGAGCATCAGACTGATTTTGCAGGTTTTGACATCAGCTATGACAACTACCACTCAACGCACAGCGAAGAGAACCGTGAGTTGTCTGAGCTGATTTATACTCGCCTGAAGGAGAACGGTTTTATTAAGAACCGTACAATCTCCCAGCTTTACGATCCGGAAAAAGGCATGTTCCTGCCGGACCGTTTCGTTAAAGGCACCTGCCCGAAATGTAAGTCTCCGGATCAGTACGGCGATAACTGTGAAGTCTGCGGCGCAACCTACAGCCCGACCGAACTTATCGAGCCGAAATCCGTCGTGTCTGGCGCAACGCCGGTGATGCGTGACTCCGAACACTTCTTCTTTGATCTGCCGTCATTTAGCGAAATGCTGCAGGCGTGGACGCGCAGCGGCGCGTTACAGGAGCAGGTCGCCAACAAAATGCAGGAATGGTTCGAATCCGGCCTGCAACAGTGGGATATCTCTCGCGATTCCCCGTACTTCGGTTTTGAAATCCCGAATGCGCCTGGCAAGTACTTCTATGTCTGGCTGGACGCGCCAATTGGCTATATGGGTTCATTCAAAAACCTGTGCGATAAGCGCGGTGACACCACCAGTTTTGACGAGTACTGGAAGAAAGATTCTGACGCCGAGTTGTATCACTTCATCGGTAAGGATATCGTTTACTTCCACAGCCTGTTCTGGCCTGCCATGCTGGAAGGCAGCAACTTCCGTAAGCCGACCAACCTGTTTGTACACGGTTATGTGACGGTGAACGGCGCGAAGATGTCCAAATCTCGCGGCACCTTCATTAAGGCCAGCACCTGGCTGAAGCACTTCGATGCCGACAGCCTGCGCTATTACTACACCGCGAAGCTTTCTTCACGTATTGATGACATCGACCTGAACCTGGAAGACTTTGTCCAGCGCGTTAACGCCGATATCGTCAACAAAGTAGTCAACCTGGCATCCCGTAACGCCGGCTTTATTGCTAAGCGTTTTGACGGCGTTCTGGCGAATGAACTGGCCGACCCGGCGCTGTATAAAACCTTCACCGACGCCGCAGTGGTGATTGGCGAAGCATGGGAAAGCCGTGAATTTGGTAAAGCTATCCGTGAAATCATGGCGCTGGCCGACGTGGCAAACCGCTACGTTGACGAACAGGCACCGTGGGTCGTGGCTAAACAGGAAGGCCGCGATGCCGACCTGCAGGCGATCTGCTCCATGGGTATCAACCTGTTCCGCGTGCTGATGACTTACCTGAAACCGGTTCTGCCAACGCTTGCTGAACGTGTTGAAGTTTTCCTGAACAGCGAACTGAGCTGGGATGCCATTGAACAGCCACTGCTCGGCCACAAGGTCAACACCTTTAAAGCGCTGTACAATCGCATCGACATGAAACAAGTTGAAGCGCTGGTTGAGGCGTCGAAAGAAGAAGTGAAAGCAGCTGCAGCACCGGTTACCGGCCCGCTGGCTGATGACCCGATTCAGGAAACCATCACCTTTGACGATTTCGCCAAAGTTGACCTGCGTGTAGCGCTGATTGAAAACGCCGAATTCGTGGAAGGTTCCGACAAACTGCTGCGTCTGACGCTGGATCTCGGTGGTGAGAAACGTAACGTCTTCTCTGGTATTCGTTCTGCGTATCCAGATCCGCAGGTCCTGATTGGCCGCCAGACCATTATGGTTGCCAACCTGGCACCACGTAAGATGCGCTTCGGCATTTCCGAAGGGATGGTGATGGCTGCAGGTCCTGGCGGGAAAGATATCTTCCTGTTAAGCCCGGACGAAGGTGCAAAACCAGGCCAACAGGT
>NZ_SZWU01000034.1:251030-251705 GCF_005280935.1 Citrobacter sp. wls757 | reverse complement strand
AAGCGCTGCAACCGCAGCGCTTTTTTTTTGCTACGCAAGTGCTTCCTCTAATCTTAACCCCTGCTCCATTTTCGGACTGCTTCGTTGTTAATATTAGATTTATTCTATACTGCTCTGGTATCAAGGTAGTCCGGGCTCACCAGATTCGTGGACGTTATTATTTAACATCCGATATTCATGAAATGGAGTTTTACATGAAAGCGTTACAAAAATTATTTTCTCTCGCCATGGCATCGATTGTGGTTTTTTCCCTGGCGGGATGTGGTGATAAAGAAGAGACAAAAACATTCAATGCCAACATTAATGGTTCTGATATCACCGTCTCTTACACCTATAAAGGTGATAAGGTCCTGAAGCAAATCTCCGAAAGTAAAATTAGCTATGCGTCAGTCGGTGCCAGCAATAAAGAGGAAGCAGCAAAAGTATTCGACGCATTAAGCGCCAAATATCAGAATATTCCTGGCATAGAAGAAAAACTCACCTATTCAGATACCTACGCGCAAGAAAATGTCACTATCGATATGGAAAAAGTTGATATAAAAGCGTTGCAGGCCATTTCAGGGATGAAGCTATCTGAAAACGCCGATAAAAACATCAGCATGAAGCAAATGCAAACGGTAATGGAATCGGCGGGTTTTAAAGAAGTGAAGTAAACCATTGGCGACCCGATGTTAA
>NZ_SZWU01000034.1:231996-250994 GCF_005280935.1 Citrobacter sp. wls757 | reverse complement strand
GCGTCGCCCATTTTCTCTTTATGGCTTCGCGTTATGTACCCGTGATGTCAAACCACGCAGAAAATAACGCAGGAACTGATCGCCGCATTCGCGATAGTTCTTATGATCAGGTGCACGCATCATGGCGGTAATTTCCGGCATCGACACACGGAATTTCTGCTCGGTCATAATAGCCAGAATATCGTCGGTTTTCAGCGAAAAGGCGATACGCAGCTTTTTCAGCACCGTATTGTTATTAACACGACGCTCCAGCGCCAGTTCCGGTGCAGAATCATCTTTACCACGCAGATGATAAATCAGGCCGTTTAAAAAACCGGAGAGAATGATATCCGGGCAACGAACAAACCCAGCCTCATCTTCTTTTGTCATCCAGGTATCGAAACCTGCGGAGGTGGATTCCATGTCAGCAAGCGCAAGAATACGCACCATGTCGTTATTGTTCGCTTTCAGGGTGTAGCGCAGGCTACGAAGAATATCGTTACTTAGCATAGAGCCTTCAACTGTCGGTGATGCAATGGCGCGCAGTGTATCAGTTTTACAGTCCAATCGCCTCTTTTAGACTTTTAAGATAACGACGACTCACCGGAACGGTCAGTCCGTTACGCAAAATCAGTTCCGCCTGACCGTTGTCTTCCAGACGGATCTCCTGCAATTGCGCCATATTTACCAGATATTGCCGATGGCAACGCAGAAGAGGAGTACGGCTCTCCAGCGTCCTGAGCGTCAACTCAGTGAAGCCTTCTTTGCCATCGCTGCTCGTCACATACACACCACTCATGCGACTGCTGATAAACGCCACATCATCCATTTGCAGCAAATAAATCCGGCTATGGCCGCTGCACGGAATAAACTTCAGCGCCTGCTGATTTTCTGGCAGCAGTGATACATCCTGCTTAGTGCGCTCCTGACGCAAACGGATCAGCGTTTTTTCCAGCCGTGCTTCTTCAATCGGCTTGAGCAGATAATCAAACGCATGTTCTTCGAAGGCTTTCACCGCATACTCATCAAAGGCGGTCAGAAAAACAATGTACGGACGATGCTCGGGATCAAGCATGCCAACCATTTCCAGGCCGCTGATTCGCGGCATCTGAATATCAAGGAACAGAACATCCGGACGCAATTTATGCACCGCGCCAATGGCTTCCACCGCATTCGAACATTCACCGACAATCTCGATGTCGCTTTGCTCTTGCAACAGGATCCGCAGATTCTCCCGGGCTAACGGTTCGTCATCGACAATCAGCACTTTGATCATGCCAGTTCCTCCAGAGGAAGTCGTAAAGTGATTCGAGTAAAGCGGTCAGGTTCACACGCTACGCTGATGCCAAAATCATCGCCAAACCGCTCACGCAGTCGTTTATCGACCAGATTCATACCCAGTCCACTGGCTTCTGAGGTTGGCTGATACAGCCCGGCATTGTCTTCGATATCCAGCATCAGATATTGCCCTTCGCGACGGGCGGTGATCGATACTTCACCAGTATCCAGTAACTGAGAAGTACCGTGTTTAATGGCATTCTCCACGATGGGTTGCAGAGTAAAGGCGGGTAATTGCTGATGCGAAAGTTCTTCTGGCACCGTCAAGGTCACCTGAAGACGCGACTGGAATCGTGCCTTCTCAATTTGCAGATAAGCATTAACGTGTTCAATTTCATCGGCCAGCGTCACAATTTCCGACGGGCGTTTTAAATTTTTACGAAAGAACGTCGACAGATACTGCACCAGTTGGCTGGCCTGCTCGCTATCGCGTCGGATCACAGCTTTGATGGTGTTGAGTGCATTAAACAGAAAATGGGGATTGACCTGGGCGTGCAGGAGTTTTATTTCCGACTGCGTGAGCATCGCTTTTTGCCGCTCATACTGCCCGGCCAGAATCTGTGCCGAAAGCAGTTGGGCGATCCCTTCCCCCAGCGTACGGTTGATCGAACTAAAGAGGCGGTTTTTGGCTTCATACAGTTTGATGGTCCCCATTACCCGCTGGTTTTCACCTCGCAGAGGGATCACCAGCGTCGAGCCTAATTTGCATTGCGGGTGCAAAGAGCAACGGTAAGGAACTTCATTCCCATCGGCATACACCACCTCTCCGGTTTCAATCGCGCGTTGGGTATATGACGATGAAATAGGTTTTCCGGGTAGATGGTGATCGTCACCAATACCGGTAAATGCCAGCAGTTTCTCACGATCGGTAATCGCCACCGCACCGATATCCAGCTCTTCATACAGCACCTGAGCAACCTTCATGCTGTTAACCTCATTGAACCCCTGGCGTAAAATACCTTCCGTTGAGGCGGCAACTTTGAGTGCAGTGGCGGAAAAAGCGGAGGTATATTTTTCAAACATCGCCCGTTTATCGAGCAAAATACGCATAAATAAGGCGGCGCCCACGGTATTGGTCACCATCATCGGCGCGGCAATATTGCTGACCAACCGAAACGCATCATCGAACGGACGCGCAATTAATAAGATGATCAGCATCTGCACCAGTTCGGCAACAAAGGTAATCGCTCCCGCGGTCAGCGGACTAAAGACTTTATCGGTACGACCACGACGGGTAAGCACGCTGTGCACCAGCCCGCCGAGCAACCCTTCCACAATGGTCGAGATCATGCAGCTAAGCGCAGTCATCCCCCCCATCGAATAACGATGCAAACCGCCGGTAAGACCAACTAAACCGCCAACCACCGGGCCGCCAAGCAGCCCGCCCATCACCGCGCCAATAGCGCGAGTGTTAGCAATGGAGTCATCAATGTGCAGCCCGAAATAGGTGCCTAAAATGCAGAAAATGGAAAAAGTAACATAGCAAAGCAGTTTGTGCGGGAGTCGGATAGTCACCTGCATCAGCGGGATAAACAAACGCGTTTTGCTCATGAGCCACGCGATAACGAGGAACACACACATCTGCTGAAGCAGCAGCAACACCAGATTAAACTCGTACATACCCGCCAACCACACATCACTTAAAAGCGCGTAACATACATGGGCTGCGTGTAACTTTCTTTGAAGTGTTGCAAAAAAAGACGAATTTGTGAGAACGATCACTCGAAAGCGCGAGCATGGTTACAAAATCACCCATTCATAGATCAAAAAACAGACAAAACTACCTGGTTCGCAAAAGAGCGTCTAAAGTAAAACTGGGACCTCGCGAGCAAGAGTGAGACGACGATGGCGCTTTACACAATAGGTGAAGTGGCTTTGCTTTGTGATATCAACCCTGTCACTTTACGCGCATGGCAGAGGCGTTACGGATTACTTAAACCGCAGCGGACAGACGGCGGGCATCGCCTGTTTAACGATGCGGATATCGACCGGATCCGCGAGATAAAACGCTGGATAAACAACGGTGTTCAGGTCAGCAAGGTTAAAATGTTGCTCAGCAATGAGAGCATTGATGTGCATAACGGTTGGCGTGAACAACAAGAGACGCTGTTGAGCTATTTGCAAAGTAATAATCTGCATAGCCTCAGACTGTGGATCAAAGAGCGCGGCCAGGATTATCCCGCGCAAACGCTCAACACCCATTTGTTCATTCCGCTGCGCCGACGTCTGCAATGCCAACAGCCGATCCTGCAGGCGTTACTGGGGATCCTCGACGGCGTACTGATCAACTACATCGCGATTTGTCTTGCCTCAGCACGTAAGAAACAGGGGAAAGATGCTCTGGTGGTTGGCTGGAACATTCAGGATACGACCCGTTTATGGCTGGAAGGTTGGGTCGCCAGCCAGCAGGGATGGCGCATTGACGTCCTTGCCCATTCGCTGAACCAACTGCGACCGGAGCTGTTTGAAGGTCGCACCTTGCTTGTCTGGTGCGGCGAGAACCAAACGCCCGCTCAGCAGCAACAGCTGAATGAATGGCGCGCGTTGGGTCACGATATTTATCCACTCGGTATTTAGAGCCTGGCCCATTAGGGCTATTTTGCTTGCCATTTCGAACCTGGGCAGTGCTCAGAATCCTCACGTACTACGTGTACGCTCCGGTTCTTCCGCGCTGGCCGTGTTCAAACTGTCTGCGCCAATAACGCCTAATGATCCAGGCTCTTAATATTCTATTAACAAACGTGTACAATCCTTGAATTCACATAAGGAGTGCATAATGAGCGCAGCTAAAATCGGTGTCATTACCCTCTTCCTGCTGATGGCCATCGGCGGTATCGGCGGTGTCATGCTGGCAGGCTATACTTTTATTTTACGTGCCGGGTAAGATGCCTCGCTAATTTATCAAACCCGCGGTCAACAATTACCGCCGCCAGCGCGACCAGCAGCGCTCCCTGAATCACATAGGCGGTATTGAACCCACTCAGCCCGATAATAATCGGCGTACCCAGCGTGTTTGCCCCGACGGTTGAGGCGATGGTTGCGGTGCCGATATTAATAATCACCGACGTGCGAATCCCGGCCAGAATCACCGGGGCCGCCAGCGGCAACTCGACTTTACGCAGCCGCTGCCCCTGACTCATGCCCATTCCGCTGGCAATATCCATCACGCTGGGTGAAATTCCGCCGAGTCCCGCCAGTGTTGCCTGCAAGATCGGTAATACGCCATACAGGATCAACGCGATAATTGCCGGTTCAGGACCAAATCCCATCACCGGTACAGCTATCGCCAACACCGCAACTGGCGGAAAGGTCTGCCCCACGGCGGCGATGGTTTCCACCATCGGCCGGAATTCCGCGCCCCAGGGCCGGGTTACCGCTATACCGGCCCCGGTGCCAATAAGTACAGCAATCAGGCTTGAAATCCCCACCAGGCCAAAATGGCTCAGTGCCAGCACCGCAAAACTTTCCTGCTGATACACGGGACGCGGTAGCGCCGGAAATAGCGCACTGAACAAGGCCTGACTATGAGGCAACCCAACTAACAGGACCAGAAACAGGACAATAAGCCATAACAACGGATCAGCAAGACGTTTCACGGGTCGGCATCTCCGAAAGCAAATCACGAAAATGAAGCGTCCCGCAGGACACCCCCTGCGGGGTCACGACCGGCAAGACGTCGCAACCGCGCGCTACGAACACCGACAACGCATCACGCAGCGTCATTTCATCTACCAACGGTTCACCGGCTGTGTGTTCACCGCGACGGATAAAATCCCCTACCGTGCGAAGCGACAACAGACGTACGCCCAGTTCACTACGGCCAAAGAATGTTTGCACGAATTCGTTCGCCGGTGCTGTCAGCATCGACAGCGGCGTGCCTTGCTGCACTACCTTTCCTGCATCCATCAGAACCAGATGCTCCGCCAGCCTTAGCGCCTCGTCGATATCATGCGTCACCAGCACAATGGTACGCCCGAGCAGACGATGAATACGCGTCATCTCCTGCTGCAGCGCACCGCGGGTGACCGGATCCAGCGCGCCAAAAGGCTCATCCATCAGCAGTACCTGCGGATCTGCCGCCAGTGCGCGAGCAACCCCGACCCGCTGCTGTTGCCCGCCAGACAGCTGATGCGGATAACGATGGCGCAAACTGTCCTCAAGACCCAGCAGCGCCATCAGTTCGTCTGTTCGGTCATCAATACGAGAACGCGACCACTTTTGTAGCTGCGGCACCGTGGCGATGTTCTGCGCGACGGTCCAGTGGGGAAACAAGCCAATAGACTGAATCGCGTATCCCATGCGCCGCCTTAACTCCAGTACCGGTAGGCTGCGGATCTCTTCCCCGGCAAAGCGAATCTGTCCGCTGTCATGTTCAACCAGCCGATTGATCATTTTCAGCGTGGTGGATTTCCCGGAACCTGACGTGCCAATTAACACCGAAAAGCTGCCCTCCCCCAACCGCAGGTTAAGGTCGTCAACGGCTGTTTGCTGACCATAGGTTTTACTGACATGGCGAAATTCAATCATTGTTTGTTACCTTCAACAGCGCGAGCCCTAAATCAAACAGCGCATCAATCAATACCGCCAGTACCACAACCGGGATCACGCCCAGCAACACTAAATCGACGGCGCTACTGAGCAATCCCTGAAAGACCAGCGCGCCAAATCCCCCTGCGCCAATCAGCGCAGCAATCACCGCCATTCCCACCGTTTGCACCATCACTACCCGTAAATTGCGCAAGAAGACCGGCAATGCCAGCGGGAACTGCACCGAAACAAATCGCTGGAAAGTGTTCATCCCCATCGCTCGGGCGCTTTCCAGTACATCCTGCGGCACCTGATTCAACCCAGCCACAACGCCACGTACCAGCGGTAACAGCGCATACAGCACTAACGCAATAAGCGCAGGCGTCAGGCCGGTTCCGGCGACGCCGAGCGAACCCAACAAAGGAAAGTGCTTCACCAACCCGGCAAGGGGCGCAATTAACAGGCCAAACAGCGCGACTGAGGGAATGGTTTGGATGATATTCAGTACCGCAAAAACCGGCCCCTGACGGGAGACTGAGAAAGCACACCAGATGCCCAACGGCACACCAATAAGCAGCGCGGGCACCACGGTAGCGAACAGAATTGTCAGATGCTGCGCCAGGGCGTCGTTGAAGACATCCTGACGGTTGGCATATTCTTTAAGCAGGGATAGATCGTTAAACGTGCCGGAGAACAAAAGCACCAGCGGAAAAATAAACATTTGCGCGTGCAACAGCCAACGCCATGATGCCAGCTCGGTTATGCGACGAATGGCGTCACTAGCGGCCAGCAACATTAGTCCTAGCCCCAACCAGAACCCGCTGCCCAGGCTGGTTCTGGCCAGTGGACTTCCCGTCTGGGCCAGATACGTTGCCGTTGTTCCCGCGGTTACCAGCGCTGCAATAACCAGCAACTGGCTAATAACAAGCGTCAATATATTGCCGGACTTTCCCGGTACAAAGCACAGAAGAAACAGCAGCGAACAGGCTACTGCCAATCCCCACGCCATGTCGGGCCGGATATCCCAGAGTTGGCACCCCTCACCGGAGACCAGGCGATTAGGCGCATAGTTAATGAAAGGCAGCGCTGCCGCCGCGAAGGTAAGAAGTACCAGTAACAACAGCACCCGATTAACTGAAATCTTTGACAAAACACCCACCTGCTGCAAACTCCGTTACTTCACCCATCCTTTTTGCTTCAGGTAGTCTGCTGCAACTTTTTTCGCGTCCAGCCCCTCCACGGCAATACTGGCATTCAGCTGCTGCAACGTTTTTTCATCCAGGCTGGCAAAAACCGGTTGTAGCCATTCTCCCATTTGCGGGTAGTCTTTCAGCACCGATTCACGTACGACGGGTGCTGGCGCATAAATGGGCTGGACACCTTTGGGATCGCTTAAAGTTTGCAGACCGAGCGCCGCTACCGGGCCATCGGTGCCATAAGCCATCGCCGCATTGACTCCAGAAGTCTGCTGCGCCGCTGCTTTAATCGTCACCGCGGTATCTCCCCCAGCTAGCGACAACAGCTGATTTTGATTCAGTTTGAAATCATAGGCTTTTTCAAACGCAGGCAACGCGTCAGCCCGTTCGATAAATTCAGCAGAGGCAGCAAGTTTGAACGTTCCCCCGTCTTTCAGGTAGCGGCCTAAATCAGCAAGGGACTCAAGCTTGTTCTTTTGCGCGACATCCTGGCGTACGGCAATGGTCCAGGTATTATTGGCGGGTGCAGGTGTTAGCCAGACCAGCTTATTTTGCTCTGCATCCAGCTTTTTCACTTTCTCGAAACCGGCCTGCGCATTTTTCCACGCGGGATCATTTTCATCTTTAAAAAAGAATGCGCCATTACCGGTATATTCAGGATAAATATCCAGCTCACCGGAAGTGATTGCCCCACGCACTACTGGAGTGGTACCCAGCTGTACTTTATTGACGGTTTTCACGCCATGGCTTTCGAGCACCTGCAAAATAATGTTGCCGAGCAGCGCCCCTTCGGTATCTATTTTTGAACCAACCGTGACGGGTGACGCGGCCTGTAAGGGTAGGCTTATCGCGGCTAACAGCACCAGCGAACCCACCGATACTTTTGAGATTATCATGCTGTACTCCTCATCCTTTTGCGGCCCTTTTCAGAGACTTGAGGAAAAAGCATAGTCGAAAAATCAAGCCTTAACCTGGCAATTGGGTGGTAACGCTGAGAGTTATTAGCGGTAAGGCGATAATAAAATAAAAAAAATCCGGCAAACCCAATGTGAATTTGCCGGATGATACGACTTTGTCAGCCTGATAAGCGTAGAGCCATCAGGCATGCTGCATGACTTTATTCATCTATTACAGCAGTTCAAATTCGCCCTGCTTCACTCTGGCGGAATCCACGCCGATGAAAACGTTAAATTTGCCAGGTTCTGCATCGTATTTCATCTGCTGGTTCCAGAATTTGAGCGCTTCAATATCAATCGGGAAGCTGACGGTCTGGGTTTCACCTGGCTTAAGATTCACTTTTTCAAAACCTTTCAGCTGTTTTACCGGACGACTCATGGAGGCGGTCACATCCTGTAAATACATCTGAATCACCGTTGCACCTTCGCGCTTGCCGGTGTTGGTCACCTGCACGCTGGCCGTCACGGTTCCGTCACGCTTCATCGTCGGAGAAGAGAGCTTCACATCAGAAACCGTAAACGTGGTGTAGCTCAGGCCATATCCAAAGGGATACAACGGACCATTGGCTTCATCAAAGTAGCGCGACGTGTACTTGTTCGGCTTATCGGCGTTATACGGACGACCGGTATTGAGATGGCTGTAATAGACCGGGATCTGTCCAACAGAGCGCGGGAAAGACATCGGCAGCTTGCCTGACGGATTGTAATCACCAAACAGCACATCGGCGATGGCGTTACCGCCCTCCGTCCCGGCAAACCAGGTTTCGAGGATCGCATCGGCTTGTTGATCTTCCTTCACCAGCGCCAGCGGACGACCGTTCATCAACACCAGAACCAACGGTTTACCCGTGGCTTTCAGCGCGGCAATCAGGTCACGCTGACTTTGTGGAATGGTGATATCGGTGCGGCTGGAGGCTTCATGCGCCATGCCCTGCGCTTCACCGACTACCGCGACAACCACATCAGATTGCTTCGCGGCGTTAACGGCTTCATCGATCATCGCCTGCGGCGAACGCGGGTCAACCTTTACCGCTTCTTCATACAGGTTGAGGAAATCGACAATGCCTTTGTCGTTGGTGATATTCGCCCCTTTGGCGTACAGCACTTTGCCCTGATCGCCGACGGCATTTTTAATCCCCGTCAGTACCGTTACCGACTGATCGGCAACACCGGCGGCGGACCAACTGCCCATCACATCACGCTTGCTGTCGGCCAGCGGACCGACAACCGCCACTGTGGCCGATTTTTTCAGCGGCAACGTTTCCAGACGGTTTTTCAGCAGCACCAGGCTTTCGCGCGCCACTTCACGCGCCTCTTTGCGATGCAAACGGCTTTCTGCGTTGGTGTCCTGTGGGTCAGATTCTTTGGCCCCCAGATGGCTGTACGGATCGTTAAACAGCCCCATATCATATTTCACGTTCAGCACGTGGCGCGCGGCGTCGTCCAGCTCCGCCATCGTCACTTTGCCGGATTTAATCAAGCCCGGCAGATATTTGCTGTAATACTCATCGCTCATACTCATGTTGATGCCGGACTTGATCGCCACACGCACCGCATCTTCAGGATCGGAGGCGGTACCGTGCTTAATCAGTTCCTTAATCGCGCCGTGATCGGAAACGGTAATCCCCTTAAAGCCCCACTCATCACGCAGCACGTCTTTTAACAGCCAGGCGTCTGAGGTTGCAGGCGTACCGTTTAGCGAATTAAGACCCACCATCACCGCACCGCTACCGGCATCCAGCCCGGCTTTATACGGCGGCATATAGTCGTTGAACAGACGCTGTGGGCTCATATCGACGGTGTTATATTCCTTGCCACCTTCAACCGCGCCATAGGCGGCGAAGTGCTTGACGCTGGTCATCACCGAATAGCGGTCAGCCGGGCTTTTCCCCTGCATCGCTTCCACCATGGTTTTACCCATCGTAGCCGTTAAATACGTGTCTTCACCAAAACCTTCTGAAGCACGGCCCCAGCGCGGATCGCGAGAGACATCGACCATTGGCGCCCAGGTCATATTCAGACCATCATCGGCAGCTTCATACGCGGAAATACGGCCAACGGTTCTGACCGCATCGAGATTAAAAGAGGACGCCAGGCCGAGACTTATCGGGAACACGGTACGCTGACCGTGCAATACGTCGTAGGCAAAAAAGAGAGGAATTTTCAGGCGGCTGAGCTCCATCACCTGATCCTGCATTTTGCGGATATCCTGGCGCGTGACGGTGTTAAAAATTGCCCCAACCTGCCCGTCTTTGATCATCTCGCGGATGGCTTCTTTCGGGTTATCAGGCCCGACGCTTATCAAGCGTAGTTGCCCAATTTTCTCATCCACGGTCATCTGTTTAAGTAAATCGGTAACGAATGCATCCCGCGCTTCTGGCGTCAGAGGATGGTTACCAAACAGCGTGTCCGCCAGCGCTGGTTGCAACGCCAGACTCACCGCGACACCTACAGAACATAGCCATTTCATGTTGATTCTCTCTTTATTTTTTCCCGACGAGGCAGCGAAAATATAACAAAAACCGCAGTTTGCCGTAAGACTAAACGGGAGCGATAAAGAAAGCTAAGGTTATTCTCCTAATTTTCGAAACCAACGCGACTCAGTGGAAGACAACCCAGAGACAATGTGAATGAGAAAGCGTATTGTCATACAAAGCGCTATGCTTGTTTCTGATATTGAGTCCCACCACAAGGAGTGGAGAATGTCTTCCATTACAACAGATAATAAAGCTTTTCTGAATGAACTGACCCGTCTGGTAGGTCATTCACACCTGCTCACAGACCCTGCTAAAACCGCCCGCTATCGCAAGGGATTCCGTTCCGGTCAGGGCGATGCACTCGCCGTGGTGTTCCCTGGCTCGCTTTTAGAATTGTGGCGCGTCCTGAACGCTTGTGTCGCCGCAGATAAAATTATCCTGATGCAGGCCGCCAACACTGGGCTGACCGAAGGCTCTACGCCAAGCGGTAATGATTACGACCGCGAGATTGTCATTATCAGCACCCTGCGCCTTGATAAGCTGCACGTCATCGGCAAAGGCGAACAGGTGCTGGCCTATCCCGGCACCACGCTTTATTCACTCGAAAAAGCGCTCAAACCGTTTGGCCGTGAGCCGCATTCGGTGATCGGATCTTCCTGTCTCGGCGCTTCAGTGATTGGCGGTATTTGTAACAACTCCGGCGGCTCGCTGGTTCAGCGCGGTCCGGCATACACGGAGATGTCGCTGTTTGCGCGTATTGACGAGCAGGGTAAATTACAGCTGGTTAACCATCTGGGTATCGAACTGGGCCAGACCCCAGAACAGATCCTTAGCAAACTTGATGACGAGCGTATCAAAGATGACGATGTGCGCCACGATGGACGTCATGCACACGATCACGATTACGTTACCCGCGTCAGAGATATTGAGGCGGACACGCCCGCTCGCTATAACGCCGACCCGGATCGGTTGTTTGAATCATCCGGTTGTGCAGGCAAGCTCGCGGTTTTTGCGGTGCGTCTGGACACCTTCGAAGCCGAAAAAAACCAGCAGGTCTTTTACATCGGTACCAACCAGCCAGAGGTGCTGACGGAGATCCGCCGTCATATTTTGGCAAAATTTGAGCATCTGCCGGTCGCCGGTGAATATATGCACCGCGATATTTATGACATCGCTGAGCAATACGGCAAAGATACGTTTCTGATGATCGACAAGCTCGGCACCGACAAAATGCCGTTCTTCTTCACCCTGAAAGGTCGCACCGATGCAATGCTGGAAAAAGTGAAAATTTTCCGTCCACATTTCACCGATCGGGCAATGCAGAAATTTGGCCATTTGTTCCCCAGCCACTTACCCGCGCGCATGAAAAGCTGGCGCGATAAGTACGAACATCACCTGCTGTTAAAAATGGCCGGTGGTGGCGTGGCTGAAGCGCAAAACTGGCTAAGCGAGTTTTTCAAAACCGCTGAAGGCGACTTCTTTGCCTGTACGCCGGAAGAAGGCAGCAAGGCGTTTTTGCATCGCTTTGCGGCGGCTGGCGCGGCGATTCGTTATCAGGCCGTACATGCCGATGAAGTGGAAGATATTCTGGCGCTGGATATCGCGCTGCGCCGTAACGACACCGAATGGTACGAGCATCTGCCTGCAGAGATCGACAGCCAACTGGTGCACAAACTCTATTACGGCCACTTTATGTGCTACGTCTTCCACCAGGATTACATCGTGAAAAAAGGCGTGGATGCGCATGCGCTGAAAGAGCAGATGCTGGAGCTTCTGCACGAGCGCGGAGCACAGTATCCAGCAGAGCATAACGTCGGACATCTGTATAAAGCACCGGAAACATTAACCCGTTTTTACCGTGAGAACGATCCCACCAACAGTATGAATCCGGGTATTGGGAAAACGAGTAAGCAGAAGTTCTGGAAAGAGTCGTAAACCAGAAAAAGATAAGCGCCACCGGGCATGTTGCCGGGGGCGCTTCGCTTGCCCGGCCTACCGCTACATTAGCTATGTGTATGCCGGATGAGGTGTCTTATTTAATCGTTCTGTGCAGTTTGCTCGCTCGTCGCTGAACCCGCCGCTGCCATCTGCGCCGCTTTTTGCTTTTTATAGCTCAGCGCCGCTGCCGGAACCGGCATCACCTTGCCCGTTTCGATCCAGGTACGTAAACGGCTGGCATCGGCAAAGTGGGTATATTTACCGAACGCATCCATCACCACCAGCGCCACCGGTTTGTTATTGATCACGGTGCGCATCACCAGACAGTGGCCTGCCGCATTGGTAAACCCGGTTTTGGTTAACTGAATATTCCAGTTATCGCGGTATACCAGATGGTTAGTGTTACGGAATGGCAGCGTATAAGCCGGGTTGGCAAAGGTCGCCATATCTTCACGCGTGGTGCTTAACTGGCCAATCAGCGGATACTGCTTGCTGGCGATCAGCAGCTTGGTTAAATCACGAGCGGTCGAGACGTTATGAAT
Source organism: Citrobacter sp. wls757 (assembly GCF_005280935.1). NCBI lineage: Bacteria > Pseudomonadati > Pseudomonadota > Gammaproteobacteria > Enterobacterales > Enterobacteriaceae > Citrobacter > Citrobacter sp. wls757. The sequence goes on along the minus strand of NZ_SZWU01000034.1, from coordinate 238,041 downwards.
CGATAAGCCGGTTGGTTCCACAAAGCGTGTCTGAGTCATGCCGAGCGCTTTCGCTTTGGCATTCATGGCCTTAATAAACGCGTTATAACCGCCAGGGTAATGATGCGCCAGGCTCGCCGCCGCACGGTTTTCTGATGACATCAGCGCCAGCAGCAGCATGTCTTTACGGCTAATTTCACTGTTCAGTCGCACACGAGAGTAGATGCCTTTCATTTCCGGCGTCTGGCTGATATCAACTTTCAGCTTCTCATCCAACGGCAGTCGTGCATCAAGCACCACCATCGCGGTCATTAATTTGGTAATCGACGCAATCGGACGCACAAGGTCCGGGTGGTTCGAATAGATAACTTTGTTGGTATTCAGATCAACAATCATCGCGCTACCGGACGCTATCTCAGGCTGAGAAGCTGCTGCGGTAGTTGCCGTTTTAGCCACGGCTTGGGGTGCAAAAGGAACGGCCAGCACCAGGGCAAGGCTTAATAATGAAACTCGGAATTTCAGCATGATGAGATTTCTGATAATGGTTCACGCACGTCACAACGCACACCGCCAGAGACTAAGTATTATCTCAAGCTAGCTCAGGCATCATAGCGATCCGGCAGGTTTGCCGCCACAGGAGAATCGTCTCGAAATGCTGCGTTGCTGACTTTTACGTCAACAACGCAGCGCAGACAGGTTTATCCGTCAGAATAACCGATAGCCGTAACCCCACAGGATTACCGTAATCGCCAGCAGAACTTCCAGTACCAGCACACCGATCGCCAGCGTCGAACTGGAAAAGCTCAGGCCTTCCTCTTTAGAGATATTCAGGAACGTCGGAATGCCGAGATAGAGTAAATAACCGGTGTAAAACAACGCAATGGTCCCCACCAATGCGCACAGCCAGACCAGCGGATAAAGTGCGACCAATCCGCTTAAAAACAGCGGCGTCGCAACATACCCTGCAAAGACCATACAGTGCGCCAACGACGGGCGCTGCGGGTAATTACGTGCCATCCACCAGATAACCCGGCCCATGACAGCGACGCCTGCCAGCATCACCCCGTAAAACAGAATTGCCATCGCAAATCCGGTCAACAGAGATAACTTCAGGATATTGCCATCGCCAAAATTCCAGCCGATTTGCGTGGTACCGATAAATGCGCAAACAACCGGGATTGCCGCCATCAGCAGTACATGGTGGGTATAGTGATGCGAAACACTTTCGTTTTCGCTGTTGATCACGTGCATTTCACGATCGGGATGGGAAAACAGCCCCCAGACATGGTTCATACCGCCCCCTTCTTGTCAGCTCCGGACCTCAACACTTCAAGTATAATTCAGCTTTTGATTATTTTATGTACACATGAAAAATACCGAAGCGCCGAAGCGCCATCAGGCATTAGGGAACTGAACGACGTTAAGCGCTACTATGCGTCTTTTCCGGCATCAAGTATTCATAGGGTGTATGCTATTACCGTGGAGGTCATACAACGTATGGATATAACGCATTATGTTGCGCAGTACGGCTATGCTGCGTTAATCATCGGCAGCCTGGCGGAAGGTGAAACCATTACCCTGTTAGGCGGCGTCGTGGCGCATCAGGGAGTCCTGAAATTCCCGCTGGTGGTACTCTCGGTCGCACTAGGTGGGATGATTGGCGATCAGTTGCTCTATTTACTCGGACGTCGTTTTGGCGGCAAAATTCTGCGTCGTTTCTCGCGCCATCAGGCGAAAATTCATTATGCGCAGAAAATGATCCAACGGCGTCCTTACCTGTTTGTGGTCGGTACGCGCTTTATGTACGGCTTTCGCGTTATTGGTCCCTTACTGATTGGCGCCAGTCACCTGCCGCCGAAGATCTTTTTACCGCTGAATATTCTTGGCGCGTTTGTCTGGGCATTGCTATTTACCACCCTCGGCTACGTCGGTGGTGAAGTGATCGCGCCGTGGCTGCACAGCCTTGACCAGCATATCAAGCATGGCATCTGGCTGGTGCTGGTTATCGGGATAGTCGCGGGCGTCCGCTGGTGGATGAAACGCCGAAGCACGCGTAAAGCGCAATGAAGATGGCCCGACAGCGAAACACCGGCGGGCCGATTAAATCAGGATGCGTGATAACCGCCGCCCAGCGCGCTAGTCAACTGGATTGAGGCATCCAGCCATTGGCCTTGCAAAAGCAGACCGTTGCACTGCTCACGTAATGCCGGGATCTTTGCCTCGCTAACCCTGGAGCCCGCAATAATACCCGCATTAAAGCGCGCCTGTGCCAGCCCCACTACGCGCTGAGCGTCATGTTCAATCTGCTGCTGATGCTGATTTTTCTGCGCCAGTGTTTCTACCTGCGATGCCGCACGTGCCACGTCATTCACCGCATCCACCACAGCTTTGTTGTAATTCGCCACCGTCAGGTTACTTTGCGTTTTCGTAATATCGAGATTCGCATTCAGCCTGCCACTGTCAAAGATTGGCAGCGTCAACCCGGCGGTTACGCCCATTTGCTGCGCGGAATGGCGGAACAGGTCACTCAGATGTAACGCATCCTGTTGTAAAAATGCCATCAGATTCACATCGGGATAAAACGCCGCTTTCGCCGCATCAATACTGCTCAGCGATGACTCAATGTACCAGTGTGCTGCCTGCAAATCTGGTCGACGGGCCAGCAGCGAGTAGCCCAACTGGGACGGGAGCTGACTTTCAACCACGGGCAGTTTGGTCGAATGGAGCTTCAGGGCAACGGACTGCGAGTTGCTCAACGCGCTTAGGCGCGCCTCAATCACCTTCATTTTACCGCTGACATCGTTCAGTTGCTGCTCCGTCTTGCTGGAATCGATATCGGTTTCAACACCTTCCACCGAAGAAGTGAGGCCGTTTTGATACAGTTGACGATCGACGGTAATCACATTTTGCTGCTCGCTTTCGATTTGCGTCAGCACGGTTTTCAGTGCGGCCTGCGTCTGCCATTCCCAGTAAAGACGGGAGACACCGCTCGCCAGTAGCTGCCGGGTTTGCTCGCGCTCAGCCTCACGCGCCTTAACGGCTCCAATGCGCGCAGTCACTTCGGCCCGATTCTTACCCCACAGATCCAGATTCCAGCCGGCGGTTAAACCAAAGGTTCCATTGGTGTACCACGGCCCCGTGGTTCCTGCTGCGGGATCGGTTATGGCGAAAGGTCCCATCAGCCCTTCGGCTGACATTCTCTGACGCTCAACGTCTGCGGAGAAGTCGATCTCCGGGCCATCTTGCGCTTCCACGGCCTTAGCCTGCGCCTCCGCCAGTTGAATGCGCTGTTCCGCGACCTGCATATCAGGAGAATTTCGCAACGTGCTGTCAATCAACGCATTAAGCTGGGGGTCGTGATATGCCTTCCACCACTGGCTGTCCGGCCAGCCATTTTTTAACGCGGCAGGCAATGTGGTATCGACATTTGCGGCAGGCGTCTGCTGTGACAGAGACTGACGGTCATCATGCATCGGCGCGCAGCCAGACATCAGAACAAAAAGCGGCAACAATGCCGTCGCGACAAAAACAGAATTACGATTCATGGAGATATACAGGTAAGAAAAGATGTGCAGAGATTACGACTTGTCGCTGTTGCTTTTTTAGTTACGCGTGGCAATACATCTTTGGCAATAAAAATATATAATCAGCAAAATATACACCTAGTGAATAATATAGATTAAATAATTTTAATAATTAATGGATGGAGATGTTATGTCACAGAATATCTATGACAATCCTGAGTTCTTTGCCGGATATGCCACGCTGGATCGTTCAGTAAAGGGACTCGACGGCGCGCCAGAATGGCCGACAATACAAGCGATGCTCCCCTCTCTTCAAGGCAAAAACATTCTTGATTTGGGCTGTGGATATGGTTGGTTTTGCCGCTACGCGTGCGATAATCAGGCAGCCAGCGTAATGGGACTGGATATTTCACAAAAAATGTTAACCCAGGCACACAGTATGACGCAGGGTAATGGCATCGTTTATCAGCGTGAAGATCTCGAAACGCTAACCCTGTCCCCAAATTCTTTTGACCTGGTTTATAGCTCGCTTGCCCTGCACTATTTGCACGATATAGAACGATTATTCGTAACCATTTACCAGTCATTAACACCAGGCGGTATGTTAGTTTTCTCTGCCGAGCATCCAATTTATACCGCACCGCTTAATCAGGGTTGGATAAAAGATAAATCCGGGCAGCTATCCTGGCCGGTTAATCATTATCAGCAGGAAGGTGAGCGCATCAGTAACTGGTTTGCTGAAGGCGTCAAAAAACAGCACCGTAAGCTGGCGACCTGGATTAATGCGCTGATTGCCGCCGGATTCGAGATCGTCTGTGTCGATGAATGGGGACCGTCCGCGCAACAGATTGCTGAAAACCCGGCTTTAGATGAAGAAAAAGAGCGGCCGATGGTGTTTCTGCTCAGCGCACGTAAACCAGCATAACAACGCCTCCAGGCAGAATGATTGATACTTTCCTATACTCAATCTGAACTTACCAAAAAAAGGAAAGTTAATGAAAATTCTGCTGTGGGTAATTCTGATTATTTTTCTGATTGGGCTATTGGTGGTAACAGGCGTGTTTAAGATGATTTTCTGATGTCGTCATTTCGCCCAGGCCTGATAGCAGAAATCTCAGGCTATTATTCTCTCTGATGCCGGATGGCGGCGTAAACGCCTTATCCGGCCTACTGGAGCTGAGTTCAGGCAGTAATATCAATAGTCTGAATCGCACGTGCGATATCCGGCGAATTATTTAACGCTCGAATTTCCTGAAACAGTTCTGTTGCCTCTGAATATTCTTTGCGCAAATACCCTAACCACTGCTTAATCCGCGCTACATGATACAGCCCGGTGTCCCCCTGCTTTTCAAGGCGGGTATATTTTTGCAACAGCGTCACGACTTCAGGCCACGGCATACGCGGCTCGTTGTATTTCACCACGCGGCTCAGGTTCGGAATATTTAATGCGCCACGTCCGATCATCACCGCATCGCATCCGCTGATGGCCATACAATCCTGGGCGCTCTGCCAGTCCCAGATTTCGCCATTCGCAATAACCGGAATGGTCAGCCGCTGGCGGATCTCGCCAATCGCCTGCCAGTTGATATGTTCGGCCTTGTAGCCCTGCTCTTTGGTTCGGCCATGCACCGCCAGTTCGCTGGCACCAGCCTGCTGGACGGCATCGGCAATTTCAAACTGCCGGTCGCTGTTGTCCCAGCCCAGACGAACTTTCACCGTCACCGGAAGATGAGCCGGGACCGCCTCGCGCATAGCTTTTGCGCCCCGGTAGATAAGCTCAGGATCTTTCAATAACGTTGCGCCACCGCCGCTACCGTTCACCAGCTTCGATGGACAGCCACAGTTTAGATCGACACCGTATGAGCCCAGTTCTACCGCGCGCGCGGCATTCTCCGCCAGCCACTGCGGATACTGTCCTAACAGCTGAATGCGAACCAACGTACCGGATGGCGTCCGGCTGTTGTTATGCAGTTCCGGGCAGAGTCGATGAAATACTTTTGCCGGCAGGAGCTGATCCACCACGCGCACAAACTCGGTGATGCACAGATCGTAATCATTCACTTCAGTCAGCAGCTCGCGCACCAGTGAGTCGAGCACGCCTTCCATCGGCGCCAGTAAAACACGCATATCGTCACCCGCAAAAAAAGAGGCGCTATGGTAGCGCCTCCGTTCGGGAGATTAAAGAGGCTCAGCGCGGCAACAGGCAGTTATCTTCTTTCCAACCGTACAGCCATTCCATACCGCGATAAAACTCCGCCTGCGATTTGTCTTTCCACAGCAGATTACGCACCTGCCGCTCGACGCCTGCGGCGTGGTAGACACGGCCCATTTCACGCGTTGACCAGACGATGCGTGCGGTACGCGGAATACGCACCGACTCATACAGCGCAAAGGCATCAGCCGCATCGCCATCACACTGCTGTAGCGCTTTACCGAGCGTTACAGCGTCTTCCAACGCCATACAGGCACCCTGCGCCATATATTGCGCCACCGGGTGCGCGGCATCCCCCACCAGCGTGATGCGGTCGGTTCCCCATTTTTC
>NZ_SZWU01000034.1:173772-231953 GCF_005280935.1 Citrobacter sp. wls757 | reverse complement strand
TCGCGGTCGGCGGTGGACCAGCGCCGCCATGACGTCGGTTTATCAAGCATCTGGCGCGGGCGCGGATGGATACCCTCAAAATAGGAGAGCACTTCCTCTTTGCTGCCATCTTTCACGCCCCACTCTTCCTGCTGACGACTGTGGAAGGTCACCACCAGGTTATATTGCTTACCGCCGCGCAGCGGATAGTGCACCAAGTGACAGTGTGGTCCGGCCCACAGCACCGGTGCGTTAATGCGTAAATCTTCCGGCATATCATCGCAATCAATCACGGCGCGATAGACCACGTGTCCGGTAACCCGTGGCGCATCGCCAATCAGAGACTGACGAACGACCGATTTTACACCGTCACAGCCCACCAAAATATCCGCCGTCCAGCTGTTGCCGTGCTCATCAAATACCGTGACGTCATTCTCTGTCTGGCGAATATCAACCACGTTAGTTGAAGTGCGATACTCAACGTTAGGATGCACCAGCGCCGCTTCCCAAACGCTGGCGTGAATATCAACCCGATGGATAACCGCATAAGGACCGCCAAAGTGATCGCGGAACGCCTGGCCGGTTTCAATGCGGACCACCTCTTTTGCGTTTACCGCATCCATCATCGTAATGTGGTCGGTGAAAACGGCGCGCTGACGGGCGACTTCCCCCACGCCAAGGCTGTCCAGAGCAGAGAATGCATTCGGCCCGAGCTGAATACCCGCGCCAATTTCACCAATCTCGTGCGCTTTCTCCAGCAACATCACTTTAATGCCCTGACGAGCCAGCGATAGCGCGGTCGCCGCGCCGCCAATCCCGCCACCCACGATAATTGCGCGTGTCACTTTAGCCATTGTCGTTCTCCTTATCAGGCTGGAATTTTATCTTGTTGATTCTCGGGCGCGGCGGCGATAAACGCCGGAAGCTGAGTACAGGCATCATATACCGCCTTACAGCGCGGATATCCGCTCAGATCGCACCCCATACGTAACGCATTCGCCCACTGTGGGATCAGACAGCAATCCGCCAGCGTCGGCGCATCACCCACGCAGAACTTCCCCGAATGACTCTGGCGCAGCATCTGTTCCACCGCGCTTAACCCTTGCTGGATCCAGTGTGCATACCAGCGTTTTTTATCTTCTTCACTGACCTTTAACTCTTCGCTCAGGTAGCGCAGTACCCGCATGTTATTCACCGGGTGGATATCACAGGCGATAGCATAGACAATTTCCAGCACCTTACTGCGCACCGGGAAGTCGGCAGGCAGCAGTGGCGTTTGCGGAAAGTGGCCATCCAGCCAGTCAATTATTGCCAGCGACTGCCCAAGTGATTCTCCGTCATCGGTCACCAGAGTCGGCACCAGTCCCACCGGGTTCATCCGTCGGTAGGCCAGTTCGTTCTGCTGACCGATGCGAATGTTGACGCCCACCGTCTGGTAATCCAGCCCCTTCAGCGCCAGCGCAATGCGCACCCGATATGACGCCGAGCTATTAAAGAAACTGTACAGCTTCATCATCCACCTCAGACAATCTTCACGGCGATGGGGGTTAAACCGTCTACGTTTCCGGTGATCACATCCTCTTTAACTACCGCCCCCACGCCTTCTGGGGTACCGGTGTAGATCAGATCGCCCGGCTGCAGTTCAAAGAAACCAGACAGATAGCTGATGGTTTCATTCACAGACCAGATGAGGTGGCGAATATCGCTACGCTGATGATCGTCGCCGTTGACCTGCAACCAGATTGGCGCATTGTTAACATCCACACTTTCGCTGGCTTTATGCAGCGGCGCGATGGGTGCGGAGAGATCAAACGCTTTGCCAATTTCCCACGGACGCCCCATCTGGCGCATCTCCATCTGCCGATCACGGCGGGTCATATCCAGACCGGTGGCATAGCCCCAGATATATTCGTGCGCTTTTTCCAGCGGAATATCGCTGCCCTTTTTGCCAATCGCCACCACCAGCTCTATCTCATAGTGATAGTTATCGGTTTGCGATGGGTACGGCAGTTCGAGGATCTGACCAGCCGCCACCGGGACTACCGCATCGGCAGGTTTACAGAAAAAGAACGGCGGTTCGCGATCCGGATCAAAGCCCATTTCACGGGCATGGGCGGCATAGTTACGGCCCACGCAGTAAACACGGCGCACAGGAAATTGTTCATCACAGCCAACAACCGGAACGGTAACAGGCGCTTGTGGTTCAAATACGTATTGCGTCATTTTCTCTCTCCCAAATTAATAGCGTGCTTCGCGGAACAACCCCAGTGCTTCCTGAACCGGTCTGTCCGAAAAACTGAATAAGACGGTATCTTCGTGGGTCTGGAACGACACGCCGTGCCAGGTCGGCACCACAAAGATATCTTTTGGCGAAAAGTTGAAGGTCTCGTTACCAATGGTGACCTGCCCACTTCCTTCCACCACGTGGTAGATAGTGCTGTCGGTGGTACGCGCCATTCGTGAGGAAAAGCCCTGCGGCAACAGTTGCAGGAAGGTTCCCATCGAAGGCATGGGATAACCGCCGGTTACCGGGTTGACGTAACGCATCTTGTAACCGTCCCACTCATCGGCGTCGCCCATGCGCGTCAGGTCATGCAGTGCTTCACGGCTGCGATCGTAGCGATAGTTAAAAATCGGCGATGAGTTACCTTTCTGATGACGCAGCGGCAGCATATTGGCCGCGTAGCGCGGCAAGTAATCCCCCTCCTTGCGCGTGACCGGCTGCTGATCTTCCGGGTAGTCTTCCGCAAAGCCACAGCCCAGCAGGTTCACCAACGGCAGGTCCAGACCGTCCAGCCACACCACCGGTTCACTGCCCGGGTTGCCGTGATCGTGCCAGCGCCACTGCGGCGTCAGAATAAAATCGCCTTCATGCATCTGGGTGCGCTCACCGTCCACAGCGGTAAATGCCCCTTTCCCTTCGACAATAAAGCGCAGCGCAGACTGATTATGACGATGACTCGGCGCAACCTCGCCCGGCATAATTAACTGCAATCCCGCGTACAGCGTTGGGGTGATTGAAGACTGTCCACGCAGCATTGGGTTTTCCAGCACCAGCACGCGGCGAATCGCCTCTTTCGCGCCAATCAGATCGCCACTTTCCAGCAGCAGCGGGCGGATCTCCTGATAGTTCCAGTACGCAGGCGCGCAATGTGCGTTCGGTGTTGGCGGCACCAGGCGGTGCAGCGACTCCCACAGCGGGGTCAGATTCTGCCCGGAAATATGCTGGTAAAACTGCTGACGGCTGTTCTTAACGTCCTGATTCAGTTCAGACATAGGGATTCTCCTTATTCATTCACAACACCTGCGCGTGGCAGAGTATTTGAGGCAGAGGCCGACTGGCGGATAACAACCGTCAGCAGCGTAAGCATTACCGCGCTGATGGCCGCCGGGACGGCAATAATGAAAAACAGGTTATCGAATGAGAAATTCATCGCCATCATCACCCCGCCGGAAAGCGAGCCGACAATCGCGCCGCAGCGCCCCACTGCATTAGACCAGCTGACGCCCGTCGCCCGGCTTTGTGTCGGATAAAGCGTGGCGGTTAACGCATTAAGACCAACCTGAGAACCGCTGATGCCGATGCCGGTGCCAAAAATAGCCAGTGCCATCAGCCACAGACCGTTTTCGCTCAGGCCAATCATGACGATACACACTGCGCCCAGCGCATAACTCACGGCCAGCACGCGGAAAGGATTGTATTTGTCCATCAGCACGCCCAGCGCCAGTGCCCCCAGCGTTCCTCCAATCTGGAAGGCGGCAGTTACCCAGGAGGCATGCTGCAGATCAATTCCACGATGGTTAAGCAGCGTTGGCATCCAGCTGGAGAGCAGATAAATAATCAGCAGGCTCATAAAGAACACTACCCATAGCATCAGGGTAATAGGCAGCTGTCGCCCAACGAACAGCTGGCGAATGCTGCCTTTAGCAATTGCGGCACCCTCGTTGAGATAAAAATGGGTATTGTCATAACGTTCCCGGGTGATGGCACTGACGGTTCTGGCAATCACGTTTTGCGGCAGTTGACGACGAACCTGCCAGCGCGGGGATTCCGGTAGCGCAAACAGCAGAGCAACAAACAGCATTAGCGGTAGAACGCCTCCCAGCACCAGAATGCCGTGCCAACCAATCACCGGCACCAGCTGTGCGCTGACGATACCGCCCATTGCCGATCCCAGAGTAAAGCCACAGAACATCATGGTGACCAGTGCGCCACGCCGACGCGCGGGCAGGTATTCCGAAGTCATAGTAATGGTATTCGGCATTGCCCCGCCCAGCCCTAAGCCGGTAAGAAAGCGCAAAATAACCAGCGTTTGCAGATCGGGTGAAAAAGCCGAAATTAGACTGAGCGCACCGAACAGCGCCACGCAGAGTTCTATCACTCGTTTGCGGCCAAAACGGTCGGACAGCGGGCCACAGAGCAGCGCGCCAGCGGTCAGCCCCAGCAGACCTGCACCAAACAGCGGTGCCAGATCGCCAGCAGTCAGCTGCCAGTGAGTGCGAATATCGGGTGCGATAAAACCAATCGCCGCGGTATCAAATCCGTCAAGCATGACAACCAGAAAACAGCAGATGATAACGCGCCACTGGGTCTTACCGACGGGGGCGGAATCGATCAGTGCTTGTAGATCACGTTGTTGAGTCATAGTGAATGCCTCAGTGCAGGTAGAGTAGATGTCTGTTTTGTTTTAGGTATGTTGCGACTTTGTATGTTTGGAGATGAAATGTACAATGGCTTTTCATGCAGAGGCATAACCTGGAGGTTATAGCAAATGGCAAACTGGGCGCAGAAACTGAAGTTGCAACACCTGCAAACGCTTATCGCGCTGGGCGAACAGGGAAATCTGACGCACGTCGCCCGGATGATGAATATCACCCAGCCCGCGTTGTCGAAATGGTTATCACAGCTCGAAGATGAGATTGGCATCACGCTCTTTGAACGTCACAGTAAAGGCTTGCGCCCTTCCGAAGGCGGCAAGTTGCTACTGCAACATGCCCAACGCCTGATCAATGATATGGAGCGTTCGCAGTATGAAATCGCCCGTTTTAAGCAAGGCGGCCTTGTAGGGAGTCTGAAGATTGGCTGCTCGCCGGTAGCGACCGACTGTGTTTCACAGGCAATACTGGGTTTGCTCACAGAACTGCCAACCCTGCATCTAAATATTGAAGAGAAAGTGATGACCCCGCTACTGCACGATCTGCTCGCGGGTTCGGTGGATGTCGTCGTCGGTCGGGTCGGCGGTCGGGCGCTTCAGTTGCCGCTCAATTATCAAGTGCTGTATACCGAGCCGGTCTGTTTCGTCGCCCGCCCCGATCATCCCTTGGCAAAATATCCCCTGCTCACCTGGCACGATCTGGCTAACTGGCGCTGGATTGTCTGGCCGACAGGAACCCCTATCCGGATAAGCATTGATAACGCGCTGGTTGATAACGGCGTAATGTTGCCGGAAAACATCATTGAATCGGCATCAATCAACGTCAGTACCAACCTGCTGCAAAGTAGCGACATGATCTCTATTCTTTCTCTACGGCTGGCACAACGGTATGCCGCCCAGGGACAACTGGTTATCCTGAATCTGCCGAAGATTGAACAAAAAGGCAGCGTCGGCGTATTCTGGCGCAACAACGAAACGCCTACTACCGCCCTGAATCGTTTTCTGTACTACCTGGCACAAGTTTAGCGCGGAGAGTTAGGGCCATCGCCCGATGTTCCAGATATCTATTTCCTCTATGCTTAGAATTCATGATGTGATCGGTAGCACGTTTTTAAGTTTAATTGTATGATGAATCAGTCTCGTCAAGGGTTTCAACTATGAGCAAAGCACTGAACGTTATCTGGCAATATTTGCGCGCATTCGTCCTGATTTATGCCTGCCTCTATGCAGGTATTTTTCTTGCATCGCTACTCCCCATCACCATTCCGGGCAGCATTATCGGCATGCTGATTCTGTTTGTTTTACTGGCTTTGCAGGTGTTACCGGCAAAATGGGTTAACCCCGGCTGCTACGTGCTGATTCGCTATATGGCCCTGTTGTTTGTCCCGATTGGCGTGGGGATCATGCAGTACTTTGACCTGCTGCGCGCGCAATTTGGTCCGGTGGTGGTGTCTTGTACCATCAGTACGCTGGTCGTTTTCCTGGTGGTGAGCTGGAGCTCGCACATTGTGCACGGTGAGCGCAAAATCGTTGGGCAAAAAGAGGCTAAAGCAAAAAAATGATGTCGTATATCTGGTGGTCGTTACCTCTTACGCTGGCGGTATTTTTTGGCGCACGTAAGCTGGCAGCTCGCTTTAAAATGCCTTTGCTGAATCCGCTGCTTGTTGCCATGGTGGTGATCATTCCCATTCTGCTGCTGACAGGTATTCCCTACGATCACTATTTCAAAGGCAGCGAAGTGCTGAACGATTTGCTGCAACCTGCCGTGGTCGCGCTGGCCTATCCGTTATACGAACAGTTGCACCAGATTCGCGCCCGCTGGAAATCAATCATTGCTATCTGTTTTGCCGGGAGCGTTGTGGCGATGGTAACAGGTACAACAATCGCCTTGTTGATGGGCGCATCGCCGCAAATTGCCGCGTCTATCATGCCAAAATCGGTCACCACGCCTATCGCTATGGCCGTGGGAGGCAGTATTGGCGGCATTCCGGCGATCAGCGCCGTATGCGTCATTTTTGTCGGCATTCTCGGGGCGGTATTTGGACATACGTTACTCAATGCCATGCGTATTCGCACTAAGGCCGCTCGTGGGCTGGCAATGGGCACCGCGTCGCACGCCCTGGGCACCGCACGCTGTGCGGAACTGGACTATCAGGAAGGTGCGTTTAGCTCACTGGCGCTGGTCATCTGCGGCATTATTACCTCGCTGGTAGCCCCGTTCCTGTTCCCGATTATTCTGGCAGTGGTGGGTTAATCTTCATTTTTTAGCTATTTATTTGCGATGCGTTGCACATTTTTCATTTAAGTTTCATAAGTTGCACACACAATGAGATTTGGATCACATATAAAGCCATAACAGGCCCGTAAACTACGATTCCATTACATTGTTATGAGGCATCGCCATGCATCCACGTTTTCAAACTGCTTTTGCCCAACTCGCGGATAACTTGCAATCAGCCCTGGCCCCTGTTCTGGCGGATGCACATTTCCCCGCCATGCTAACTGCTGAGCAGGTCTCTTTGCTGAAACGCGAATCGGGACTGGACGAAGACGCGCTGGCATTCGCTCTGCTGCCGCTGGCTGCGGCCTGCGCACGTACTCCGCTGTCCAACTTCAACGTTGGGGCAATTTCTCGCGGCATCAGCGGCAACTGGTACTTCGGTGGGAACATGGAGTTCCTGGGCGCGACCATGCAGCAAACTGTTCATGCCGAGCAAAGCGCTATCAGCCACGCCTGGCTGCGCGGTGAAAAAGGGCTCGCCGCCATCACCGTCAACTACACGCCGTGCGGCCACTGTCGCCAGTTTATGAACGAACTGAACAGCGGACTGGATTTACGGATTCATCTGCCGGGACGTGCACCACACGTGCTGCGTGATTACCTGCCAGATGCCTTCGGCCCGAAAGATCTGGAGATTAAAACGCTGCTGATGGACGAGCAGGATCACGGCTTCGCGCTGCAAGGCGATGCGTTGACCCAAGCGGCAATCACTGCTGCCAACAGATGTCATATGCCGTACAGCAAATCCCCAAGCGGCGTGGCGCTGGAGTGTAAAGATGGCCGTATTTTTAGCGGCAGCTATGCTGAAAATGCCGCCTTTAACCCGACCCTGCCACCGCTGCAGGGCGCGTTAAACCTGTTGAATCTGAACGGTTATGATTATCCAGATATCCAACGCGCCGTGCTGGCTGAAAAAGCCGACGCGCCGTTGATTCAGTGGGATGCGACCTCCGCCACGCTGAAAGCACTGGGCTGCAATAATATTGAGCGCGTTCTCTTGGGTTAATCGACTCAATAACGCCAGTTCGTAGGCCGGATAAGGTGTTTACACCGCCATCCGGCACTATGCAGAATGCCTAAAATCCCCTCAATCAGACTGCTGTTTCTTGCGCTACGTCTTCCGGTACAGTAGCCTGATTGAAATTCCATCCAAATAACGAGTTTTCTGCATGTTAAAGCGCGTGTTTTACAGCCTGTTAGTCCTGTTAGGCTTGCTGCTTTTGACTGTGCTTGGACTCGATCGCTGGATGAGCTGGAAGACTGCTCCCTACATTTACGACGAACTGCAGGATTTACCCTACCGCCAGGTCGGTGTGGTTCTGGGCACGGCGAAGTATTACCGCACCGGCGTCATCAATCAGTATTACCGCTACCGCATTCAGGGCGCATTGAACGCCTATAACAGCGGGAAGGTAAACTATCTGCTGTTAAGCGGCGACAATGCCCAGCAAAGCTACAACGAACCCATGACGATGCGTAAGGATCTGATTGCCGCAGGCGTTGATCCCGCTGACATCGTGCTTGATTACGCCGGGTTCCGCACGCTCGACTCCATCGTGCGTACGCGTAAAGTATTCGATACCAACGATTTCATCATTATTACTCAACGATTCCACTGTGAGCGCGCCTTGTTTATTGCGCTGCATATGGGTATTCAGGCTCAGTGCTATGCGGTGCCTTCGCCAAAAGATATGCTCACCGTGCGGGTACGTGAATTTGGTGCGCGTTTTGGCGCACTCGCCGATCTCTACATTTTCAAACGTGAGCCTCGTTTTTTAGGACCGCTGGTGCCCATCCCTACCATGCATCAGGTACCGGACGATGCGCAGGGGTATCCGGCGGTCACGCCTGAACAATTACTCGAATTACAAAAGAAACAAGGAAAATAAGCATGGAAGGAAAAACGATCTTTATCGTTATTGGCGTACTGATGATTGTTCTCTGGACGTGCAGAGAAGGCCTGAAGGGACTGCGTTCCGGTATCGTCGAGAAAACAGTGAAAGGTTCGCAGACGCCAATGATCATTTCTCGCGCTAAAGAACCCAGCACTTACTGGAGCTATATCATCGTCTATTTCGGTATGGCCATTGGTGCACTGTTCACTGGTATCTGGTTACTCTTTATCAAATAAAAAAACCGATGCAGAATGCCTCTGCACCGGTTTTATTTTCTCTTCCCAGATTACTTCTTACGCGCGTACTTCAGTGAGTCCAGCGCGACCGCGAAGATGATAATGCCGCCTTTGATAATATACTGCCAGTAAGGGTTCACGCCGATGTAGGTCAAACCGTAGTTGATGACGGTGAAGATAATCACACCGGTCACTACGCCAAACACGGTACCTACCCCGCCGCTGAACGACACGCCACCAACCACGCACGCCGCAATCGCATCCAGCTCATACATAAAGCCGAGGTTGTTGGTCGCAGAGCCGATACGCCCTGCTTCCAGCAAACCACCGAAGGCATAGAACACGCCAGACAACGCATAAATAATCAGCAGGTTCAGCGCAACGTTTACACCGGACACTTTCGCAGCTTCCGGGTTTCCGCCGATGGCGAAAATGTTTTTACCGAAGCGGGTCTTGTTCCACAGCACCCACACAAAGGCCACCGCAATCAGCGCATAGAATGTGATGTAGGAGAGTCGGAAACTGCCCAGTGCAATAAAGCCCTGCGCAAAGGTTGAGAATCCACTGTCAAAGCCAGAAATTGGCGATGCGCCGACGAAGTCGTAGTACAGGGAGTTGATCCCGTAAACGATAATCATCGTACCCAGTGTGGTAATAAACGGCGTTACGTTCAGATAAGCAATGATAATACCGTTCACCAGACCTATAATGGCGCCAATCACGCAGACAATCAGCACCACTACAATGATCGGCATCGTCGCCATTTCCGGGAACACCTTGTTGGCATTCTCCATCGACTGCAACAGAGTTGCCGCCACCACTGCCGCCAGGCCAACCTGACGCCCTGCCGACAGGTCGGTCCCTTGGGTAACAATCAGTCCAGCCACACCCAATGCGATAATAATACGCACCGAGGATTGCGTGAGAATATTACTCAGGTTCAGTAAGCTTAAGAAAGTGGGATCCTGGAAAATAATAATCGCCAGCAAAACCAAAAGAACAACGTAAATTCCGCCTTCTTTCAGGTAAGTAAGAAAACTTTTCTTATTTAACGCACTCATGAGGAGCCCCTAATCTTAAAGGTGCAAAGACGCAAGACGGAGGATTTCGTTTTGCGTTGTTGTTTTAGTGTCAACAATTCCAGCAACGAGACCATTGCTCATCACCAGAATACGATCGGTAATACCCAGCAGCTCCGGCATTTCAGAGGAAATAATAATAATCCCCTTATCCTTTTTCGCGAGTTCGGCAATCAACTGATAAATTTCAAATTTCGCACCAACATCGATTCCGCGCGTCGGTTCATCCAGCATCAGAATTTCTGGCTGGGTTAATAACCAACGACCAATAACCACCTTTTGCTGATTACCGCCAGAAAGTGAACCGATTTGCGTACGATGACCCGGCGTTTTTACCCTCATAGAGTCAATTACCCACTGGGTATCACTCTTCATGCGGGAATTATCCAGCAGACCGACTTTGTTTTTGTAATTTTGGATATTAGAAATTAACGAGTTAAAACCAATGTCCAGATACGCATAAATACCGGTTGAGCGGCGCTCTTCCGTGACCAGCGCAAAACCATGGTTGATGGCTTCATTTGCACTGTGGTTATTAATTTTTTTGCCGTGTAGCGTAATCGTACCTGATGATTTCTCACGAATACCAAAAAGCGTTTCAACGATATCCGTGCGTTTTGCGCCTACCAGACCTGCAATCCCAAGAATCTCCCCTTTGTGCAAATCAAACGAGATATCACGAATCGACGGCTGGCGCAGCGAGGTCAGGTTACGCACTTGCAGAATGACTTCACCAGGTTTGTTTTCTTTATCCGGAAAACGTTGGTTCAGTGAACGTCCGACCATCATGGCGATGATCTTATCCATATCCAGCCCTTCCAGCGGCTGGGTCGCAATCCACTGGCCGTCACGTAGTACGGTAATTTCATCGCACAGCTGGAAGATTTCTTCCATTTTGTGAGAGATATAAACAATACCGCATCCACGCTCTTTCAGCTTACGGATGATGGTGAACAGATGGTTAACTTCTTTTTCAGTTAACGATGAAGTTGGCTCATCCATGATGACGATTTTGGCGTCATAGGAGAATGCTTTCGCAATTTCAATCATCTGCATTTGTGAAACGGATAATGTGCCGACACGCGCACGCGGATCGATATCAATATCCAGTTCATCAAATATCGCTTTGGTATCGCGGTACATTTTTTCCTGATCGACAAACATGCCTTTGGTGGGATAGCGTCCCAGCCACATGTTGTCCATTACAGAACGTTGTAATACCAGGTTTAATTCCTGGTGTACCATCGAAATACCATTTTCAAGAGCTTCTTTCGCAGAATGAAAATCGATTTCTTTACCCTGAAATAAAATACTGCCGGAATCTTTTTGATAGATGCCGAAAAGACATTTCAATAATGTTGATTTCCCCGCGCCATTCTCTCCCATGAGGGCGTGAATAGAATGCGGGCGAACTTTTAAATTGACATTATCAAGCGCCTTAACGCCGGGGAAGGACTTGTTGATGCCGGTCATTTCCAACAAGTATTCGCCTGACGACTGAGTATGTGTGCTGACCATAATTATACCTTGTTGGCCTTGCAGAGTGCGTTATTAAGGGCGCAATGAAATTGCGCCCACATACGGAGTATTTATTTGTTGGTGAACTCTGCCAGATTATCTTTATCGACACCTACGTACGGAACGCGAACAATCTTGTTCTCAATTTTCCAGTTAGTGCCATCTGCCGCACCTTTGCCGTCAGCCAGGTTTTTCGCCAGATCGAAGGTGGCTTTCGCCTGGTTGTTGGCATCGTTCAGCACGGTACCGGCCATGGCGCCAGATTTCACCAGAGCCAGCGCTTCAGGCAGCGCATCCACACCAAATACTGGTACGCTGGTTTTGTTGTGCGCTTTCAGCGCTTCAACTGCACCCATTGCCATCGCATCGTTGTTAGCGATAACCACTTCAATTTTGTTCGCGTTTGGACCAGACATCCACGCATCCATCTTATCTTTCGCCTGAGCGGTATCCCACATTGCAGTATCTAACTGCAGCTGCTCAGTTTTAATGCCTTTGTCGTTCAGCTCTTTAATCACGTAAGTGGTACGTGCTTCAGCATCCGGGTGTCCCGGTTCGCCTTTCAGCAGAACAAACTGAATTTTACCGTCTTTGTTCAGGTCCCAGTTCGGGTTAGCTGCCCAGTGTTTGGCAATCAAATCACCCTGAATAATGCCGGACTCTTTAGAGTCGGTACCGACGTAATACGCTTTGTCATAGCTGTCCAGCGCTTTACGAGAAGGTTCTTTGTTGAAGAATACGATCGGTACGTTCTGTCCGCGTGCTTTTTCAATGACCGTGCCAGCAGCTGCCGGGTCAACCAGGTTAATCGCCAGTGCTTTAACGCCTTTTGCCAGCAGCACGTCGATCTGATCGTTTTGTTTGGACTGGTCGTTCTGCGAGTCGTTCATCAGCAGTTGTACATCTGGTGCCGCTTTGGCATCTTTTTCAATAGCCTTACGTACTACAGACATAAAGTTATCGTCATACTTATAGATAGTCACACCAATGCGGGTATCAGCAGCGTGCGCAGCCGCGCCGAATAACATGCTTGCCATTACAGCAGACAGGGTCAACACCTTCTTATTCATGGTATCTCCGGTTTTATTATGCAGGGTAGTACTTGAGATAAATGCTCGGCAGGCAGAACGTTACTGAAGTGTTACTGAACGCCGAAGCTCACTTTTAAAAAATATTTCTTCCGTGTCTGGCAACGCTCCAAAAACAGGCTTTAATTTTTGTTTAAGGCACCTATACCTCGATGAAAGTGATTATTCACCGTTACATAGTAGTTACAGCGCAACAAACAGTGTCATCATAGCTATCGCATTGTTAATATACTGTGAATTTACTCACATATTGAAAGCGGTTACATCGCGCAACGTTATGAGTTAGTGATCGGTGCCGCATTCTGCCGCAGCGCTACTGAATGACGACGCACCAGCGTTGGCATAAAACAATGCGACGCCTGCGGATCCAACGTGCCAGCCGCACCCTGTAGCGCAAGCTCCGTCGCCATTTTTGCCATTGAGGCAATGGGATAGCGCACAGTGGTAAGCTGCGGATCGGTGTAACGCGCGATGGGAATATCATCGAAGCCAATGATAGAAAGGTGTAATGGAATAGCGATGCCGTTATCTTTTAGCGCGGTCAGTGCGCCGGCTGCCATATTGTCGTTATAAGCGAAGACCGCCGTCAGTTGTAAGTTACGCCCCAGCAATTCCACCATCGCGGACTCTCCGCCCTGCATATCGGGCGAACCAGTGCCGACCCAGCTTTCTGCCGCAACAATCCCCTGCTCTTTCAGGGCAGTTAACCACCCTTCTTTGCGCATGGCATCATCTTCAATACGGTGGCTTGATGCCAGATAACCGATGCGTTGATGACCATTATTTAGCAGCATTCGGGTAGCCATTTTGGCACCGCTGATGTTATCCAGGCAGACGCAACGGTGTGCGTAGCCAGGAACAAGGCGGTTGATCAGAACCATGCCGGGAATTTGATCCATAAACTCGGCCAGCTCCCGATCGCTCAGTGCTTTAGAGTGTACAATCAGCGCGTTACAACGTTGGCGAATCAACACCTCAATGGCATGACGTTCTTTTTCCGCCTCATGGTAGCTGTTGCCAATCAGGACATACTTCTGATGCTGCTGGGCAACCATATCCACGGCTTTTACCAGCGCGCCAAAAAACGCATCTGATACATCCATGACGACAACACCAATCGTGTCGCTAACCTGCGTCGCCAGCGCTTGTGCGTTGGCATTAGGTCGATAGCCAAGCTGAGTGACTGCCTTCATTACCGCTTCACGCGTATCGGGACTCACCAGCGCACTGTTGTTCAGTACGCGGGAAACGGTCGCTACAGAAACGCCAGACTGCCGTGCCACATCACGAATGGTTACCATATTCACTGCCCTGTTTTAGATTGCGGCTGCCCGCAGACACCCCAGGCTGGGTATTTTGTCAGCACAATGAAACGGACTGCGTGAGTGATGTCACAGGAATGAAAGCGCTTACATCCATTTTGTTAATGAATGTGATCCAGATCGTTATCTGGATGTTCGCGGTAATGATGTCCCCGCAGCACGCAGGGTTAATTGACGCCACAGCCATTCCACCGGGCCCTGGCGGTAAAAACGCAGCCATATGACAGAGAAAAGTAAGTTAATCGCCCAGACCGGGATGACGAAAAACAGCAGCTCCAGCCGGTCAAATTTCATAAATAAACCGGCCTGATAAAACAACGTGGTGCAGATTAAGGTTTGTAACAGATAGTTGGTTAATGCCATGCGCCCCACACAGGCGATAGCAATGACCCATTTGAAGCGACTAAGCTGCGGCAAGAAACCAAACATCAGCGCGGCATAACCAATGGTTTGCAAAGGCGCACCCAACTCTCGCGGGGCTTGTAACAGGAAGGCACACCAGCGGTAGGACCAGTCCAGTTGCCACTGGGCGACGATAGCAGGCAGGTTAATCGCCATGCCGATAATAACCAGCAAAACGCCAGTGCGTCGATAATGCTGCAAACTGTACTGCCCTTTTAGCCAGCCGCTACGCATTAATGCCGCGCCGAGCAGCATCATTCCCGCCAGTTGCCAGCCATATTGCGCACCCAGCGCCAGCAAGCTATTGGACATCATATCCACGCGATTGCTGATTGCTTCCATTCCGCCGTTCACTTTCCAGTATTTTTCATACAGCAACGCTGAAGCATCCGGTGTCCAGGCGCGGCTGGTTTCGCTCCCGGAGATCACTCCCAGCAGCAGCAGTACGCCAACGCCCACCAGATACAGCAGCACACCGGTGTTAAATAAGCTTTTTACCGACGGCGCATCCCGGATCAGCCGCCAACAAATCAGGCCGATCAAGCCATATGCCAGCAGGATATCGCCATCCCAGAAGAGTAAACCGTGAATAAAACCCAACAGCACCAGCAACGTAAGCCGCGACTGGATCCAGCGTTTACCACGCGGGAGCAGCATTTGCAGACCGGCACCGAACAGTAGCGCAAACAGCGTGAGGAATTTTACCTGCGCGAAGAGATCGAGCAGCGCCCAGGTCCAGGCGTCGGATAAGGTGATGTTGCCATACCAGGCGGGATTGAGGTATGCCGCCTTTGGCAAGCCAAAGGCGCTAATATTGAGAAGCAGGATACCAAGAATGGCGACGCCACGAATAAAATCCAGCGTGACATTACGCTCCATGGTTCCTGCCCTAATCAGTTGTGATGACGTACTGCGCGCAGAAATTCCTGACGCGTGTTCTGGCTGGACTTAAACAATCCGCCAAGAGAAGTGGTGGTGGTCGCACTGGTCGCATCGCGAATGCCGCGCGCTTTCACACAGTAATGCACCGCATCAATCGATACCGCCACATTATTCGTCCCGAGCAGCGTTTGCAGCGCGGTGAGAATTTGCTGGGTCAGACGTTCCTGTACCTGCGGACGCTGTGCAAAGAACTGCACAATGCGGTTAATCTTCGACAGACCAATGACCGAATCTTTCGGAATATACGCCACCGTCGCTTTGCCATCGATAGTGACAAAGTGGTGTTCGCAGGTGCTGGTCAGCGTGATATCACGAACCGTGACCATCTCGTCCACCTTCATTTTGTTTTCAATGACGGTGATTTTCGGGAAGTTGGCGTAATCGAGGCCGGAGAAAATCTCATCGACATACATTTTCGCAATGCGATGCGGAGTTTCCATCAGACTGTCATCGCTCAAATCGAGATTGAGCAATTGCATAATCTCGGTCATATGGCCAGAGATAAGACGTTTGCGTGTTTCGTTATCCATCTCTTGCACGGGCGGGCGCAGCGGGGTTTCGAGACCACGCGCAACCAGCGCTTCATGAACCAGTGCCGCTTCTTTACTGAGTGATGACATTTCTTCTTCTCCTGCAGGTGGGGCGCCTCTGCCCTGCATGGGGCAAAGTTTTTAGGCTGTGTCACAGCCAGAACATTGTGCGTGAGGCGGCGCACATAATCCAGTATTCACCGTGATAATTATTGAAATTGGCACAGCCTTTCAGCATTGCTGATTTCACTTGTCGTTCAGCCCGGTGACGTCGAGTGTTAATGTAAAGTTATATAGATGATGAAGTATGTTTGCTCAATGCGGAAGTGAAAGTTACTCACAGTGCTATGAATAATCTGTATTATGATGAGTTCGCAAACACATTCAGGTTCAACACAACAAGGAGCCACGCATGGAAATGCTTGAAGAGCACCGCTGTTTTGAAGGCTGGCAGCAACGCTGGCGTCACGACTCCGCCACGTTAAATTGCGCCATGACCTTCAGTATTTTTCTTCCACCACCCCGTGATAACGCCGCGCCTCCGGTGCTGTACTGGCTGTCGGGCCTGACCTGTAATGATGAAAACTTCACTACCAAAGCAGGCGCGCAGCGCATTGCAGCTGAGCTGGGTATTGTTCTCGTGATGCCGGACACCAGCCCGCGCGGCGAGCAGGTTGCCAACGATGATGGCTACGATTTAGGTCAAGGGGCCGGATTTTACCTCAATGCCACCCAGCAGCCGTGGGCAACGCATTTTCGTATGTATGACTATCTGCGTGATGAGCTTCCGGCACTGATTCAGTCGCAGTTTAACGTCAGCGATCGCTGCGCCATCAGCGGACACTCCATGGGCGGCCACGGCGCATTGATTATGGCGCTGAAAAATCCCGGGAGATACACCAGCGTTTCCGCCTTTGCGCCGATCGTAAACCCTTGTCGCGTTCCGTGGGGTGAGAAGGCTTTTAGCGCTTATCTGGGCGAAGATAAAACACAGTGGGCAGAGTGGGATAGCTGCGCGTTAATGCTGGCCAGCAAACCCGCAGACGCGATCCCGACGTTAATCGATCAGGGAGACAGCGATCAGTTTCTTGCCGATCAGTTGCAGCCCGCGGTACTGGCCGAAACTGCCCGTCAGACCGCATGGCCAATGACGCTACGCATCCAGCCTGGTTACGACCACAGCTATTACTTCATTGCGTCGTTTATTGAGGATCACCTGCGCTTCCACGCCCAGTATTTGCTGAAGTAATTCCTGAGTTGAGGGCGGAAGCCCTCTTCATTTCTCCATCATTCCTTCACTTTTTCTCCTTTTTTCTTCCCCCACTATCTTATTGATTAAAAAAGCATTTCACTCCAAACCATATCAAACACAAATGATTTCTATTATCATTTGTGTTTACAAATATTCATACTTTTGTACAATCCCCCCGCTTCTTTACTGAAAAGAGTCCTTAAAAGA
This sequence comes from Citrobacter sp. wls757, assembly GCF_005280935.1. Classification (NCBI taxonomy): domain Bacteria; kingdom Pseudomonadati; phylum Pseudomonadota; class Gammaproteobacteria; order Enterobacterales; family Enterobacteriaceae; genus Citrobacter; species Citrobacter sp. wls757. The sequence continues at coordinate 214,567 of NZ_SZWU01000034.1, read as the reverse complement.
CAAATACATACAATTGTCATGGCCTTTCACATGACGCGCAGTTTGATTCATTTAAATGGAATGATACAAATGACTATACCTCACGTTAAGGCTGTAGCTGCCGCAGTATGCGTCGCCTGCCTCCCATCACTCGGCCATGCCGCTGAACAAGACACCGTGGTCGTTACCGCTACCGGTTTCGAGCAGAAAATTCAGGATGCCCCGGCTTCAATATCTGTTATTACCAAGCAGCAGATTGAGGACAAAGCCTATCGAGATGTCACCGATGCGCTAAAAGATGTCCCTGGCGTCGTTGTCACTGGCGGGGGGAGCAGTAGCGATATCAGTATTCGCGGTATGGCTTCGCAATACACACTCTTCCTGGTCAACGGTAAACGCATCAGCACCCGCGGTACACGTCCTAACAGCGACAACTCAGGTATTGAGCAAGGTTGGCTGCCGCCGCTGGAATCCATCGAGCGTATCGAGGTAATCCGCGGCCCGATGTCGTCCCTCTATGGCTCTGATGCGATGGGCGGCGTCATTAACGTCATCACCAAAAAAGTATCGAATACTAAAGCCTGGACCGGCTCTTTGCACGGCGATGCCACTTTCCAGGAAGACAGAGACTCCGGCGATATTTACCAGACCAACGCCTATGCGTCTGGACCACTGATTGACGGATTACTTGGCGCGAAGGTGACCGGATTATTCTCCCACCGCGCGGAAGATGAAATCGTAAATGGCTACAATGAACAGCGTATGCGTAGCGGGGGATTAACCCTGAACTTTACGCCAGATGATAAAAACGACATCGATTTCGATTACGCACGTGAATTGCAGGATCGCGACAGTACGCCAGGCAAATCCATGGCAGAGGAAAACTGCCGTAACGGAAGCTGTAAGCCCAACAGTAAAAGCGAAAACAAGTATGTGCACACCACGTACTCAATAACCCACAGCGGTTATTACGACGACTTCAACTCCACCAGTTATGTCCAGCAGGAAGAGACCGATAACCCCGGTCGCCAGATGAAGTCTTACAACACGATTTTCAATAACCAGAACCAGGTCTTCCTTGGGGCACACACCCTGACGCTAGGCGGGCAATACCGTTATGAAAAACTACGCGATAACGGCAACCAGCTGCAAGCGGCTGATGGACTGAACAAACTGACCCGCTGGAGCTGGGCGCTGTTTGCTGAAGATGAATGGGCCGTTACCGATACCTTCACGCTGACCGGCGGTCTGCGTATGGATAAGGATGAAAACTACGGTGACAACTGGACGCCGCGCGGCTATGGCGTATGGCATCTGAGCGATCAGTGGACCTTAAAAGGTGGCGTTTCCGCGGGCTATCGTGCACCGGATCTGCGCCAGTCTTCTGCCAGTTGGGGACAGGTTACCGGCGGTGGCCGTCTGAACGGAATCATTGTCGGCAACCCGGATCTGAAGCCAGAGAAAAGCCTCAGCGAAGAGATCGGTTTACTGTGGGATAACGGCAACGACCTCAACGCAGGCGTTACGCTGTTCAATACCGACTTTAAAAACAAAATCACCGAAGTTCGCCGTTGTAACAGCAGTTCCGATCCGGCCTGCACCATCGGCAATACTACTTATGACTTCGTCAGCGATCGCGTTAACGTCGATAAAGCCAATATGCGCGGCGTAGAATCCACCTTCGGCTGGAAAATAACCTCCGACGTCAACTGGACCGCGAACTACACCTACACGGAATCTGAGCAGAAAAGCGGTCAGTTCTCTGGCCAGCCGTTGAACAAAATGCCGAAGCATATGTTTAACACGACGCTGGACTGGCAGGCTACGCAGGATCTCGGTTTCTGGAGCCGTCTGAATCTGCGCGGGAAAACGTCTGAATACCTGAGCCGTACCTCAATGGCACAGGGCACTCCGTCCTATACTCAGGTCGACGTTGGTTTACGTTACTATGCTACCAAGGATCTGTTGATGACCGCTGGCGTGTATAACGTGCTGGATAAACAAATCGATTACGATACCTACGACACCGTCCTTGATGGACGTCGTTACACGGTTGGCATGACTTACAGCTTCTAAGTTAGGCGCAATAAAAAACCCCGGCACTCATCATGCCGGGGTTTTGTTTTTTCTGCCGTATCTGGTTAAGATTACTTCTTCACGCGACCCGGGAATTTCATTTCGCTGTAGCGAACAAAACGGGTTCCTTTGGTCAGCTTATAGCCAAACCAGATAATAAGGAACAGCGGGATACCGATATAGGTAGCCATCACGCCGCCCCAGTCAATGCTGTCTTTCAGGAACGCTTCGTAGTTCTGGCCGAGAGTGATAATCAGACATAGCACAAAGGCGAAGATCGGACCCAACGGGAAGAAGCCAGAACGGTACGGCAAATCCTTCACATCGTGACCCTGCAGCACATAACCACGACGGAAGCGATAGTGGCTAATGGCGATCCCCAGCCAGGCGATAAAGCCCGTCATCCCGGAAGTATTCAGCAGCCACAGATACACGGTCTGGTTACCAAACATTGAAGTCAGGAAGCACAGCCCCGCCACCACGGTGGTCGCATACAGCGCGTTACGCGGTACGCCGCCACGAGACAGTTTACCGAAAATACGCGGTGCTTTACCGTCACATGCCAGGGTATAAAGCATACGCGTGGAGGCGTACATCCCGGAGTTACCTGCCGACAGCACCGCCGTCAGGATAACTGCGTTCATCACCGCTGCCGCAGACAGCAGACCCGCATGCTGGAATACCAGCGTGAACGGGCTAACGCTGATGTCTTTTACATCGTTACGCAGCAGGCTTGGATCGGTGTACGGAATGATCAGGCTGATAATCAAAATCGCGAACACATAGAACAGCAGGATTCGCCAGAATACCTGACGTACCGCACGTGGAATGTTCTTTTCAGGATCTTCAGATTCGCCAGCCGCGATACCGATAAGCTCTGTCCCCTGGAAGGAGAAGCCGACGATCATCGCCACGCCAATCATCGCGGCAAAGCCACCGGCAAACGGTGCATCACCGGTCGTCCAGTTACTCCAGCCCACCGGCTGAGCGCCTTTGAAGATACCGAAAATCATCATCACGCCAACCACGATGAAGATAATGACGGTGGTAACTTTGATCAGTGAGAACCAGTATTCCGCTTCACCAAATCCGCGAACGGAAATGTAGTTCAGCAGGAAGATAACGCCGAGGAACAGTGCGCTCCAGATCCAGCCTGGCGTGTCCGGGAACCACCAGCTCATCACCAGCTGTGCGGCCACCAGGTCAACGGCAATCGTTACCGCCCAGTTGTACCAGTAGTTCCAGCCCAGCGCGAAGCCAAAGCCCTCTTCTACGTAGTTCTGACCGTATGTGGAAAACGAGCCGGAAACCGGCATATAGGCAGCCAGTTCACCGAGGCTGGTCATCAGGAAGTACACCATCAGACCGATCAATATATAAGAGAACAACGCGCCGCCTGGACCCGCTGCAGAAATAGTTGCACCAGATGCAACGAAAAGACCTGTACCGATGGAGCCTCCAATGGCAATCATCGTCAGGTGACGCGCCTTCAGTTCACGACGTAGCGTGGGCGCTTCTGTGGTTTTAGTTTCGGAAACCATGTGAAAATGCTATCCATCCAAAAAATGAGGCGCGATTGTAGCAGACGAAATGGCATTCTTCCGGCACAAATACGCTGTTATAAGAGACCTTCATGACTGGCCGCGGATTATAAGTAAAGCAGAAAATTTGCGGCGCACAGCGGTTAAGATATAACCGCCGTTCTATAAAGAGATGACCTTACGACTGTAAGCGCCCTATTCGCCCAGCTCGACCTGGTCGCTGTAATGCAAAAATCGCGTAATGGCATTGGAGATGTGTTTTTGCCTGTGATGCACGCGCCAGAGAGTGCGGACTAAACGCGGCAGCGGCACGGGAACTTCGCTCAGCGTTCCCGCCTGCAGCTGCTCCGCAATGACCCGACGCGACAAGCAGCTGATCCCGAGACCATGGCGTACCGCATGCTTAATGGCCTCTGAGTTACCCAACTCCATTGCCATCTGAAATCTCGGCAGATGAGACAACAGCAGGTAATCCACCAGTTCACGCGTACCGGATCCTCGCTCACGCAGGATCCACGGCGAAGCCGCCAGCTGTTCCAGCGTAACAGGCCCCTTTGTGAGTGGTGACGACGGTGCGGCAAACACCACCAGCTCGTCTTCCAGCCACGGTTCAGAGATAATTTCAGTACTGTGACAAGGCCCTTCGATCAGTCCGATATCTACCCTAAAATCCAGCACCGCATTGATCACATCCTGACTGTTACCCACGCTCAGCTCGAGCGGCAAATCAGGAAAATCCTGCCGATAGCGGGCGATCATAGCAGGCAAGATATAGTTACCAATGGTGCTACTGGCATAGACCCGAATGGCACCATTATCTTCGCGAAAAAGCTGTTCGATTTCGGTCGTTTGCTCAAGTAACGCCAACGCTCGCGGGTAGAGCAAACGCCCGTGCTCGTTGACCACTAGCCGTTTTCCGACGCGGTCAAACAGTTGCACGCCGAGCTGCCCTTCCAGATCGGTAAGTGCCGCACTCACCGCCGATTGCGACAATGCCAGCATGACAGACGCCTGGGTCGTTGAACCGCTTTTTAGTACCTCAGCAAACACTTCAAGTTGTCGCAAGGTGATATGCATAGTCGTTTTCCACCGGATATCCGTTACTTACCACTTATAGAGATTAATTATAAATATATAATCAATTTTATTTTTAAACCACTTCGCCGTACTCTTTTACCCAGATAAAGGAGAAGGATATGACAGAACTCACCTTGCAGACTCATCGTCGTACAGCGTGGCATTTTATTCCGGGGCTTGCCCTAAGTGCAGTTATCACTGGGGTCGCCTTATGGGGTGGATCCATTCCCGCCGTCGCAGGTGCCGGGTTCAGCGCCCTCACCTTAGCAATCTTGTTGGGGATGGTCCTCGGCAACACCGTCTATCCGCACATCTGGAAAAGCTGTGACGGCGGCGTGCTGTTTGCTAAACAACATTTATTACGTCTGGGGATCATCCTCTACGGCTTCCGCCTCACCTTCGCGCAAATTGCTGACGTCGGCGTCAGCGGTATCGTGATTGATGTGTTAACGCTGAGCAGTACCTTTTTGATTGCCTGCTTCCTGGGGCAGAAAGTGTTTGGTCTGGACCGCCACACCAGTTGGCTGATTGGCGCGGGGAGCAGCATTTGTGGTGCCGCCGCCGTGCTGGCAACCGAGCCGGTAGTGAAAGCGGAAGCCAGTAAGGTAACCGTCGCTGTTGCCACCGTGGTGATCTTCGGTACCATCGCTATCTTCCTGTATCCGGCAATGTATCCGCTGCTGGCACACTGGTTTAGCCCAGAAACCTACGGCATTTACATTGGTTCCACCATGCATGAAGTAGCACAGGTAGTGGCTGCCGGGCACGCCATTAACCCGGATGCAGAAAACGCCGCGGTTATTGCCAAAATGCTGCGTGTCATGATGCTGGCACCGTTCCTCATCCTCCTGGCCGCACGCGTTAAACAGTTGTCTCCGGCTACGGGCGGTGAGAAAAGCAAAATCACTATTCCATGGTTTGCCATCCTGTTCATTGTGGTCGCGATTTTTAACTCGTTCCACCTGCTGCCGCAGTCGGTTGTGAACATGCTGGTAACGCTGGATACCATTTTGCTGGCAATGGCAATGGCTGCACTGGGGTTAACCACTCACGTTAGCGCACTGAAAAAAGCCGGTGCCAAACCGTTACTGATGGCCCTGCTGCTGTTTGTCTGGCTGATTGTCGGTGGTGGTGCGATTAACGTCGCTGTCCACGCCCTGATGGCATAAACGATCACGACTCACCTCCATTAACCCGCTATACTCTCCCTTTTTGTATTTGAGTATGGCGGGTTAAATTTATGAAATATATCGGAGCGCACGTAAGCGCCGCTGGCGGTCTGGCTAACGCCGCTATTCGAGCCGCAGAAATCGAAGCGACCGCATTCGCCCTGTTCACCAAGAATCAGCGCCAGTGGCGTGCTGCGCCGCTAACCACCGAAATCATTGATGATTTCAAATCTGCCTGCGAGAAGTACCACTACACCTCCGCACAAATACTGCCTCACGACAGTTATCTGATTAACCTCGGTCACCCGGTCAGCGATGCGCTGGAAAAATCACGTGATGCGTTTCTTGATGAAATGCAGCGCTGTGAACTGCTGGGCTTATCCCTGCTGAACTTTCACCCCGGCAGCCATTTGATGCAGATCCCGGAAGATGAATGCCTGGCGCGCATTGCCGAATCCATCAACATCGTCCTCGCTCAGACCCAGGGCGTTACGGCAGTTATCGAAAATACCGCCGGACAAGGTAGTAATCTGGGATTCAAGTTTGAGCACCTGGCCGCCATTATCGACGGCGTCGAAGATAAGTCCCGTGTTGGCGTTTGTATTGATACCTGCCACGCTTTCGCGGCGGGTTACGATTTGCGTTCCGCAGAAGAGTGCGAAAAGACGTTTGCGGAATTTGAACGCATTGTCGGTTTCAAGTATCTACGCGGTATGCACCTGAACGACGCCAAGAGCGCGTTTGGTAGTCGCGTTGACCGTCACCACAGCCTGGGTGAAGGCAATATTGGCCATGATGCCTTCCGTTGGATTATGCAGGATAATCGTTTTGACGGTATTCCGCTGGTACTGGAAACCATTAATCCGGATATATGGGCCGAAGAGATCGCCTGGCTGAAAGCCCAGCAAACAGAAAAAGCAGTGGCGTAACGATCCCCGCGCGCCAGACAAGCTGGCGCGTATCAAGTGAGCGTAACCAGATCCTCTGGCATATGGTTGTACAAAATCCGCCAGAAATGCTCAGCCGTTTTATTCAAACGGGTATCCATTCGGTAAATATAGGCCTGAATTGGCACCATCAACTCCGGCGTGTCCAGACAAACCAGGCGCTTATCCCGTAGTTCGTTCACGATCGTCCACGCTGGCAGCCAGGCGATACCATGACCATCCAATGCCATATTCTTCAATAGCTCACTCATCGAAGACATAAACAGCGTACGCGCTGAAATACTGCCCACCTCCGCCAGGTGACGGTTAACCAATCTTCCCATGTAGGAAGTGCTGGTATAGTTCAGAATCGGCACCTGCGGCTGATAGATATCAAACAACGCCTTACCCTGTGCATCCGCAGCACAGACGGGATAGAGCTCAGACTCAAAAACCTTCAAGCCGCAGAACGGTGACTGCATTAAGTCTTCATCGCGAAAGGAGATAATAAAATCACTTTTCCCCTCGCGCAGCGTATTCACCGCCTGGACTACGTCAATCGCTTCGACGTGGTAAACAAATTCTTCGCCCCATGCCGACATTGAATGTACTAATCTGGGCAACATCGTCAGCGACAGAGAATGTGCCGCCGCTATTTTGATATTGGGAACGCCAAGCAGGTTGTGACCACTTAGCTCATCTAAATTGCATTCCAGCTGTTGTAGCAGGCTACGGGTCTGCGAATGGAATAACTTACCCTCCTCCGTCAGCTGCAGTGGACTTGTCGTACGGTCAAACAGAAGCACCCCAACAGCGGATTCGAGCGCCTTGATCCGCCGACTAAATGCCGGTTGGGATAGGTTGCGCTCCTCTGCGGCCTGAGAAAAATGACGACACGCTTCCAGCGTCAGAAAATCATATAACCATTTTGTCTCGATATTTTTCATGCCTGTCACGCGGATGTTTAAATATGTCGATTAGTCTTAAGCATCATGCCTGAATATTCCCGGAGATGATATTCAACATCAGCATCTGGTGATTCATTTTTTGCATAATACCTTCGTTTTTGACATTAACATGTTTCTTTACCCATCGACCACGACCGCTCACCCACCGCGTAATGTCGGGCCTCTGGCTGATTACCGGCCTGCTGAGGTGGTAAAAGACATCACACTCATGCGTTTTTTGCATTGAACCAAACATTATTGCATTTCTCCTCACGACACTCTGCTGTTAAACATAAGCACCAGATAGACACCAGCTCTGAATATTAAATATCAGTAAATTAGAGGTATATATCGTGAAAGGTTTAATTGGCGTACTTGGTGGTATGGGGCCTGCTGCAACCGTCGATCTTTTTAATAAATTCGTCACCTTTACCGCAGCGCAACGCGATCAGGAACATATTCCATTAATTATTTCATCCATCCCTGATATTCCAGACCGAACTGATGCGTTAATGCATCATGGTCATTCCCCACTTCCGGCAATGCGTGATTATATGCACAAACTGGAAGATGCTGGTGCGGAGTGTATTGTGATCCCCTGTAATACCGCCCACTTTTGGTTTAATGAATTAAAAGAGTGCTGTCATACAGAGTTACTCAGTATCGTTGAAACAACCATGAATGAGGTCAAAAACTGCGGAAAATCACGTATCGGTTTACTTGCTACTAACGCCACCCTTTACATGGGACTCTACCAAAAAGGCATAGAATCTCTTGGTTTAACCTGCATCAGTCCTGATTCATCCGGTCAGGAAAAGGTCATGGAAAGTATTTATTGCTTAAAAGCCGGCGACCTTAAGCGGGCACAAACGCTGATGAATGAACAGGCTGAAGTGCTCTTCTCACGCGGCGCACAAATCATTGTACTGGGATGTACTGAAGTCCCCGTCATTCTTGCCGAAGCAGTCAGAAAGTCTCCAGATAAATATATTGACTCAACCGGATCATTAGTTCGCGCCGGTATTAAATGGTACGAAAAACGAGTTGGCAAACATCATCTTCTGGCGCAATAACAGCCGTCACCAGATTAATAAAGCATTAAACAACCACTTATTTTAATAACAAATTATTCTCTGGCGGAGGCCATTATGGTTTGGTTAGAAATTATCGTCGTGTTGGGTGCAATATTTTTTGGTATCCGCCTCGGCGGAATAGGTATCGGTTTATGCGGTGGTCTGGGGCTGGCTATTTTAACGTTGGGATTTGATCTGCAAATTGGCTCGCCACCCGTTGACGTTATCCTCATTATTATGACAGTTGTCGTGGCAGCATCGGCGCTACAGGCCGCAGGAGGTATGGATTATCTGGTTCGCGTTGCCGGTAATTTCATGCGGCGTAACCCTAAATATATCAATATTATTGCACCGATTATCACCTGGTCGATGACCATTATGGCCGGAACAGGGTTCATTGTATTTTCTACCCTGCCAGTGATTGCCGAAGTCGCCAAAGAGTCCGGTATCCGCCCTTCTCGTACGCTCGCCGGATCCGTAGTCGCCTCTCAGGTGGCGATATCCGGTTCGCCGATCAGTGCCGCAATGGCGGCTATGCTGACCATTATGGAAGGCAACGGTATCACTTTTATTCAGGTCATGGCGGTATGTCTGCCAGCTTCGTTTGTCGCCGCGATGGTCGCCGCTTTTATCGCCTCACGTCAGGGATGCGAGCTACAGGATGATGAAGTCTATCTGGAACGCCTGCAAAAAGGATTAGTGCGTAAATATGAAGGGCAAAACAGCACTACGCCGGGTGCCAAACTCTCAGTCGCCCTGTTTATGCTGGCAACGGTCGTCATCGTTATTCTTGCCGCCTGCCCGCAGCTACGCCCTGGATTCGATGCAGGCAACCCAATGAATACCCGGGATATCATCATTATCTGTATGTTGGCTGCCGCTTGCCTGATGGTGGTGTTATGCAAAACATCAACCGATGCTATTGTCCTGACATCCACGTTTCGATCAGGGATGAGTTCACTGGCGGTCATTCTCGGGATTGTTACACTGGGAACGACCTTTATTGATGCCCACTTAGCGGAGATTAAGGATATCGCAGGCGATATCCTACGGGCTTATCCTATGCTGTTGGCACTGGTACTGTTTGGTACCTGCGCGCTTCTTTACTCGCAAGGTGCCACCACGCCGCTGATCATCCCTCTGGCCGTTGCGCTCGGCGTGCCTACATGGGCAATTCTGGCCTCCTATGTGGCGGTAACCGGGGTGTTTGTTCTACCAACATACCCGACTTCGCTGGCGGCAATGGAGTTCGACACCACAGGGACAACGCGCGTGGGCAAGTATGTCTTAAACCATCCGTTTATGCTGCCAGGACTGGGTGGGATCATTGCTGGCGTTGCCTTTGGTTTTATCATTGCGCCAATGATTGCCTGACCCGTTTTATTAAGGCTGGATGGATTATTGTGGCGATGCTGCAACGGTATAGGTAAATGCATAAAAAAAGGGGCAGAGAATTCTCTGCCCCTGGTATTGACGTTAAATCAGGCCGCCTTTGCCACAACCTCAGCTTCCGGGCGCTTCAGCACCGCGTAGGAGAGACCGGCTACCAGCGTACCGGCAATAATTGCCAGCAGGTATCCTAACACCGGCGTGATTGCGCCTGGGATTAACAGGACAAACAGCCCGCCGTGTGGCGCCATCAGCTTCGCACCCACCGCCATCGAGATAGCCCCGGTAATCGCACCACCAACGATACAGCAAGGCAGAACGCGCATTGGGTCACGGGCAGCGAACGGGATTGCCCCTTCGGTGATAAAGCACAGGCCCAGTACCAGAGCAGCTTTACCGCCTTCCTGCTGCGCTTTGTCGAACTTACGACGCGCAACCAGAGTTGCCAGACCCAGAGCCAGCGGAGGTACCATACCCGCAGCCATGATGGCTGCCATAGGCGCATAAGTTTGCGTACTCAGCAGACCCACACCGAAAGCATACGCCGCCTTGTTAACCGGACCACCCATGTCGGTACACATCATGCCGCCAAGAATCGCGCCAAGCAGCACCGCATTGGCCGTACCCATGGTTTGCAGCCAGTGAGTCAAACCTTCCAGAATACCCGCCACCGGTTTGCCGATCAGGTAAATCATGGCCAGACCAACCACCAGGCTTGAGAACAGCGGAATGATCAGGATCGGTTTCAGCGCTTCCATACTCTGTGGGAGTTTCAGCTTCGTGCTGATAAGCTTCGCCACATAACCGGCAAGGAAACCAGCAATAATCCCGCCAATAAAGCCGGAACCGGTGCTTACCGCCAGCATACCGCCGATAAGACCCGGCGTCAGACCCGGACGATCAGCGATGGAAAACGCGATATAACCTGCCAGTACCGGCACCATCAGCGCGAAGGCTGAACCACCGCCAATCTGCATCAGCGCCGCCGCCAGCGTCCCCTGCTCTTTAAACGCTTCGATACCAAAAGCGAACGAGAGTGCAATACACAGACCGCCAGCAACCACCATCGGCAGCATGTAAGAGACGCCCGTCAGCAGGTGACGATACGCCCCCGCGCTCTCTTTCTTACTTTCGGTTGCTGAAGTCTGCGCTTTACCGGTTGGCTGGTACGGTGTTGCTTCTTCCAGCGCTTTGTCCAGCTCCTGCTTGGTTTTCTTCAACGCAAGACCGGTAGAGGTGCGGTACATCGGTTTGCCGGCAAACTTCGCCAGATCAACTTCAATGTCAGCTGCCACAATCACCAGATCAGCCTGAGCCACTTCTTCCGGCGTAATGGCATTACCTGCACCAACAGAACCTCGGGTTTCAACCTTCACCCACCAGCCACGTTTTTTCGCTTCTGTTTCAATCGCTTCAGCGGCCATAAACGTATGAGCAACACCGGTCGGACACGCCGTCACCGCCACCACGCGTTTTGGACCACTGCTGGCCACAGGTGCTGTTGCAACCGGGGCGCTGTAGGGTTTTGCATGGCCTTTAGCTTCGCTGAGGAAGAGTTCAGGATGCGCAACCGCACGACCAATGTCGCCCAGCCAGACTTTTTTGCCGTTCAGCGAACTGTCGGCAGGAAGCGTATCGCCCAGAACAATTGCCAGTTCGGCATCATTCGGATTATCAATAATTTCCAGATGTGCTTTCTGTGCCGCCGCTCCAAGCAGGGTTTTCGCCATGTAAGCGCGAGCCTGGCCGAGATTAGCGTCAATAATCAGCAGCGTTTTCATTATGCCTCTCCTGCTGTCAGTTAAACGGTTTTAAGTCGACACGCGCCATCATTGCGGCCAACTGAGGACGATCGGTAATGCCTACATTACTTTGGCTTACCGCCAGGGCGGCAACAGCCGTCGCCAGACGCAGGGTATGTTCGCTGGACTCACGCATCAGCAGACCGTAAATCAGACCGCCAACCATTGAATCACCCGCGCCGACGGTGCTGACCACCTCAACTGACGGCGGTTTAGCAATCCACTCACCTGAGGCGTTAACCCACAGCGCACCTTCCGCGCCGAGTGAAATCACCACATGAGCGATCCCCTGTTCACGCAGCGCATGCGCCGCTTCAATCACATCTTTCATTTCCGGCAGCTTACGACCGGCCCAGATTTCCAGCTCACGACGGTTTGGCTTCACCAGCCATGGTGCCGCTTTCAGACCTGCTACCAACGCTTCACGACTACTATCAAAGATAATGCAAGGACACTGACTACGCAGGCGCGTCATCCAGTCGGTGAAGGCTTCCGGGCTCACGCCGGTTGGCAAACTGCCGCTGACGCACACCATGTCGAACTGGCCCAGCCAGCTCAGCGAATCATTTACAAAGCGTTCCCAGTCAGCCGGGGTGACTTCAAAACCAGAGAAATTGAAGTCAGATACTTCACCGTCTTTTTCGGTCAGCTTGACGTTAATACGGGTACGGCCCTGCACGACCTGAAAACGGTTGGCAATGCCCAGCTCGCTGAACAACTGCTGAAAACCATCCTGGTTGTCTTTACCCAGGAAGCCGCCCACAGTGACATCGATACCTAAATCCTTCAAAACCTTAGCGACGTTGATCCCTTTCCCTGCCGCATGCAGACCGGTGGTTTTAACCAGGTTCACTTCACCGCGTTCAATTTCTGGGCAGAAACCCACCAGGTCGTAGGCCGGGTTAAGGGTGATAGTAGCAACACGTCTGCTCATTACGCGCCCTCCCCAAGACCTGCCGCGATGGCTTCGCCAATCGCCTTCAGCGCCTGTTCAGCATCTTCACCCTGTGCAGTAAAGCGCAGGTGATGTCCTTTCTTCACGCCTAACGCCACAACTTTCATCAGACTGCGTCCATTCGCCGGCTTGCCGGTTCCATCAAGATTTGTCACGGTAATTTCACTGTTAAATTGTTTAATCGTATTCACCAGCATGGTGCCCGGGCGGGCATGTAAACCATGCTCATTGCGCACAATAAATTCGGCGCTCAGTACATCATCAGTTAAGGCGTCATCGCTGGTCAGCAGCGCCAGCACCGTTGCCGCATCAGCTTTCAACAAACGGTCAGCTTTATTATTCAGCAGCAGATCGCCAAGGCGCTTCAGCACAGCAACCGGTTGATCGTCATTCATGGCGACGGTCACCAACAGGGCGGCAACTTCACCTTGTACATCGAACGCTGTTGCTGCACGGCTGACCGCAACGGCGCTACGCACGTTACCTTCAGCACAGTCATTCAGCCAGATCCCCTGACCAAGATTCATCGGCTGCTCATTGATTGCTCTGGCCACAAAGGTGGCATCAACCGCACCGACTTCTTTCAGCCGTGCCGCGTTGAGTGCCTGCAGCGTCACCAGCGAGTTGGCCACGACATCCAGCGACAGCGTTTCGTTATCAAGCTTCAGCTGTTCACTTTGCTTTTCACCCATCAGCAGCGCACGCAGTTCTTCCGCCGTGGTCGCGGACTTCAGCTGTTCAGCGACGGAGTCATCGCTCAGCACGTGTGTCAGCTGACGCAGTAAACCGAGGTGTTCATCAGAGCTTGCGGCTATACCGATTGCCACATAAGCAACCTGCCCTTCGCCCCAGGTCACGCCCTGTGGAAACTGAAATACCTGCACACCGGTTTTCAGTACCTGATCGCGCGTGTCCGTCGTACCGTGAGGAATCGCAATACCGTTGCCGAGGAACGTGGACGTCTGTTGTTCGCGCGCCAGCATGCCATCGACGTAGCCTTCCGCGACGTTATCCGCCTGCACTAAGGCAGCGGCAACCTGGCGAATAGCCTCTTCTTTATTCCCGGCCTGTTCGCCCGGGTGAATATCCTGAACAGATAACTGGAACATGATTCTCCTCTCCCGCTGAATTGAAACGATTCAGCCAACATGAGAAAAAAGGCGTCACCCGACTCCATCAGTTAAGGCAAGATGACGCTGAAACGTTTCAAGAAGTCTTGCTCTTTTTTCTTCAGCACACAAGTAAAGTTGACAAATTACTTGCTGAATTTAGAGATAACGCACATTTTCTCTGCGGAGGAGAAAAAAATGCTGACGCAAAAACGCCGTCAGCTTGTCAGATTCAGCAACGTCAGCAAACAGCATTCTTTGACTGAAATGCTATTTTGATTTTTGATGCCGATTTTGATTTGGCTCCCTGTTTATTTTCTGACAAGCGGCGTAAACTCCGCGTCTCTTCACATCATTGATATCAAAACATGCATAACACCCCCGTAGCCGCCACACCCAAGGCGTTTGATTTAACGTCTTCGGCGTTCCTGCTTGTCGCATTTCTGACGGGTATCGCCGGCGCGTTGCAGACGCCAACGCTCAGCCTTTTTCTGACGGATGAAGTCCACGCCCGTCCCGGCATGGTCGGGTTCTTTTTTACCGGTAGCGCTGTGATCGGTATTCTGGTAAGTCAGTTTCTGGCCGGACGTTCAGATAGAAAAGGCGATCGCAAGAACCTGATTGTGTTTTGCTGCGTGCTGGGGATGCTGGCCTGCGTGCTGTTCGCCTGGAACCGTAATTATTTTATCTTGCTTTTTGTCGGGGTATTCCTCAGCAGCTTTGGATCGACCGCCAACCCGCAAATGTTTGCTCTCGCCCGTGAACACGCCGACCGCACAGGTCGGGAAGCCGTCATGTTCAGCTCAATATTACGCGCACAGGTTTCGCTGGCCTGGGTAATTGGCCCGCCGCTGGCCTACGCGCTGGCCATGGGATTCAGCTTTACGGTGATGTATCTCAGCGCGGCGGTGGCGTTTGTTGTCTGCGGTGTAATGGTCTGGCTGTTTTTACCCTCAATGAGTAAAAACGTGCCTCTCGCGACAGGCGCAGTTGAGGCCCCGCGCCGCAATCGACGCGACACGTTGCTGCTGTTTGTTATCTGCACATTAATGTGGGGAACCAATAGTCTCTATATCATTAATATGCCGCTGTTTATCATCAACGAACTGCATCTGCCAGAAAAACTGGCTGGCATCATGATGGGCACCGCAGCCGGACTGGAAATCCCAACCATGCTGATTGCTGGCTATTTTGCAAAGCGTCTGGGTAAACGTCTGTTGATGAGAATTGCCGTCGTTGCCGGATTCTTCTTTTATGCCGGTATGCTGCTGGCTCACTCTCCGGCGATATTGCTTGGCTTACAGCTGCTGAACGCGATTTACATCGGTATTCTCGGCGGGATTGGTATGCTCTATTTCCAGGACCTGATGCCGGGACAGGCAGGTTCAGCCACCACCCTCTATACGAATACCATTCGCGTGGGCTGGATTATTGCCGGATCGCTGGCGGGGATTGCCGCTGAAATTTGGAACTATCACGCGGTGTTCTGGTTTGCACTAGTGATGATCGTCGCCACCGTCGCGTGCCTGGTGCGCATCAAGGACGTTTAAGGCGCGGTTAGCGCTTCAAGCTCGATGAGATAAACCATGGCCTGGTGCGTCGTCCGCCCACACATTTCCGCACTGGGCTGTAAACCGCCGCACACCTTTGGTCGTAGCGGCGACGCAAAAATTTTGCAACGCAGGGATTCATCCAACTGAACGCAGGGCGTATTAGCGGGCTTGCCATCAGGCATACCGGGGATGGGACTGGAGATTGAAGGCGCGGTGCAGCATGCACCACAATCCGGACGGCATTCCATACAGTACTCTCTTTATCGTAAACCATCGGATTGTGCGGGAAGGGCACAGTACCACCTTTTTTGCACCAGCAAAAGCATGAATTCCGCTTGCCTGAATGCCCCGGCGCGAGTAGTTTTACGCGATATTTTAGACACTCCTCACTACAGGATTTTTTCGATGCCAAGAGCGAACGAAATTAAAAAAGGTATGGTACTGAACTACAACGGCAAACTGCTGATTGTAAAAGATATCGATATTCAATCACCGTCTGCACGTGGTGCTGCCACGCTGTACAAAATGCGTTTTTCTGATGTGCGTACCGGTCTGAAAGTTGAAGAGCGCTTCAAAGGTGACGATATCGTGGATACCGTCACTCTGAGCCGTCGTGGCGTTGATTTCTCCTACGTCGATGGCAACGAATACATCTTTATGGATAAAGAAGACTATACCCCGTATACCTTCACCAAAGACCAGATTGAAGAAGAGCTGCTGTTCATGCCGGAAGGCGGGATGCCGGACATGCAGGTACTGACCTGGGACGGCCAACTGCTGGCGCTTGAACTGCCGCAGACCGTAGACCTGGAAATCGTTGAAACTTCACCGGGGATTAAAGGTGCTTCAGCGAGTGCGCGCAACAAACCAGCAACCCTGAGCACCGGTCTGGTGATCCAGGTTCCTGAGTATCTGAGTGCGGGTGAAAAAATCCGTATTCATATCGAAGAACGTCGCTATATGGGCCGTGCAGATTAAGCTCCTGTCGTTACAGGTGAACCAAAGATAATGACATGTTGTCTCTGGCAAAATGTTCCGTTCACTTTAGTGATATCACTTCTCTGAAACGATACTGCCTGTGAACGTGTTAAGGGTACTATCGCCGTACCCTTAACAATCCTGCCGGGAGCCAGGGTTGCAAGGGAGGCGGCGGTGAGCCTCCCTTGCACGTTCACGGGTATCTGCGCTTCAGAGAAATGACTCCGCTGAGGTGAACGGAACCCTATGCCGCAATAAAATATGCTCCATAATGCTTAACTGACTGGCATTACAACGCAGGCTGTCCCTTTTTTCATTTTCAGCGCTGGCTGCTGAAATAAAAATCATCCATCAGCAATGACTCCAGATACTGTTCATCCTCTTGCATAAAACGCACTATCAGATTCACCGCCTGAGGATAAAACCTCTCGTTATCCCGCACCAGACAAGCGTCGCGAAATAACGGTGCCCAGCACAGAATATGATGATGCAAAAAGTAATATTGCGCCGATAGCCTCTCCTCTTTAGCAACCATCCTCGCCATTAATGCCAACTGCACAGCAATATGATCGGAGGGTTCATTCTCTCGCGCTGCCAGACCTTGCTCAATCAGCAGCACATTCATTTGCCGACGTTCTTCTGCCGCTGTCGTGTGTGGATAGTGCCCTGCATAGGGAGAAACACTTGCCGGCGGGGCCAGCAGAAACAGCGAGGCAAAATCTGCTGCCAGCTCCAGCTGTCGGGAGTCGCGCCGCAAAACCCGGCCCAGGCTGCGCTCAAAACGTTTAACCTCGGCAGACACTCCAGGAACCGCCGCCAGTGAGGCAATCCAAGCCTGGCTATCGCCGTTTTCCAGACTGGCGAGCTGTTTTTCATCCAGTTCACGAAATAGCAGTTGCGAAAACCACTGGTACACAGCTGCCCGCTGCTGATGAATTTGCTTATGCTGCACTGGTCCCCTCCTCTTTCACAATCTGCGGACCACCGAAAGCCGTCACCTGCGGGGCTTTCTGCTGATAACGCTCGACCTCCACCAGCACGGTATGCGCTGAAGGCCCCTGGGCCAGCTGTGAAGTACCGATATCCGCGCTCAGCACGTTCGGGTCGCCATAGGTGCATAATGTCCCGGCTTTCCCCCCTTCCTGCGGGGAGTACCATGCACCTTCATGAATACGGACCACGCCAGGGGAAAAATCCGGACTGACAACTACGCCAGCCAGTACCTGACCACGAGCGTTAAAAACGCGGGCGATATCACCGGCTTTTAAGCCACGAGCGGTGGCATCCTGTTCACTGATATAAAGCGGTTCTCTTCCGGCAACCGCATAGGTGTTGCGAAACGCCTCGCTAGAGCACAGTTGGGAATGCAGACGTTTGTCCGGATGGCAGGATTGCAGATGCAGCGGGTATTTATCTTTTTTGCCGCTATGGGTACGCTCAAAGGGTTCCATCCACACCGGATGCCCCGGACAATCCTCATAGGCAAAGCCCGCGATGGTTTTGCTGTAGATTTCAATCAGACCTGATGGCGTTCCCAGCGGATTCAGGTCTGGCTGGTCGCGAAACTCGCCGTGACGTACCCACGGCTGACCCGGCGGATATTCAATATATCCGTCACCCTGCCAGAACGTTGTGAAATCCGGTAATGAGACGCCGAGCGATGCCCCCATCTTCACGCCTTCGTCATAAAGCGTCTGTATCCACTGCATTTCATCACGGTTTTCACGGTACACCGCTTCCTTGTCAAAGCGCTTACACAGCCCGGCAAATACATCAAAATCATGTCGCGCTTCATATTGCGGTTTGACGATCTGATGCAACGCCATCAACCCTTTATTCGAATGCGTACCGAACTGCTCAATATCGTTACGTTCAAAGCGGGTGGTAACGGGCAGGACGATATCGGCAAAACGGCACGACGCGGTCCATTGGTGATCCAACACCACCACGGTTTCCAGCTTCTTCCACGCGTCGATCATGCGATTCCTGTCCTGCTGCGCATGAAATGGATTCGCCGCGCTGTAGATCGCCATTTTGATGTCAGGCCAGGTTAACGTCTCGCCGTTAAAGGCAACCTTTTTGCCCGGCTCAAGCAGGCAGTCAACGATACGCGAAGTGGGGATATGCTCCGATACGCCGCGAAAATCCGCGTTGTACTTTGCCTGCGGGGGATTCGTGATCCCTCCCAGCCCAGAGAGCACAGGCCCGGCGGATGTTACCGTACCACCGCCGTTGTAGTGCCAGCCAAATCCTACCCCGCCGCCGGGCAAACCAATTTGACCGACCATGCTGGCCAGCACCACCAGCATCCACGGATACTGCTCACCATGGTGCATGCGTTGTACGCACCAACCGCCCATAAACTGTGTCCGGCCTTTCACCAACAGGCGGGCGAAGTCTCGGATCTGCTCTGCCGTCAGGCCGCAGATTTCTGCCGCCCATTCGGCATTTTTCGGCTGTTTATCGGTTTCGCCCAGCAGATACGGCAAAAACTGCTCAAAGCCGACGGTGTAATCGGTAATAAACGCCGTGTCGTACAGTTTTTCTTCGTACAAGGTATGCGCCAGCGCCAGCATTAACGCCACATCGGTTTGTGGCCGCAACGCCAACTGCTCGCAGCCAAGATAATTTTGCGACTTGCTACGCACCGGATCAACACTGATAACGCGCATCTTACCCTGCGCTATCGCCTCTTTAATCTGCTGCCAGTAGCCAAACGCATCGTGATCGGGAACCAAAAACTCGATCTGCAAGTTCTTGATCGGATCGCAGCCCCACAGCACGATGGTATTGCTGTTTTGAATCACCAGCGGAAGCGACGTCTGCTGCTCATAAACTTCCAGCGAACCAATCACATGCGGTAAAATGACCTGTGCCGCTGCCGCAGAATAGTCGCCGACGGTTGTCACATAGCTACCATGCAGGCCAAGTCCCCGATCCATCGCCCCGCCCGCTTTATGGTATTTGCCCACCATTTGCCAGTCGGCAAGCCCGGTAAATACGCCTGATGAGCCATAGGTTTTTTGCACCCTCTCCAGCTCTTCGTAAAACAGATCCAGCGCCTGATCCCAACTGACCCGTACAAAACGGTTATCTCCGCGCTGACTGCGATCTGACTTCTCACGCTTACGCAGCCAGTCCAGACGCACCATCGGGTAGCGCACCCGCGACGGGTTGTAGACCACTTCACGCACCGCGTTCAGCATATCGCAGGGGTATTTGTCATGTTTGAACGGACGGGTTTCGGTCCACTCACCGTTGACCACTTTGGCTTCAAAAGCGCCATAGTGCGAACCAGATTGGATCCACTGTTCGGGATTTTCCCCCGCCGCCCACACTTTTGATATCAGCGGATTAGGCGCCAGTGCACTGGCAGCCCCCACCGCCAGCATTCCGTTGAGAAAACGGCGACGGGACGGATTAAAGTCATGAATATCCATACATTATCCTTACTTTTTGTTGGTTTCAGACACATCGCTGGCGTGGGTCTGGAGGTATTTCAACAACGTACGTTCCTCCACCGGATTAAGCCGGTAATAGGTCGACATGGCTTTCAGTCCGGCGATCCAGCCGTTAGCGGTATATCGGGTTGTAGGAGGAGTGCTATGACAGGCGCTACAGGTGGATTGCAGCATTTGATCTGAGTACTCCCAAATTGGCGCAAGCGTGTTGATAAAGTCCTGATCGGTGGCCCAGGCGGTGACGCTCACCTGCTGCCATTCCTGATGTGAGTCAGGATCGACCTGGGTTTGTAGCACTTTTACGTTCGCCATCAGGGGCTCATCGAGAACGGCGGAGAAAACGCGTTTCCCCATATACTGGGTGATCACCCGTCCACGCCCTTTGCTTTCTCGCCAGCCCGTGATTTCGAGCTGCACGTTACTGCCTTCTTTTTTCAGCACCTTGACCTCGGTAGCAGGAAATAACAGCGCCTTCCCGGCCGGACTCCCTGCCGTTGCCGCCAGTGATTTTTCGCTTAATGAGAACAGTGTGGTCGCATCTGTTGGCATATCTCCCTGACGCTGTAGCTGCTTATAGCGATCGCGAAAACCGCTGCTCATATCGGGTTTGTGATGGGCTATTCCTTTGTGACAATCGATACAGTTACTGTCTTTTGCTGCCGCTGCGGTCATTTGCGCCGCCGCGTTTGCCGATTGCTTGCCATGATCCATTGCCTCATAGCTATGGCAGGATTTACACGCCGCTGAATTATTCGCGCTCATGCGTGCCCACTCCCGCTGGGCCAGCTCCGGGCGTTTGGCAGCAAACTTTTCAGGAGTATCGATAGAAGGAGAAATAAAGGTGTGATAGAGGTCGTTTAAGGCTTCAGTTTTACGAATAAGCGTTGGAACAACGCCCGGGGGGATATGACAATCCTTACACTCAGCCCGCACGCCAGATGCGTTACGAAAATGCACGCTGGTTTTATATTCCTCTCCAGCCGTGCGCATCGAGTGACACGATAAACAAAATTCGGTGGTACTGGTGTAATGAACGCCTTGCCACGTTCCCCAAATAGCCAAGGCCATTGCCACCGCCCCAGCCAATACGCACCACAATGCGTTCTTTCTTATCCACGACATGCTTGCCTCCATTTTTTTAATAGCGACACGCTAAGGGATAATAAAAACCAAAAATAGAGACAGCGATGGCAAGCTATAGGAACAGCCGCTACTCCATGAGGTGTATCAAATAGTAAAAACGAGAAATTCGTAATATAGTGGCTATATATTAATAAGGAATTCCTCATGCTTACATTAACGCTCAATAGAGAACTCCGCACTCCGCTGCAATTGCAAATTTTTCAATTTTATTTCCAGGCTATTCAGCGGGGAGATTTGCTTTGTGGCGATAAGCTTCCCTCTATTCGCGAGCAGGCTCAGGTATTGAACGTAGCCAAAATAACGGTAGTGATGGCCTATGATAAGCTTATGGCTGCAGGGTTAATCAAGAGCCGACACGGCATTGGCTATGAAGTGATATTCACCACGCCTGTACGTATAACACCAACGCATGTGCCCGTTACCCAGGGTTCTCCGCCGACAAAACCTAAAGCTGCCGGAGTCTCAACCGATGTTTACGCCGAGCCTGGACGAGAGTGCTACTGTCGGATGGGCGTCCCCGATCCCAACGCTTTTCCCTGGTCAAGTTGGCGGAAATGGAATAATGCTCCAAGCATACTTAAAGAACAATTATTTACCCGATACCATTCACCAAGTGGATTATTTTCACTGCGTGAGCAATTGGTCAGATACCTTAATTTATCCCGCGGAATTAATACCCGAGCAGAGAACATCATCATTACCAACGGGATTCAGGAAGGATTATCACTGCTCAGCCAAATATTTATTATTCATCATGCTGTCAGTCAGCAAAAAAAGTGCCATATTGTGACCGAATCCCCTTGTTATTCTGGCGCATGGCATCTTTTTAATTATTACGGTGCAGACATTACGTCAATTGCCGTAGATAACCACGGGCTGCAAACAGATAATTTACCCGAGTATGAAACCCAGCTTTGTTATGTTACTCCAGCGCATCAGTATCCGATGGGAAGCGTGCTTTCACTGGAGCGCCGTCAGTCATTATTAACGTGGGCGCAACGCGTCGGCGCTTACATCATTGAAGATGATTACGATGCCGTTTTTACCTATGGGGAAAATCCCCTTCCCGCGCTGAAAGCCATGGATTATCACAACCGGGTTATCTACATGGGGACATTTTCTAAAACGCTGGGGCCAGGCGCACGGCTTGGCTATCTTATTTGCCCTGATGAATTGCTTCCGGCGGTACAGAATATGAAAGCGCTCAATAACAACGGCAGCCAGTGGTTGTTGCAGCAATTTTTGGCCGAACTGATGCAAAATCAGGTGTTTTATACGCATATCAGCAAGCTGGCCTGCAGCTATGCGACGCGCCTCACCCTGTTACGCGATGGCCTTTCCACTCTGTTTCCCGAAGGGAAAATCGCTGGCGCAACGGCAGGTCTGCACCTCTCATTACGCATTGCCAGACACGCAGAATTCATCACCAGGTTGCAACAATGCTGCCTGTTGGCCGGGATCCGTTTCGACACTCTGCCGGATATAGAAAATGGATCAGAAGCAGCATGGCGCAAAGAGAACAGCGATGCTGTTATGTTTTTTGGATTTGGTGGATTGCAGATACAGCAGATCAATAAAGTGCTGACAGTGCTGGAGCAGGCGCTCGCGCAGCCTTGATGAAAAACAGGGATCGCGCCTGTCGCGCAATCCCTGTTGTTAGACTTACAGCAGGTCGCGGAACTGCGTTTGTTTCAGCGCCAGCTCAACGCCGCGGACTTCTGCCAGGCCTTTCAGGCGACCAATCGCAGAGTAGCCCGGGTTGGTTTTCTTGTGCAGATCGTCAAGCATCTGGTGTCCATGATCCGGACGCATCGGGATAGGACGCAGGTCGCCCGCTTTTTTACGCCGCTGCTCTTCGCTCAAAATGGCAGCCACCACCGATACCATATCCACATCGCCCTGCAGGTGCGCACCTTCATGGAAGGTTTTCGGGTTATCTTCACGACAGGTTGAGCGCAGGTGCGTGAAGTGGATTCGATCGCCAAAGGTTTCGATCATTTTCACCAGATCGTTATCAGCGCGCACGCCGTAAGAACCGGTGCACATGGTGAAACCATTATTAATGCTATCGACCGTTTCTTTCAGCCACTGCATATCTTCGATAGTCGAAACGATACGCGGCAGGCCGAGGATCGGGCGCGGCGGATCGTCAGGATGCACGGCCAGACGCACGCCGACTTCTTCTGCCACTGGCACAATCGCCCGCAGGAATACCGCCATATTATCGCGCAGATCGTCCTTGCTGATGCCGTCGTATTCAGCGAGACGCGCACGGAACTGATCCAGCGTATAGCCCTCTTCTGCACCAGGCAGGCCAGCAATGATATTGCGGGTCAGTTTTTCAATTTCTGCATCACTCATGGCATTGAAGTAGTCCATCGCCTGGCGTTGTTCTTCGGCGGTATAATCCGCTTCAGCTCCCGGGCGTTGCAGAATGTGAAGTTCAAAGGCCGCAAAAGCAATCTGGTCAAAACGCAGCGCTTTGGAACCATCCGGCAGCTGATATTCGAGGTCGGTACGCGTCCAGTCGAGGATCGGCATGAAGTTATAGCACACCGTATCGATACCACAGGTCGCCAGATTACGGATACTCTGCTGATAGTTGGCAATCCACGTTTGATATTGACCTGAACGCGTTTTGATATCTTCGTGGACAGGGATACTTTCCACTACCGACCAGGTCAGCCCTTTTTCAGCCAGAATGGCCTGACGCTGCTGAATTTCTTCTACCGGCCACACTTCACCGTTAGGAATATGGTGCAAGGCGGTCACAACACCCGTTGCGCCAGCCTGACGCACATCATCAAGCGATACCGGATCGTTAGGTCCGTACCAACGCCAGGTTTGTTCCATTGTTTCACCTCACAAGTTGTTATACCAAATCAAATCATCTTAATGACGACTACCATACAGGCATCCGTCAACTGATCAACACATTGCCGATGATTGGTTGATCAAGCTCACATTCCCCGGATAAATGAGGCACACCAATTCAATTTGTTGTCATATAACTTTATACTGCCATTGTTAATTTATGGTTAATCAGGTGTATTAAATGAAAACTATTGCCTCAGCGCCACTGGCGGAAAATGTCATGATGCCGCAATACGACCGCCAGCAATTAAAAACGCGGATTGTGCATTTTGGTTTCGGTGCTTTTCACCGCGCCCATCAGGCGTTACTAACCGACAGGGTGCTGAATGCGCAGGGTGGAGACTGGGGTATTTGTGAGATCAGTCTGTTCAGCGGCGATCGACTGATGAGCCAACTGCGCGAACAGGATCATTTATTTACCGTGCTGGAAAAAGGGGCCACCGGCAACCAGCCAATTGTTATCGGCGCCGTCAACGAATGTCTCAACGCCAGGCTGGATTCGCTGGCGGCTATTATCGAAAAATTCTGCGAACCTCAGGTGGCTATTGTCTCGCTAACCATCACAGAAAAAGGCTACTGCATCGATCCGGCGACAGGTTCGTTAGACCTCAGTAATCCACGTATTGCTCACGATCTGCAAACACCGACTGAACCGCACTCTGCCCCCGGAATTATTGTTGAAGCCCTACACCGCCGACGTGAACGCGGGCTACAGCCGTTTACCGTCCTCTCTTGCGATAACATCCCGGACAATGGTCATGTGGTAAAAAACGCCGTCCTTGGAATGGCGGAGAAACGTTCGCCAGAACTGGCAACCTGGATTCAGGAGCATGTCAGTTTCCCAGGCACCATGGTCGACCGCATTGTCCCTGCCGCCACTGAAGAGTCACTGGCCGAAATTGCCCGCGAGCTGGGGGTTGCCGATCCTTGCGCAATCAGCTGCGAACCGTTTATCCAGTGGGTGATTGAAGATAATTTTGTGTGTGGCCGCCCACAATGGGAAACGGCGGGCGTCCAGATGGTCGAAAATGTGTTGCCGTGGGAACAAATGAAACTGCGGATGCTGAACGGCAGTCATTCGTTTCTCGCTTATCTCGGCTATCTGGCCGGGTTCCAGCACATCAGCGACTGTATGCAGGACAGCGCATTTCGTGAAGCCGCTTACCGCCTGATGCTCAACGAACAGGCACCTACGCTGCAAATTACCGATGTTGATTTAGACCAGTATGCCCTAAGCCTGTTGGAGCGTTTTGCCAACCCAGCGTTGAAACATAAAACCTGGCAAATCGCGATGGACGGTAGCCAGAAATTACCCCAGCGCATGTTGGAAGGGATCCGCGTACATTTAGCCCGCCAAAGCGAGTGGCCACTGCTGGCGCTCGGCGTCGCAGGCTGGATGCGTTATGTGAGTGGCGTGGATGATTCAGGCACCGCTATTGATGTTCGTGACCCGTTGAGTGAAAAAATTGCCGCTCTGGTTAAACAGAGCACAGAGTCAGAACGCGTCAACGCCCTGCTTTCGCTGCGCGAGATTTTCGCCACCGATCTCGTACAGAATCCGCAGTTTGTCGCGGCCATTCAGCAGGCCTGGCAACGCATTGCCCAATACGGTGCGCATCAGGCTGTCATCGAGACGTTAAAAAGTTAACGATTTCTGCCATTAAGCAGGACGAAGCGCCTCTTCGTCCTCTCACCCCTTCTCTTTTTCCCCGTTTTTCGCCAGGATTGTTAAATGCCATTACGGTAATTTATGATTCTGGAGTAAATGTGACTAAAACCAATCTCATCACCGGTTTTCTCGGCAGTGGCAAAACCACCTCTATTCTTCATTTATTGGCAAACAAAGATCCTGCTGAGAAGTGGGCCGTGCTGGTTAATGAGTTTGGTGAAGTTGGCATTGATGGCGCGTTGCTGGCCGACAGCGGTGCGCTGCTAAAAGAGATCCCCGGCGGCTGTATGTGCTGTGTTAACGGTCTGCCAATGCAGGTTGGCCTCAATACGCTGCTGCGTCAGGGGAAACCCGACCGCCTGCTGATTGAACCCACCGGCCTCGGGCATCCCAAACAGATTCTGGATTTACTCACCGCACCGGTTTATGAGCCGTGGATCGATCTGCGCGCAACCCTCTGTATCCTTGATCCTCGCCTGTTACTGGATGAGAAAAGCGTCGCCAATGACAATTTCCGCGATCAGCTGGCCGCTGCTGATATCATTGTTGCCAACAAAACCGACCGTGCCACGACGGAAAGCGAAAACGCCCTGCAAAGCTGGTGGCAACACTACGGTGGTAATCGCCAGTTAGTTCATGCCGACCATGGGCAAATTGACGGTCAGCTACTGGATTTGCCCCGACTAAACCTGGCGGAGCTTCCTGCAAGCGCGGAGCACGCCCATAGCCATGCCAACAAAAAGGGGCTGGCAGCGTTGAGCTTACCCGCACAGCAGCGTTGGCGGCGTAGCCTGAACAGCGGTCAGGGCCATCAGGCCTGCGGTTGGATTTTTGACGCCGATACGGTGTTCGATACCATCGGTCTGCTGGAATGGTCGCGTCTTGCTCCTGTTGGGCGTGTGAAGGGGGTAATGCGTATTAAGGAAGGGCTGGTACGCATTAACCGCCAGGGAGACGACTGGCATATAGAAACGCAAAACGTCGCGCCACCGGATAGCCGTATTGAACTCATCGCCGATACCGAGACCGACTGGAATGCGTTACAGAGCGCGTTGTTGAGACTTCGTTTAGACGCTAGCGCGTAAGGTTGCCTTCGTTTTTAGCAATGGTAAACGACGATGAAAACCCGATACCCTTTAATCCTCCTGCTTAATATTGCTGGTCTGGCACTGTTTCTGTCCTGGTATATTCCAGCCGGGCATGGGTTCTGGTCTTCACTCGATACGGGCGTCTTCCGATTTTTTAATCACAAATTGATTGAAAGCCCGCTGTTCCTGTGGATTGTTGCTATTACCAATAACCGGGCATTTGATGGCTGCTCATTGCTGGCTATGGGCGCATTGATGCTGCACTTTTGGCTCAAAGAGACGTCGGAAGGTCGCCGACGCATTGTGGCAATTGGTTTGGTTATGCTGCTCACTGCAGTGGTATTAAACCAGCTGGGCCAGGCGCTTATTCCCGTTAAACGCGCCAGCCCCACGCTTATGCTGGATAATATTTATCGCGTCAGCGAACTGCTGCATATTCCGACCAAAGATGCGTCGAAAGACAGTTTTCCTGGCGATCACGGCATGATGCTGCTTATTTTTTCCGCATTCATGCTGCGTTATTTCGGAAAAGTCGCAGGAATAATCGGCCTTATTATTGCTGTGGTTTTTGCCTTCCCGCGCGTGATGATTGGCGCCCACTGGCTCACCGATATCGTGGTTGGTTCCATGACGGTGGTCTTGATTGGCCTTCCCTGGTGGCTAATGACGCCATTAAGCGACCGATTAGTCACTCTGTTCGTGAATTATCTTCCCGGCAAAAACAAACAATTTTCAAACAAATAACGCAGAGTAATTAACATCATCAGGGATACTTCTGATTCCCTGATGATGCCGGGCAATATTTCATCATTCTGATTGTCATTCCCCTGTCATCTTATTCATGTTTAAAATGAGTAGGTTGCGTATTTTTTACCCTAATTGTTCTTAATTTAGACAATGCCGTTTATTCACTTTCTGTATCAATTTTTCTTATAAGAAATCACGTAAAATCACTCGCATTGACCGGAACGATCGGGTAATCTCGAACTCGTTTTGCCTCGCGGGATAATTATTCCCTTTCAGAATAAATTTGTGCGTTCTGCCACAGATTTGACCTTAAGGAATTGTCTCATCGTGCGATGGTAATTAGTCTCGTCACGTTTGGCATTTTTTATAACGATATTTATCGTTAAGGACTTCAAGGGAAAACAAACAAAATGGTCAAATCTCAACCGATTTTGAGATATATCTTGCGGGGCATACCCGCGATAGCAGTTGCGGTTCTGCTTTCTGCATGTAGCACAACGAACACCGCCAAGAATATGCATTCTGAGACGCATGCTGTGGGCAATGGAGATAACTCTTCACTGCAAGCCTCTCAGGATGAATTTGAAAATATGGTACGTAATATCGATGTTAAATCACGTATTATGGACCAATATGCTGACTGGAAAGGCGTGCGTTACCGCCTTGGCGGCAGCACCAAAAAAGGTATTGATTGCTCAAGCTTTGTGCAGCGTACATTCCGCGAGCAATTTGGTTTAGAGCTTCCGCGCTCAACCTATGAACAACAGGAAACGGGAAAATCCGTTTCGCGCACTAATCTGCGCACAGGCGATCTGGTTCTGTTCCGTGCTGGTTCTACTGGCCGTCACGTCGGTATTTATATCGGTAACAACCAGTTTGTACATGCCTCGACCAGCAGTGGCGTTATCATTTCCAGCATGAACGAGCCTTACTGGAAAAAACGCTACAACGAAGCTCGCCGGGTTCTGAGCCGCAGTTAGTTTCGTTTGGCAGCTATCCCTTGGCTATCCTGATGAGACATTCCAAAAGCACTGCTTCGGCGGTGCTTTTTTGTTTCCCCCTGCGACTAAGAAAAATCTCACAACATGAGTCATTTCAGGTTATATTCATACAGAGTAAGCGGTTAAATCAGGTAAAATAAGGATCTATGTTCAGACGCTCTTCTTCATCCGGTCGGAAAATCCTGCTTTCCTGTATGTTAACGGGGCTTATCGTCGCAATACTCGTGAGTACCCTGCAGTTTTTCGTCACCTGGCATAAACGAGAAGTTAAGTACGACACGCTCCTTGCCGATATCCAGAATTACGTCAGCAGCTACTTCACCGACCTCAAAACCACCACCGATGCCCTTCAGCCGCTGGTTGCCAACAGTTGCCAACAAGTCGGCGCTAAGCTGACCTCCAGTGCAGCATTTAGCCTGAACGTTCGCGCTTTCTTGCTGGTAAAAGACGGCATCGCTTTCTGCTCTTCCGCGACAGGTTCCATGTTCACTCCGATTTTGGATTTGATACCAAACCTCGATATCAGCAGAAATATTGATGTGGAATTACTTCCCGGTACGCCCATGATGCCGGATAAGCCAGCGATCATGATTTGGCACCGAAACGCGTCGTTCAATGATAGCGGCGTATTTACCTCACTGAATATCAATCTGGCACCTTATCTGCTCTATACCGCCCGGCAGGATGATTTTGACGGTATTGCGATTATCGTCGGTAATACCGCAATTTCGACATTCTCATCGCGAATCATCGATGTCTCCGCTCTTCCTCATACCTCCTGGCGGCAGGCCGCTCTTGAAGGGATCCCGCTTAAAATTCGCTTATACGCACAAGAGTGGAGCTATACCGACGTCTGGTATTCTATTTTGTTGGGATGTATGGCCGGGATTATTGCCGCCCTTCTCCTCTGGTACTACATCTACAGCATCCGTTTACGCCCAGGCAAAGATATCCTCAACGCCATCAAGCATAACCAGTTTTATGTGGTGTACCAGCCCGTCGTAGAGATGCAAACGCTGGAAGTGAAAGGCGTCGAGGTCCTGTTACGTTGGAATCACCCAACAACGGGCGAGATCCCACCGGATGCCTTTATTCATTACGCTGAATCACAGAAAATGATTGTCCCGCTGACTCAGCATCTCTTTAAGTTGATCGCCCAGGATGCCCCGGCGCTGCAAAAAGTGTTACCCGCTGGCGCAAAATTGGGGATCAATATCGCGCCATCGCATCTGCATGGCGAGACATTTAAAGACGACATCCGGCACCTGCACGCTTCACTTCCCGCAAACTATTTTCAGATAGTGCTGGAAATCACTGAACGAGATATGCTCAATCAGCACGAGGCCACAAAGCTATTTGAATGGCTGCATTCCGCAGGTTTTGAAATTGCGATTGATGATTTTGGCACCGGCCATAGCGCGCTTATTTATCTGGAACGCTTTACCGTTGACTACCTGAAAATCGATCGCGGATTTATTAACGCCATCGGGACGGAAACCCTGACCTCTCCGGTTCTGGACGCCGTGTTGACACTTTCTAAACGTCTTAATATGCTGACGGTTGCGGAAGGGGTAGAAACTCCTGAGCAAGCCCGTTGGCTGCGCGATCGTGGGGTGCATTTTTTCCAGGGATACTGGATTAGCCGACCATTAAAGCTTGCTGATTTTGTGCGTTGGATGGCACAGCCCAATAAGCCGACGTGGTGATCGCAGTATGCGATTCATATACTCTCACTCGCCGCTACATCCCTTATCTTTCAGGCATGATGCCCGTCGGGTTGTGGCAGGAAAAGGAAATCGCTTTTATATGATCCCTCGCGTACTGCTTCTGTTTATTACCCTCATCGGGTTTAGCGCCCAGGCGCAATCCATCAAAGAAAGCTATGCTTTTGCCGTACTGGGTGAACCGAAGTACGCATTTAACTTTAATCACTTCGATTATGTGAATCCCGCAGCCCCTAAAGGGGGTCAAATTACCCTGTCCGCCATTGGCACATTTGACAACTTTAACCGCTATGCGATGCGCGGTAACCCTGGCGCACGTACCGAAACGCTTTACGATACGTTGTTTACGACCTCTGACGATGAACCTGGTAGCTATTACCCGCTCATTGCCGACAGCGCGCGCTATGCTGACGACTATTCCTGGGTAGAAATTGCCATTAATCCACGAGCGCGTTTTCATGATGGCTCACCCATTACCGCCCGCGACGTCGCATTCACCTTCCACAAATTTATGACTGAAGGCGTGCCGCAGTTTCGTCTGGTCTACAAGGGAACAACGGTAAAAGCCATCGCGCCATTAACCGTACGCATTGAATTAGCCAAACCGGGTAAAGAGGACATGCTCAGCCTGTTTTCGTTACCCGTGATGCCAGAGAAGTACTGGAAAGATCATAAGCTCAGCGATCCCTTATCATCGCCACCGCTCGCCAGCGGCCCTTATCGTATTACGAAATGGAAGATGGGCCAGTATATTGTCTATTCGCGCGTCAAAGATTATTGGGCCGCTAATCTGCCCGTCAATCGTGGACGCTGGAACTTTGATACCATCCGCTACGACTACTATCTGGATGATAACGTCGCCTTTGAAGCGTTTAAGGCCGGTGCGTTTGATCTGCGTCTTGAAAATGATGCCAAAAACTGGGCGACGCGCTATACCGGGAAAAATTTCGCGAATCACTACATCATCAAAGATGAACAAAAGAACGAATCCGCGCAGGATACCCGCTGGCTGGCATTTAATATTCAGCGCCCGGTATTCAACGACCGACGGGTGCGGGAAGCCATCACGCTGGCCTTTGATTTTGAATGGATGAATAAAGCGCTGTTCTATAATGCCTGGAGCCGGACCAACAGCTATTTTCAGAATACCGAATATGCCGCGACAAAATACCCCGACGCAGATGAACTGGTGATACTCGCGCCCTTGAAAAAAGATCTCCCCCCTGAGGTCTTTAGCCAAATCTATCAGCCGCCAAAATCAAAAGGCGATGGCTACGATCGCGACAACCTGTTGAAAGCCGATACCTTACTGGAGCAGGCCGGGTGGGTACTAAAGGGTCAGCAGCGCGTAAATAGCGCCAGCGGTAAACCACTGAGCTTTGAACTGTTGCTCCCGGCGGGCAGCAACAGTCAATGGGTGCTGCCGTTCCAGCACAACCTGCAGCGCTTAGGTATTACCATGAATATCCGCCAGGTGGATAACTCACAAATCACGAACCGCCTGCGCAGTCGCGACTATGACATGATGCCGAGGTTGTATCGCGCGATGCCGTGGCCGAGTTCGGACCTGCAAATTTTGTGGGCCTCTCAATATATTGATTCCAGCTACAACGCCCCCGGCGTACAAAGCCCGGTGATTGATAAACTGATCGACCAAATCATCGCGGCACAAGGTGATAAAGCCAAATTGATCCCACTGGGCCGAGCACTGGACAGGGTATTAACCTGGAACTACTACATGTTGCCGATGTGGTTTATGGCAGAGGATCGCATCGCCTGGTGGGAAAAATTTTCGCATCCTGCTATTCGCCCAATTTACACCATTGGCCTCGACAACTGGTGGTATGACGTCAACAAAGCGGCGAAACTGCCCGCAGCCAGACGACAGGGAGAATAAATGGGCGCGTATCTGATTCGACGTCTACTGCTGGTGATCCCAACGCTTTGGGCCATCATCACCATCAACTTTTTTATCGTGCAAATTGCCCCAGGCGGCCCGGTTGAACAGGCCGTCGCTGCCATTGAGTTCGGGCAAAGCGGGGCATTACCCGGCGCGGGTAGCGAAGGCGTTCGCGCCAGCCACGCGCAAACCGGCGTTGGTAACATCAGCGACAGTAATTATCGAGGCGGACGGGGTCTGGACCCGGAAGTGATCGCCGAAATCACTCGCCGCTATGGGTTCGATAAGCCCATTCATGAGCGTTACTTCAAAATGCTCTGGGATTACATTCGTTTCGATTTCGGTGACAGCCTGTTTCGTAGCGCCTCGGTGCTGACGCTTATCAAAGACAGCCTGCCTGTTTCCGTCACGCTGGGGCTGTGGAGTACGCTTATCATCTATCTGGTGTCGATACCGCTTGGGATCCGCAAAGCGGTGCATAACGGCAGCCGGTTTGATGTCTGGAGCAGCGCATTTATTATTATCGGCTATGCCATACCGGCCTTTCTGTTTGCCATTTTGCTGATCGTCTTTTTTGCCGGAGGAAGCTACTACGACCTGTTCCCGCTTTGCGGGCTGGTTTCGGCCAATTTTGACTCCCTGCCCTGGTATCAGAAAGTAACCGACTACCTTTGGCATATTACCCTGCCGGTGCTGGCGACGGTGGTTGGTGGGTTTGCCGCGCTGACTATGCTGACCAAGAACTCATTTCTGGATGAGGTGCGCAAACAATATGTCGTCACCGCACGCGCTAAAGGGGTCAGCGAGAAAAATATTCTGTGGAAACATGTGTTTCGCAATGCCATGTTGCTGGTGATCGCCGGCTTCCCGGCAACGTTTATCAGCATGTTTTTTACCGGCTCACTGCTGATTGAAGTGATGTTTTCGCTTAACGGCCTGGGATTGCTGGGTTATGAATCCACCGTATCACGCGACTACCCGGTAATGTTTGGCACGCTTTATATCTTCACCCTGATCGGTCTGCTGCTGAATATCCTCAGCGACATCAGCTATACGCTGGTCGATCCTCGTATTGATTTTGAGGGACGCTAATGTCGCGATTAAGCCCCGTCAATCAGGCCCGCTGGGCGCGCTTTCGCCACAACCGTCGCGGCTACTGGTCGCTGTGGATTTTTCTGGTGCTGTTCGGTCTTAGCCTGTGTTCAGAACTGATTGCCAATGATAAGCCGCTACTGGTGCGCTACGACAATAGCTGGTATTTCCCCCTGTTCAAAAACTACAGTGAAAGCGACTTCGGCGGACCGCTGGCGACTCAGGCTGATTATCAGGACCCGTGGCTACAACAGCGCCTGGAAAACCAGGGCTGGATCCTGTGGGCACCAATACGCTTTGGGGCCACCAGCATTAACTTTGCCACCGATAAGCCCTTCCCTTCCCCGCCTTCCGCACAAAACTGGCTGGGAACAGACGCCAACGGCGGTGATGTACTGGCACGCATCCTCTACGGCACACGTATTTCTGTCTTGTTTGGTCTAATGCTCACTCTCTGTTCGAGCGTGATGGGCATTATGGCTGGCGCAATTCAGGGCTATTATGGCGGCAAGGTGGACCTGTGGGGGCAACGATTCATTGAAGTTTGGTCAGGAATGCCAACGCTGTTTCTCATCATTCTATTGTCGAGCGTGGTCCAGCCTAACTTCTGGTGGCTGTTGGGCATTACCGTATTGTTTGGCTGGATGAGTCTGGTTGGCGTGGTGCGCGCGGAATTTTTACGTACCCGAAACTTTGATTACATTCGAGCCGCTCAAGCGCTAGGCGTAAGCGATCGCAGTATTATTCTGCGTCATATGCTGCCTAACGCGATGGTCGCGGCCCTGACTTTTTTACCGTTTATTTTATGCGCCTCGATAACTACTCTGACCTCACTGGATTTTCTTGGGTTCGGTTTACCGCTTGGCTCGCCATCACTGGGAGAACTCCTGTTACAGGGTAAAAACAACCTGCAGGCACCGTGGCTTGGCATCACCGCGTTCATCTCCGTTGCCCTGCTACTATCGCTACTGATCTTTATTGGTGAAGCGGTACGCGATGCGTTTGATCCCAACAAGGCGATTTAAAATGACACAACCTCTGTTAGCCATTGAGAATTTATCGGTAGGTTTTCGTCAACAAGAGACCGTGCGCACCGTAGTCAATGCCCTCTCACTACGGGTTGATGCCGGACAAACGCTAGCGCTGGTGGGCGAGTCTGGATCGGGGAAAAGCGTGACCGCGCTTTCTATCCTACGGTTGTTACCGTCCCCTCCGGTAGTTTACCCTTCCGGGGACATCCGTTTTCACGGTGAATCATTACTTCACGCCAACGAGCAGACGCTTCGCGGCGTACGGGGGAATAAAATCGCCATGATTTTCCAGGAGCCGATGGTGTCACTGAACCCGCTCCACAATCTGGAAAAACAGCTTTATGAAGTGCTGTCGCTGCATAGGGGAATGCGTCGGGAGGCGGCGCGGGCAGAAATCCTGACCTGCCTGGATCGCGTTGGCATCCGTCAGGCGGCCAAACGTCTCGCAGATTACCCACACCAGCTGTCCGGCGGTGAACGCCAGCGTGTGATGATCGCCATGGCACTGCTGACACGACCTGAGCTGCTTATTGCTGATGAACCGACTACCGCGCTGGACGTTTCCGTCCAGGCACAGATCCTGCAACTGCTGAGGGAACTACAGCGCGAGCTGAACATGGGATTATTGTTCATCACCCACAACCTGAGTATTGTGAAAAAACTGGCCGATACCGTGGCGGTCATGCAAAACGGCCAGTGCATTGAGCAAAATAGAGCAGCACAGTTGCTCACTGCGCCAACGCATCCCTACACGAAGAAATTATTAAACAGCGAACCTTCCGGCGACCCGGTACATTTGCCTGTCGGGCAAGCTCCGTTGCTGGAAGTGGAAAAACTCCGCGTCGCCTTTCCTATCCGCAAAGGTATCCTGAAACGCGTGGTGGACCACAACATCGTCGTTAACGACGTCAGTTTTTCCCTCCGGCCCGGTGAAACGCTGGGGCTGGTTGGAGAGTCAGGCTCCGGAAAAAGCACTACCGGACTGGCGCTTCTGCGGTTAATCACCTCGCAGGGAAGCATTGTGTTCGATGGTCTGGCACTGCATACCTTAAATCGACGCCAGCTGTTGCCGGTCCGTCACCGTATTCAGGTGGTATTTCAGGATCCCAACTCCTCGCTGAACCCACGCCTGAGCGTGCTACAGATTATCGAGGAGGGGTTGCGCGTTCATCAGCCTACCCTGTCAGCCGAACAACGCGAGGCACAGGTGAAAGCGGTAATGGCGGAAGTGGGATTGGATAGCGAAACGCGACATCGTTATCCTGCGGAGTTTTCTGGCGGACAACGCCAACGCATTGCTATTGCGAGAGCATTGATTCTCAAACCTTCCCTGATCATTCTGGATGAACCAACATCGTCGCTCGACAGGACCGTACAGGCGCAAATCCTGACGTTGTTAAAATCCTTACAGGAAAAGCATCGGCTGGCTTATATTTTTATCAGCCATGATTTGCACGTAGTACGCGCATTATGCCATCAGGTTATTGTGCTACGTCAGGGAGAGGTCGTGGAGCAAGGGCAATGCGAGCACGTCTTTAACGCACCACAGCAGGCCTATACGCGTCAGCTGCTCGCGCTAAGCTGACGCTCAAAAAGGATTGTTGTTTGAAAACGGTTCTGCGATAGCCACGCCGAAGTTTTTCAGTCTGCAGGTCGCGGCAAATTCGTCCTGGCGATTCACAAACAGGCACGGCTCCCCTTCACATTCCAGTACGGAACAAGGAACCTCGATATCACTGAGGGCCTGGCTGAGCTTATGCATGACTGACCACGCGCTGTCACCATCAGGACTGAGCAATTTGAGTGCCACCAGGCTGTTCTCATTACTCTGACCGTTTTGCGGAATCGGTTCAACTTTCGAACCTGCGAAACCCACCGACCAACGATAGCTCTGCGGCAGACGATGAACGATTGAGAGTTGTAATGTCATCACTTTCTTTCCCTGGAAGCACAATCACTTCACAATTATTTTACATCAATATTAACACATCATTGACAATACGTCTTTAGACAGTTGGTAAACGCTTACATCCAGTACTTATGCTGCTTACAGAACCCAGTAATTAAATTTATTCAACGGTTCTGGCATATTTCCGGGCTATATGTACTCGTTTCTGCGATCTAACTCAACCTTTTTAACTACAATGATGTGACTTTTTACATAAATTGATTTTACATAAAATAAACATAAGCGGGGGAAATGATAGATTTGCGGTTGATGTACATCAACTCTGGAGACCTTATGGCCCCCAGGTTGTGTAATAGATCACCGTTTTTGAGCGCGACTGGCGTAAAGATAGAAGAGAATTGAGCAGGTAGCGCAAAATGCGATCGACCATATCATTGGCCAGGCCGAGTTAAAGGTCGCCAGAGACAACAGGGCCCCGACAATGGCGCCAATGCCAAAGCGGAATGTCCCAGCCAGCGATGACGCCGTTCCCGCCATATGCGGAAATTCATCCAGAATAACCGCCATGGCGTTTGATGACACCATCGATACACAGCCAACAAACGCCGCAACGCCAACGACCAGAGCCCAGAACCCCAGCCCAAACAGTGCGCTAAAGACCATCCATCCCGCCATCACGAACTGGATCCACAGACCGGTACGGAACATATTCAATGCCCCAACCCGACGCACAAAGCGACTGTTGATGATAGTCATCACGAACAGGAATACGATGTTCAGTGCGAAGTAATAACCGAAATGCTGCGGTGAAACGTGGTTGATCTCAATGTAAACAAAGGGTCCGGCGCTCAGAAACGAGAACATCCCGGCAAAGCTGAACCCACTGGCCAGCATATAGCTCAGCACTCGTTTATGACGAAACAGCGAGGCAAAGTTGCCAATAGTGGTACGCAGGCGAAACGGCTGGCGACGCTCTACAGGCAGGGTCTCTTTGATCAGCGTAAAGATCATCACCGACGCCAGAACAGCCGCCATGGCGAGGATCCAAAAGATATAGTGCCAGCTAAGCCATACCAGCACCCAACCACCCACGATAGGTGCCAACAAAGGCGCAATTGTGGTCACCAGCATGACGAATGACATCATGCGC
This sequence comes from Citrobacter sp. wls757, assembly GCF_005280935.1. Classification (NCBI taxonomy): domain Bacteria; kingdom Pseudomonadati; phylum Pseudomonadota; class Gammaproteobacteria; order Enterobacterales; family Enterobacteriaceae; genus Citrobacter; species Citrobacter sp. wls757. Next base: position 177,204 of record NZ_SZWU01000034.1, on the reverse strand, counting down.
GAAAACTCTTCCTTCGGATAGATATCGCGCATCAGGGCGTTGATAACCACGCTCGCCGCCGCGGCAGCCAGACCGTGGAAGAAACGCATCACGATCAGTTGATCAATAGTTTGCGCCAGGGCACAGGCCACTGCCGCCGCCGCAAACACCAGCGTTCCGCCCAGAATCACCGGCTTGCGCCCAATGCTGTCAGCCATTGGGCCATAGAGCAACTGCCCCACTGCAAACCCCAGAATATAGGTACTGAGGGTCATCTGCGCGCTACCCGCAGGCACACCAAACTGTTCTGAGATAACAGGTAGCGCCGGAAGATACATATCAATCGACAACGGCATCAGCATGGCTAACAAGCCAAGGATAAAGACTATGGCAATTGACGAGTTCTGCCGGGTGGTCACATTTAGCTCCTGAAATTAACGCGGGGTTAAGTTAACGCTGGCGATTTCTTCTTCGGTCAATGGACGGTATTCACCCGGCTCCAGATCGTCATCAAGCCTGATGTCACCAATTCGTTCACGGTGCAGTTCCACAACGTGGTTACCCACCGCGGCAAACATACGTTTTACCTGATGATAGCGCCCTTCGCTGATGGTCAATCGCACCTGAGTTGGCGTAATGATCTCCAGAACAGCCGGTTTGGTCAGGTCTTTTTCATTATGCAACTGTACGCCATGGGCAAACTGCTCGGCGGTATCGTCTGCCACTGGCGACTCCAGCGTCACCAGATAGGTTTTCTCACAATGGTGACGAGGAGAGGTGATACGATGCGACCACTGTCCGTCATCGGTCATCAGTACCAGTCCGGTGGTGTCGATATCCAGACGCCCTGCCGCATGCAGTTTGTAGGCAACCGGTTCATCAAGGAAATAGAGCACCGTCGGATGATCCGGGTCATCCGTTGAGCAAACATAACCCTGAGGCTTATTCAGCATAAAATAGCGCGGGCCATTTTGTTGAACCAGGGAATTACCGTCATATTCGACGTCGTGTTCTGGTAACAGCTTAAAGGCACTGTTTTTAACGATTTCACCGTCGACGGTAACGCGGTTAGCACGGATCTCACGCCCGGCAATAGCGCGGCTGACGCCGAGTTGCTGAGCGATAAATTTATCAAGTCGCATGAGTGTGATTTTTGCCTGTAAAAATACGAGAAGCGGGTTTACGCCCGAAAAGTGGGACTATTATCCGCCCAGTATAGCGGTGTTACACCATCCCTCAAGGGAAATGATTCATGGCATACTATACATTGTTGCTGTTTACCTTAATGAGCTCATGATTTTTACTCTTCGCCCGTACCAAAAAGAAGCCGTGGACGCCACGCTCAACCATTTTCGCCACCACCGCACCCCGGCGGTTATCGTCCTGCCAACCGGCGCGGGCAAAAGTCTGGTGATTGCAGAACTGGCCCGCGTGGCACGTGGTCGCGTACTGGTACTGGCGCACGTCAAAGAACTGGTCGCACAAAACCATGCCAAATATTGTGCGCTGGGGCTGGAAGCCGATATTTTTGCCGCAGGCCTGAAGCGTAAAGAGAGCCACGGGAAAGTAGTCTTTGGCAGCGTACAGTCGGTAGCGCGTAATCTGGAGGCCTTTCAGGGAGAATTCTCACTGCTGATCGTCGATGAATGCCATCGTATTGGCGATGATGAAGAGAGTCAGTATCAGCAAATCCTCACTCACCTGACTAAAGTAAATCCCCACTTACGTCTGCTCGGGCTTACCGCCACGCCTTTTCGTTTGGGCAAGGGCTGGATTTATCATTTTCATTATCATGGTATGGTGCGCGGCGATGAAAAAGCGCTGTTTCGCGACTGCATTTATGAATTACCGCTGCGCTACATGATTAAACACGGCTACCTGACGCCGCCAGAACGCCTCGACATGCCGGTCGTGCAGTATGACTTTAGCCGCCTGCAGGCGCAGAGTAACGGCCTGTTTAGCGAAGCAGATCTGAATCAGGAGCTGAAAAAGCAGCAGCGAATAACGCCGCATATCATCAGCCAGATTGTCGAGTTTGCCCAAACCCGCAAAGGGGTGATGATTTTCGCCGCTACCGTTGAGCACGCCAAAGAAATTCTGGGCCTGCTGCCCGCTGACGACGCCGCGCTAATCACTGGAGATACACCAGGCGCTGAGCGCGACACGCTGATTGAAGAGTTCAAAGCCCAGCGCTTTCGCTATCTGGTGAATGTGTCGGTCCTGACCACCGGCTTCGATGCCCCGCACGTTGACCTTATCGCTATTCTGCGCCCAACAGAGTCAGTTAGCCTTTACCAACAAATTGTCGGTCGCGGGTTGCGCCTTACACCGGGTAAAACCGACTGTCTGATCCTCGATTACGCCGGCAACCCGCACGATCTGTACGCACCGGAAGTGGGTGCTCCGAAAGGGAAAAGCGACAACGTTCCGGTACAGGTGTTCTGTCCTGCCTGCGGATTTGCAAACACCTTCTGGGGCAAAACCACGGCAGACGGCACGCTGATTGAACATTTTGGCCGCCGCTGCCAGGGATGGTTTGAAGATGATGACGGCCATCGCGAACAGTGCGATTTTCGTTTCCGTTTTAAAAACTGTCCACAGTGCAACGCGGAAAATGACATTGCTGCCCGCCGTTGTCGGGAGTGCGACACGGTGCTGGTTGACCCGGATGACATGCTGAAAGCCGCGCTCAGGCTCAAAGATGCGCTGGTCCTGCGCTGTAGCGGTATGGTGTTACAAAATGGCCAGGATGAAAAAGGCGAATGGCTGAAAATCACCTATTACGATGAAGATGGCGCTGACGTCAGCGAACGCTTTCGCCTGCACACTCCCGCGCAGCGTACGGCCTTCGAACAACTGTTTATTCGCCCACACACCCGAACACCCGGTATACCCTTTCGCTGGATAACCGCCGCCGATATCCTTAATCAGCAGGCGTTGTTACGGCATCCTGATTTCGTGGTGGCGCGCATGAAAGGTCAGTACTGGCAGGTCCGTGAAAAGGTCTTCGATTATGAAGGACGCTTTCGTCGGGCACATGAATTACGCGGTTAATCGTACTTTTGATTGATGTACCAGCCGTTTGAGTATAGAATCTCGCCCGCTTTTGCATACGCAAAGCAGATCACTTACCTGTTGCTGGGTCGCCTGTAGCAGGAATTATTAAAGAGAGATTTAAATGTTTACTATCAACGCTGAAGTACGTAAAGAGCAGGGTAAGGGTGCGAGCCGCCGCCTGCGTGCCGCTAACAAGTTCCCGGCAATCATCTACGGTGGCGCAGAAGCCCCGATTGCTATCGAACTGGATCACGATGCAGTTATGAACATGCAAGCTAAAGCTGAATTCTACAGCGAAGTTCTGACCATCGTTGTTGACGGTAAAGAAGTTAAAGTTAAAGCTCAGGCTGTACAGCGTCACCCGTTCAAGCCGAAGCTGTCCCACATCGACTTCGT